>NZ_PVXN01000055.1 GCF_002995795.1 Clostridium thermopalmarium DSM 5974
TACAATTGTCTTTCTAAATTCTTCTGTATAATACTTTTGCCCTTTTGCCATTGTAGACACTTCCTTCCCTTTTTATATTTTAAGGTGTTCGGCTTTTTGTGTCTACACTAATATACTAACACCAATATTATACTAACACCACTTCATCACGAACTCTATATCCAAAATGATGATTAATTTTTTCTAATTCATAATTTATTTCATTTAATATAGAGATTATTTTTTCTATTTCTTCTCTTTTATTTATACAATCAATTACTTTTAAATACTTAGAAGAAATATATGAATTATTCATTTTTAATCCTTTAATGTCTTCAACTATAGTATCAAAGTATTCAAAATTTATATTTAAATTAACTTCATTAAATTCAATAGTATTGGCTCTATCAAGAACCTTTTTACTAAAAGGAAAAGTAGTTTCATCCATGTTTACAGTTCCAACTATATAAAGATTTTCTGGAATATATAAATCACCATATTTTTTTGCAGCTTCTTTATCTTCTCCAAAAGTTTCTATCTTAAAAATTTTTTCAGTAACAATCTTTTCTCCTATCTTTTTTCTTGTTTCCATCAAAGATAAAACATCACTAAAATAATATTCTACTCTAGCTAAGTTCATTTCATCTAGACAAACAAAGTATGGGTTAGTAGGATCATCTATTGCTCTCGTTATAATAGTAGTTAAAGGCCCTTGTAAAAATTTATTATCTATATTTTTATATCCTAACAGATCCGAAGGATCTGACCAATCAGGTCTAACTGGAATTAGCATAAATCTTCCATTTTCACAAGTTGAACCTATGGCCTCTGCAAACAACTGAACTAATTTGCTTTTACCTGTTCCTGAAATCCCTGATAATAATACAAAAGGCTTTGTTTTAAGTGATAAGTAGTAATTTTTTATTAAATCTAAGTCGTAAGTATATCCTTTTGCTAATATGTAGTTATGTATTTGCTCAACAGCATCTTTAATTATCAAATCTTCTTCTTTATTATCATTTGAATCATTTATTCTTTCTTTATAGTAAAGTTCAAGTTTTGAATATAATATTGAGTTTAGATTTGATATATCTTCTTTATTTAGACTATTCCATAGTTCCTTATTAAAACACAAATACTCTTGATCATCTATTTGTTCTTTATATACATATCCTTGATTATTAATAACTTTATAAGCATTTTCATTCATTATAGACTTTACTATATCTACTGATAAACTATTAATTTTTTGAGCAATTTTACTATCACTACTTTCAACTAATAGTCCATCGCTATGCCTTTTAATATAAAAATTTGCTATGTCATTGCAAATTTTTTCATAATCACCTTTGCCTTCAGCGTTTACATTGTTTAAAAGTTTTATTAACAGAATTAATTTATATGATTTCTGATAGTTATTGCCTAATGAATTTTTATCACCTATATAATTAAAAAACTTTTCTTTTATACTCATAGTATCCTCTGACTCTGTTATTAATTTTACATTTAGCTTGTATGGTTTGTCTGATTTATAAAATTCTATATATTCATTTATATTATCTTGATCTTGTGAACTGTTTGCTTCAAGAATATAATAACTTTTCTTAAACTTACTTTTTAGATATTTTGCAATATCAGAATTAACACCATATCTTATCTGCAAAACATCATCATTTCTCTTTTGAACATTTATATTTCTTATTTCAGCTTCTGCTGAAAAATCATCAAATTCCATTATTATCTTTTTTGCTTTACCTAGGGATATATATCCTTCAGGAATTATACTTAAAAAGCTTTTTCTATATTCTATCGGTATATGTATACCATATTTGAATAATGATAAATCTACTCTTTTTCTTGCTATAATATTATCTATATTGGGCTTACTCCAGCTATCCACTTGACATAACACATCCTTCAATTATAAATTCTAATAGTTATATAATTGCATGATTTTTGTTTATAATTTTACATACTTGTTCCATTACTTTTATATTATCACATACTATTACAATATACACAATTTTGAACAATAAAAAAGCACATATCCACAATTGTCTTGCAGTTATGTGCTCTTTTTTATAATAACGATATTAATATCACCCTTACTTTACATATTTTTAAGTTTCTCAATTACCAACACATCTGCTGGAATCCATCTTAGGTTGTCCACTTCATCTAAATTTACCCATTTAGCATCATTATGAGCATTTAAATGCAGCTCTCCACCACAAATATCACATATAAAACAGTGCATTGTAAGATGAAAATTTGGATAATCATAATCAATAGTAGTTAAATATTTAGATATTTTAATATCTAATTCCAGTTCTTCTTTAATCTCGCGAATAAGAGCTTCTTCTTGAGTTTCTCCATCTTCAATTTTACCGCCTGGAAATTCCCACATATCTTTAAATTCTCCGTAACTGCGGCGAGTAATAAATATTTTATTATCATGCTTCATAATTGCTGCAACAACTTCTATATTTTTCATATGTATCACCACCTAGTAAGTTTAAATTTCAACACTCAATATAACAATCACGCCTCTTACTCATCACCTGGATAAAAATTTTATTAGGTTTTAGTTAACGTTATAATCATATATTATACATTTAATATTCTAATATCATTATGCAGATTTCTCAAGGCAAGTCTGAAAACTAATTGCTTGGCCATATATTCTTTAAATACTAAGTATTACACCCTTGAAGTGATTATGATAAAATTATAGATATTCACCTATTAAACAAAAGAGGTGCTAATATGGATTTAAAAGAAAAAGTAAGAAATCTGCCTTTGTGCCCTGGAATATATTTTATGAAAGATTCCCTTGGAAATGTTATATACGTAGGAAAGTCTAAATGCTTAAAAAAAAGAGTACAATCCTATTTTTATAATTCAAAAGCCCACAGCACTAAGGTGCAAAAACTTGTAAAAAATCTTAAGGATTTTGATTTTATAATTACAGACACAGAATTTGAAGCTCTTATGATGGAATGTAAGTATATCAAGAAACTGAAGCCTACATACAACAGACTTATGAAAAGCCCGCTATCCTATATTTATATTAAAATTGAAACTGATAAAACCTATCCTAATATAGATATTGTAAGCTTTGTAGATGATGATAATAGTCTGTACTTTGGTCCATTTACTAATAAAAATCTAGTTGAAAAGACTGTGCTTGGCATAAAAGATTTCTATAAAATACTTTGCAATAATCCCTCTAAAAGAAGTAGTTCATGTCTAAACTATTTTTTAGGAAAGTGTATAGGGATGTGCTCAGGAGATTCTGTATCTGTAAAATATCAAAATGTAATTAACAAGATCATAGGTCTATTTCAGGGTACTGATATGGATATGCTTAAAGAAATAAAACAAGAAATGCTTCATGCTTCTGAAAACTTAGATTTCGAAACTGCAGCAAAATATAGGGATATAATAGATTCAATCAAAGTGCTTATAAGTAAAGAAAGAGTTGTAGACTTTGCAGAAAAAAATAGAAATATAGTTATGATAGAAAGACTAGATGTCTGCATTTTTAAATTGTTTCTTATTAAAAGAAATAAAATACTTTTTAGCACAAAATATAATTTTAATAAAGCAAATATTGAACAAATATTAAAAATGATAAAAACCAATATTTTAGACAACTTTAAGCCTGAAATATTCAATGACTTGCTGGAGATTACCAAAGATGAGATAGACGAAGCGGATATAATTTACAGTTATTTAAAAAACAATAAATGTAAATATACTGTAATTTCTCAAGAATGGCTTGCACCTAATAATATTCACAATATAGATGATGCTATTTTTAATCTGCTTAACTCTGTTTAACAAAATCAAAGGAGCTAAGTATCTAATGATTACTTAACTCCTTTTATATTATTTTTCTAACTCTCCTTCATACATGTCAGTTCCACCTGTCACAACCTTTACTTTAAATCCTTTTAACCTAAGTTCGCTACAGGTAATGCTGCTTCTTCTTCCTGTTTGGCAAATTATGTAGTATTCTTTATCCTTATCTAAAAAGTTGTCTGGGTCTTTCAACATATCCTTCATTGGCATATTTTTCGCCGTTGGAATATGCCCACTTTCATATTCGAAAGATTCTCTTATATCTATTAAATTTATTTTTCCAAGTAGTTCTTCTAAATCATTAACATCTATTTTGTCCATTATATTTCATCACCCAAAGTAATTATAACAGAGTATTTTTTTAATATCCACGATTATAGTCACATTATTATATATTAATTTCTTTATATATTTCTCCATCTAATGTCTTTATCTTAAATACATTATCCTCTAATACTGCACAGCAATGAGGTGTATCATCCTTTGGTATGGCAATAGAGCCTGGATTTATTATAAATATGCCATTCTCTTTTTTAGCTACAGGTACATGTATATGCCCATAGATTAGCACATCTCCCTCACTTAGGTTTGGAAGATTTTCTTCATTATATATATGACCATGAGTTAAAAAAAGCCTTCTTCCATTATATAAAACTATAGAATAATCGCTCATAATAGGATACTCAATAAGCATCTGGTCCACTTCGCTGTCACAATTTCCGCGAACTGCAATAATCTTATCTTTGTAGTTGTTTAATATCCTTGCCACTTCTTGTGGATTATACTCCTTTGGCATAGGATTCCTAGGTCCATGATATAGTTCGTCCCCTAATATAATTATATAATCTGCATCTTCCTTCTTATACTGTTCCATAACCTTATTTAAATAATATAAAGATCCGTGAATATCTGAAATAAAAAATAATTTCATATGTTCAATTCCTTTCTGTACTATGTTTCTGTCTTTTATATATCTTACCATAATTTATATATGAATAAACTTGCTTTCAATAAAATTTCATGAACGCCCTTACCACCTAAATGCATAGCATTTTAAAGCGTGGGTATTCTTTTCTATTTAAAAAAATCCAATATGGCTATTCTCTACAAAAAAGATCTATAAGTTCTTCTCGAGATAATCTATTTAACATAATTCCTTCCTTAAAATCTCTGGTAAGCACATTATGAGCTAATTCTTTTTTCTCTTCCTGAAGGAGAACTATTTTTTCCTCTATAGTACCTCTAGACACTAACTTCACAACTTCAACTACATTCTTTTGACCGATTCTATGCGCTCTATCTGTTGCTTGATTTTCTACTGCTGGGTTCCACCAAGGATCAAAATGAATTACAAGATTAGCGCTGGTTAAATTAAGTCCTGTCCCACCTGCCTTTAATGAAATCAAAAACACCTTAACTTTGCTGCTCTTGTTAAACTCATTTACAAGCCTAATTCTTTCTTTAGAAGAAGTTGCACCATCTAAATAATAGTACTTAATTTCTCTCTCTTTTAAAGTTTCTCCTATTATTTTCAATGCAGAAGTAAACTGAGAGAAAAGAAGAGTTTTGCCACCAGAATCTATATTCTCCTCTACTAAATCCAGTGCAATTTTAATTTTTCCACTTCCGCCTTTATACTCATTAAATACAAGAGATGGTTCAAGACAAATCTGCCGCAACCTTGTTAAATAAGAAAAAATTGGAATATTTCCATCTAAATCATTTTTTATTCTTTCTCTTACATTTTTTATGTAAGCCTTATATACTGCCTTCTGCTTGGGTGTCATTTCAACTAATATTTTCTTTTCTATTTTATCTGGCAGATCCTCTATAACCTCACTTTTAGTTCTTCTCAGAATAAACGGCTTTATCATAAGCCTAAGGCCTTCTAAATTTGAATCCTCATCTAAAATAAATTTATCATGAAATACTTCCCTAGAATAAAGATATCCCGGCATTATAAAATCAAATATGGACCAAAGCTCCATCAAATTGTTTTCTATAGGAGTTCCTGTTAAAGCAAATTTAACCTTAGCATTTACCATTTTTACAGCTAGAGTGCTTTGAGATAAAGGATTTTTTATATTTTGAGCCTCATCTATGATACAATAATCAAAGATTAAATCTTTATATCTATCTATATTATTTCTTAAAGTACCATAGGTGGTTAAAATCAAATCATACTCATCTAAAGCATCCATAGCCTTTGCTTGCTCCATTGTGCTGCCATGGATAATACCAACTTTAAGAGAGGGGGCAAATCTTTCTATTTCGCTTTTCCAATTATATATAATAGATGTAGGGGTTATTATTAAAGATTTTTTATTCTTTTCACTAAGAAGAAAAGCTATAGTTTGGATAGTCTTCCCAAGTCCCATCTCGTCTGCTAAAATTCCACCTAATCCTAACTCACTTAATCCTTTAAGCCATCTAAATCCCTTAACTTGATATTCTCTAAGCTTTGCTTTTAGATTTTTAGGAATAGGTGCTTCATCATTTATACCAGTTTCTCTTTTTTCTATGTAATCTAATAATTCTGATCCCCAGCCAAATTTATATTCTCTATTCTTTAGTTTTTCAGCCATATATAAAGCTTTACTTTTAGCTATATAACTATAGCCATCATCTAGTTTTTCCTCTAAATTTAGCGTTTCAATTAAGCTAAAAAAGTTTTGTATATCTTCATCTTCAAGATCTATGAACTTATTGTCCTTAGTTTTATAAAACCTGCTACCTTTTTTATAACTCTGAAATATATTTGGAAGTTCATCTCTATCTACATCTCCTATGGCATAATTAAATTTAAAATATTCATCTTCCTCATATAAATCTATTTTAATAGAACTTCCATCATATATCTTTACATTTTCAAAGCCCTTGCCTAAAATAAGAGTTCCTAATGATGTTATAATATTTTCTTTTTTATTCATAATATTGAAAATATCTTCATCATCCCCAATAAATAAAAGCCTATCTTCTCTTCTTATAAATTTATAGTATTCAAGTTTCATAAGAGCCTTTTCTTCCATTTTAAAATCTCTTATAAGCTGAGTCTTTCTGCTGCCTTTTTTTAATATATTAATCTTTTCATTATTATAAGTTGCATATACGCTGCAATAAATATTTTCTTCCTCTTTGTAGATTAAAAACTCTAACTTAGACGAGTCTGCTGCAAATTTCCTTACATCCTCCGATAAGATAATATCCTTGGAAATACTGCTTATTAGCGAAATAATTTTATTGTAGTTTTCCATATTCTTATGAAATAATATTTTCCCGTATTTTTTTAATTTAGGATATAGAATAAGGTATCTTTTAATTTGATTTTGTGAAGGTAAGTATATTTCATTATTAAACAGATAGACACTATTATCCTCATTTAATGGAATAGGAAATCTTTTATGAGTAGTCAACTTAAAATGTTCATCATCTTCTTTTAATGTAAAGCTTAATGGCAAATCTTCCATGAGCACAGTTGAATTATACTCAATTCCATTATACTTTAACTGCACTTTGTTTCCTGCAGCACACTCTAAAAATCCTCTCAATTCATTAGGATGTAAAATTATATTTCTTCCTGAAATATAATTTCTATCATCTTTTTTATCATATTTTCTTATAAAATCTATTATTTTTATATAAGATTGCGAAATGCTATGTTCATTTGGATTATATATGAATTCATTGTTAAAGTATATGTATTTCCCATCATCATAGTCATGAATAAATTTTTTCAAATCTCTTATTAAATGTTTATGATTTATGCCTATTCTAAACTCTAGTTCGTAGGTAGTTACTCCTTTCCATAACTTATGAATTATCTTTGTATCAATACCTACTCCTGTTTTTTTAATTTTATTTTTAGATATAGCATCTGTTAAATCCTGCTTTTTCACTCTTCTTTTATTCATTAAACTTAAAAACTTATATACGGTTCCTGTTAAATGTTCACACATAAAAAGGGGCTGATTTTTAGAGAACTCTTTAAAATCATCACAAGTACATCTCACACCTTCTAACTTTTTATTTTTAAGATTTAATTTTATATGAGTACTCAATTCCTTGTGATTTATTTCATTTGATACATTGCCATAAATATGATATGTATTTTCTATGTTCCTTCCCTTTACACTGGATACTAGCCCTTTCTTTAAAAGTTCTTTTCCCATTTCTCTTCTTATACTTGAAGCTGGTGTTAAAATTATTGTTTCTAGTTCTTTTAGATTCATTCTATACCCCCTCCCCTTTATAGATAATATATATAGTCCAGCCGCTTTTACCTCTAATAGCTGCTGGACTATATGTACCTTTTTTTATTCTATTCTTCCACAAAGCTTGGCTCATATATTTCTACTCCATACTTTTTTTCAATATGGCTGCTATGGAATTCAACTTTTGCAGTTCTGCATCTATTTGCTGAATTTCAGACAATTGCTGATTAAAAGTATCTGTAGTATACATAATGCTTTTAGATATTTTGTTTACTGAAGATTTTATTTGAGTTAATATATTGTTTATCTTGTTTACTGATTCGCTGCTTGAATTAGATAACTTTCTGATTTCATTAGCTACAACACTAAATCCTTTTCCATATTCTCCTGCCCTTGAAGCTTCTATAGCTGCATTCAATCCAAGAAGATTTGTCTGGTGAGCTACATTTTTTATAAAACTTAAGACATCATTTGTATCTTCTGCTCTGTTTTCAGCTTCATGAAGCTCTGACAAAATCTTATTATTTGAATTCACTGTATTTTCTATGCCCGATGAAACTTCACTTGAAATCTTTGTTATTTCTTCTAATGAATGCGACAAAGTTCTAGATAAGTTTAGCATTTCATAATATCTCTTTAGGCTTTTTACTAGTACTATACTTCCTACTATAGAGCCATTATCATCTTTTACAGGTATTCCTATAGCCTTTATCTCTACTCCGAAAACCTCCTTAGGTACTATTAGAGACACTACTTTCTTTGCCTTTATACATTCATAGGCTGCACCGCCTGGCCTTAAAGGGTCTCCTGGTTTTGCATTCATATTTATATTTTCGCTGTTTACAACCCTAAGAAAATATTCTGTTGTAGAAATGGTAAATGCTATTTCATCTTCAAAAAATGCCTGCATATAAGGTATTAATTCATTAAAAGCCTTTTGTACCTTATTTTTTATTTCTAGCTCCATTCTTATCCCCCCTTCTTTAGGCAATACTGCCATATACTATTTTTATTATATCACTATTATTTACTTTTGCATTTCTATTTTATAAAACTTACCAAATCATATTGATTGTACAAAAATAATATATTCATACAATCAATAAAAAATTATCCAGAAGCTTTTCTTATTGCTGCTGGATAATTTTTCATATGTTATCTTTCTTCTTTATGAGGTTTTGGCATCACTTCTCTCATAGATTCAGCTTGCTTTTGTGTGATTATCCCTTCTTTCACCATCTGTTCTAGTATATCTTTACCTTTTAAAGCGTTCTTCATATACTCTTTCCTTTGCTCTGGAGACATGTTTTTCGCTTTTTTATGTAATTCTTTAATCTCCTCATCCTGCTTTTGCAACTTTTCTATGAATTTATTTGCTTGTTCTTGAGTTATTGTTTTATCCTTTACTAATTCATTAAGATCTTTAGTTATCTTCTCTCTTCTTAAAAGCATTCTTTTATCTCTATTTTTCTCTCTAATATCATCTGCCTCTTCTTTTGTAATAATTCCTTTCTTTACCATATCATCAAATAAAACTCTATATTGTCTTTCATCTTTGTTTTTCTTAATATAGGAAAGTACATTATCAGCCTTCTCTTGTGTAAGCTTTCTTTCTTTAACTAATTCCTTTAAAGATTCCTTTAATAAATTTTTATGCTCTCTTCTTCTGCAACAGCTTTCACTTACAGAAGGCCCATTTAAACTCTCTAGAAGCTGCATAAGTTACTTGTGAAATGCTGCTAAGTCCCATGGATAAAAGTACTGCTCCAATAGCTAATCCATTTAACACATTATTCTTCTTATTGTTTTTCTTACTTTTATTCATTTTTCATCTCCTCCTTCGTTTTTACTTTTCCCACCTTCTTTCTTTATTATGTACTTCATACATAATCTCTATCATTTTTACTTATAAATAAGTCTTTTATATTTTTTATCGCCATACATAAAAACATATGTTTCCAGTATATAGAATATGTGTTTTTAAATAAGCATCACTTATTTAATTAATCTCATTAATTCACTTAATTCCTCCTTAGTCAAATTCCTCCACTGTCCAATTTTTAAGTTTCCAAGCTTAATATTCATAATTCTAATGCGCTTCAATTTAACTACCTTATAACCAAAGACTTGACACATTCTTCTTATTTGACGATTAAGTCCTTGAGTTAAAATTATATTAAAAACTGTATCATTTATACGTCTTACCTTGCAAGGCTTAGTTTTTGTTCCTAAAATTTTAACTCCGCTTGCCATACCATTTAAAAAGGAACCCGTAATAGGTTTATCTACTGTTACTATATATTCCTTTTCATGATTATTCTCTGATCTTAAAATCTTATTTACTATATCTCCATCATTAGTAAGCAAAATTAAACCTTGAGAATCCTTATCCAATCTACCTATAGGAAATATACGCTCTTTGTGATCAACAAAATCAATAATATTTCCTTTCACATGCCTTTCTGTAGTACTTATAATTCCTACTGGCTTATTTAAAGCTATATATACTGGCTTTCTTTTTTTACCTATTTGCTTACCATCAAGTTTTACAACATCTCCCGCCTCTACATTGCTTCCCAGCTCTGCAATTTTTCCGTTAATAGTAACCCTTTTTGCTTTAATATATTCATCTGCTTCTCTTCTTGAACATATACCTGTTTCGCTAATAAATTTATTAATTCTCATTTTAGGACCCTTTCTAGTCAGTCATATATCTAATTCTTAATGCTATTATATATCCTAATTTATCATATAATACATGATATCATTCCAACCATAAGAAATCTAGAGTTTGCAAAATGAATTTATTCATACAAAGTAATTAATAATCCTTCGCCAATATTTATTAATAATTTATCAATATATATTGACATTATTTAATAATATGTTAATATATATACTAATATAGTGATAATATATCAATTAAGACTCAATTTATTAACCAAATTAATTTTTATGCTTTTATAAATGGGGGGGCGATTTTTTATGAATTTAGTAAACAAAACAGACACTATTTTTATGATTTTTGCAGCAGCATTAGTGTTTTTAATGACACCAGGGTTAGCTTTATTTTACGGGGGCATGGTTAGAAGGAAAAACATACTAAGCACTACTATGCACAGTTATGCTGCTATAGCATTGATTTCAATTCAATGGATATTAATTGGTTACACTTTGTGCTTTGGAACAGATATTGGGGGTTTAATAGGAGATTTTAGATGGCTAGGGCTAAAAGGAGTAAATTTTATACCAAATGCAGCTTATGCCTCAAACATTCCTCAACAAATATTTATGTTATTTCAACTTATGTTTGCTATAATAACTCCCGCTTTAATTTCTGGAGCTATAGCAGAAAGAATGAGATTTTTACCTTTTGTAATTTTTATTTTACTTTGGACCACTTTTGTTTATGATCCTTTAGCACATTGGGTATGGGGTGCTGGAGGTTGGATAAGAAACTTAGGGGCTTTAGATTTTGCAGGTGGAAATGTTATTCATATCAGTTCAGGTATTTCAGGTTTAGTTTTAGCCATAGTACTAGGAAAAAGAAAAAAATCAGGAGAAGCTGCACCTAGTAATTTGCCAATGACCATGCTAGGAGCCGGAATATTGTGGTTTGGATGGATTGGATTTAATGCTGGAAGTGCATTAGGCGTAAATGATATAGCATTAAATGCATTTATTACTACCAATACTTCAGCTGCTTCGGGAGCTATTGGCTGGAGTTTATGTGAATTGTTTACTAAAAAGAAGGTAACTTCCTTAGGTGTGGCCAGTGGAGCCATTGCTGGTCTTGTATCTATAACTCCTGGAGCTGGATTTGTAAGTCCATTGTCAGCCATGTTGATTGGTCTTATAGGAGGTATTATATGCTTCTTTGCAGTGACTGTTATGAAAAATAGATTTAGGTATGATGATGCTTTAGATGCTTTTGGATGTCATGGAATTGGTGGAATATGGGGAGGAATAGCTACTGGAATATTTGCTTCAAAAGCTGTAAATCCTGATGGAGCTAATGGATTAATATTGGGAAACTTTAAATTATTAGAAGTTCAATTGATTTCAATAATAGCTACAGTTATTTTTGCAGCAATAATGACATTTGTAATCATAAAATTTATAAGTAAATTTATTGACATAAGGGTAACTGAGGAAGCAGAAGAAACTGGCCTAGATATGTCAGAGCATTCCGAAGAAGCTTATGGTGATATTGCCGTGTAAAAAGAGTAGAATTAAACAAAAACAGCTAATTATTCGAGTGAGCCTTTTTAGGCTCACTCATGTCCATTTTCTTCCAATTCTTTTCTATCTATCATAGAGTTATAAGCCATTCCAGCCAAAATTAATAATCCTCCAACAACTTTTCCCTTAGATATTTCCATACCAGTAAGATAATCCAATACAATTCCAGTAAAAAGCTGGCCAATAAAGATAAGCAAGGTTGAGTATATAGTAGGAATTTTAGGTATTATAATATTCGATATAATAACCACCATGACTCCTAAAAATCCTCCAAAATAAGCCCAAGCCGGTATACTATGAAGTTTTTCACCGAATGCCACTTTTCTCTCAATAATAAACACTAATATAAGAGCAGAAATCACTCCCACAAAAAAGTTTACAAAACTCGATTGAAATGCTCCTATTCTTTTCCCTAAACTCGAATTTACTATCATAGAAAGAAGGGTTAGTACACCAGAAGCAAAAGCTAAAATTATGTATATCATTTCTAATATTCCTTTCTAGTAAATTATCATAATAGCTATTCCTGTAAAAGCTAGTCCAAAGCCTATGAGTTTTTCTCTTTTAAAATGATATTTATCCATTCCAAGTAATCCAAAATGATCTATAATAACTGCGGCAACTGATTGACCAAGTAATCCTAATGATAAACTTAAAGATACTCCTAAATTTTTATAGCATACATTGTTGAATAAAGTTAACACAACACCTATAGTACCACCAGAGAATAAATAAAATGGAATTCTTCTTTTTAAATTAATTCCTTTCCCTTTGCCTATTAATATTACACTTATTGTAATGAGAGCTACAATCTGTGTTATAAGCACTCCTAAATAGTCACCAACATAACTTGCAAGAGTTCCATTAAAACTTACCATAACTGCAATTATTAATCCTATAAAAACTGCGGATAGTTTATACATATCATATTCACTTCCTTTGATGCTTCTCTCTTCTATTAAATATAATAACTTATTTTGGATATCAAAACAATCTTTTCCAAAGAAAAATAGGAGATAACTAACTCTTAGCTATCTCCTATTTCTTAAAATATTTCTTCTATTGCTTAACTTGTGACCAAATCCTATCAAATTCAGTTATAGATTCTCCTATATCCTTTAAATACTCACCCTTTGCAACTTCTTCCTCTGGCGGATAAACCGCTTCATCAGAAAGCATTTCTTCGTCCATAAGTTTCTGAGCCTCTTTATTAGGATTTCCATATGGAAATGCTTTAGATATTTCAGCTGAAATTTCTGGATCCATTACAAAGTTTATAAATAGCTCAGCAGCTTTAATATTTTTTGCATCCTTAGGAATTACAAAATTATCCTGCTGAAGAAAGAGTCCTTCTTTTGGTATTACATATTTAACATTAGGATTTTCTCTTCTTGCAAGAGAACCTTCTGCTCCCCAAGCAAATATAACCTTGGCTTCTCCATTTATAAGAGAAGTCTTTGGACTATCGCTGTCGTAAGCCTTAATGTTAGGTTGAAGCTTTTTAAGCTCTTCCTTTGCCTTTGCCAAAGCTTCTGGAGAAGTCTCATTTATGGAATATCCAAGTTTCTTTAGTGTAATACCTATAATAGCTCTTTGGTCATCTAATATTGTCAATGAATTTTTAAATTCATCTTTCCATAAATCAGCATAGCTTGTTATAGCTCCCTCTGGAATCTTAGAGCTGTCATAGGCTATTATCCCAGCAAGCCACATATATGGCAAACTGTATTTATTACCTTTATCAAAAGGTAAATTCATAAATTGAGGATCTATATTTTTTAGATTTGGAATATTATCCTTATTAATCTCTCTGATTAAATTCTGCTTTTTAAGGATTTCCACCATAAAGTCACTGGCTACAGCAATATCATAATCTCCTCCACCTGCCATAAGCTTTGCAAGCATCTCTTCATTAGATGAAAAAGTGCTGTAGTTAACCTTTATATTGTAAGTCTCCTCAAATTTATCTATGACAGACTCAGGAAGATATTCAGACCAGTTAAATACATTTAGTACTTCCTTTGGTGCATCATTCGCCTTAGCAAATTCCCAGATTCCATAGCTTGCCCCTGAAATCACAAGTACAATAGAAAGCACCACTGTACCTATTTTTTTCATGTTAAGATTAACATTCTTCAAAGCTGAGGATAATCCTATTACAACAAAGGTAAACACAATGATTATTGTAGATAAAGCATTTATTTCAGGAGTTACCCCAAACTTAACCATTGAAAATACCTTAAGCGGAAGAGTTGTACTTCCTGCTCCTGCAACGAAGAAACTTATAATTACATCATCTAAAGATAACGTAAATGCAAGCAGTGCCCCACCAATAACTCCAGGCATAATTATAGGTAGTGTAACATAAAAAAATGTCTGCATAGGTGTTGCACCTAAATCTAGTGCAGCTTCTTCTACAGATATATCAAAGCCATCTAACCTTGTCCTTACAACTGCTATTACATAAGCTATGCTAAAAGTTATATGTGCAATAATTAAAGTAACTCTTCCAAGAGGCATATTTATAACTGAGAAAAAAGCAAGCAGTGATATACCCATAACTATTTCTGGTATAACTAAAGGTATATTCAGCACAGAATCTATTATATTTTTTCCTCTAAATTTATATCTATAAAGTCCTATTGCAGCTAATGTACCTATAATAGTAGCAATTATAGTACTTATAATTGCTACTATTAATGAGTTCTTTACCGCTTCTAATATACCAGCATTATGCATTAAGCTCTCATACCACTTAAATGTAAATCCTGTCCAAACTACATTAAGCTTAGATTCATTAAATGAGAAGACTATAAGCACCATTATAGGAATATATAAAAACATGTATATTAATAATGCATACATTCCTTTAAGTATTTTTCCTGTTGAACCTTTCACCTTCTATAACACCTCCCATTTATTTTTATTGCCGCTAAATTTAGTGTAATAGAAGATTAATATTATCATTACTATCATGAGAATAACAGATATAGCTGATCCAAAAGGCCAGTCTCTTGCGGTTAAAAATTGGTTCTTAACCAAATTACTCATAAGCACAACTTTGCTTCCTCCCATTAAATCTGTTATAAAAAACAATCCAAGGGTTGGAACAAACACCAAAAGAGAACCTGATAATATACCTCCCTTTGTAAGAGGAAGCGTTATCTTCAAAAATTTATTTAACGGACTTGCTCCTAAGTCATCTGCGGCTTCTAAAAGGCTCATATCTAGTTTTTCAATTGATGAATAAAGAGGAAGTACCATAAATGGGAACATCATGTATAGCATTCCTATCATTACAGCTATGTTATTATACATAAGATGTAAAGGTTCATTTATTAATCCTATTCCTAAAAGAATATGATTTAAAATCCCCTCAGTTCTTAACAATATTATCATAGCATAGGTTCTTACCAAGGAGTTTGTCCAGAATGGTAATATAATCAATAATAAAAATAATGGTTTTAATCTTTTTCCAGCCCGTGCAATTATAAATGCAAAAGGATATCCAAGTACCAAACATATTACAGTAGTAGCTAATCCTATCAAAAGTGATTTAATAAATATGGTAATATAAAGTTTATTAAATATTCTAGCATAGTTATTCAATGTAAATTTAAATATAATATTTCCTGTTTCTCCTCTTGAAGAAAAGCTGACTATAAGAATTAAAATTAATGGTACTATGAAAAATGCTAACATCCATAAAGTTACTGGCATTACCGTTGCTATCATGCCTGCCTTTTCTTTAAGCTTGTTCATTATTCTGCTAAGGGAATTTCTATTTTCCATCTTCACTACCTCCCTTAAGCCTTAATAACTACTGTATGCATTGATTTCCAAGTAACAAAATAGTCTTTTACGCCATCTTGGAAATTAAAGCTTTGCCCTATTGGTTCATTTACTATAATTTCTTTACCGTTTTTTAGAATCATTACTGTTTTAACAGAAGAACCAACGTATATTCTTTCCTTCAGCTTACATTGAAGCCATACATCTCCATCTTCTGGCTCTGTCTTTATTTTTATTCTCTCCGGTCTTACTGAAACAGTAAACTTATCTCCTAAATCATAATTTAGATTTGGAATTCTTATTATATCCTGTTCTTCTTCAAGATGAAGTAATACTTCTGTTTCTTTTATCTTAATTACTTCCCCTTCAAGAATATTTGTTTCTCCTAAGAAATCAGCAACGAATTTAGTTTTTGGCCTTTCGTAGAGCTCCTCTGGTACTCCTACCTGCTCTATCACTCCTTTATTCATAACCACTATCCTGTCAGACATAGTTAGTGCCTCTTCTTGATCATGCGTTACAAATATAAAGGTTATGCCAAGGCTCCTTTGAAGATATTTAAGTTCCAATTGCATCTGTTTGCGAAGTTTTAGGTCAAGAGCGCCCAGCGGTTCATCTAGTAGCAGAACCTTTGGATTATTAATTAAGGCTCTAGCAATAGATACACGTTGCTTTTGACCGCCGCTTAGCTGAGATGGCATTCTAGTTTCATACCCTTCTAATCGAACAACCTTGAGCATTTCCAGTACCCTTTTATTAATCTCATCCTTTGGCACCTTTTTCATTTTCAAACCAAAGGCAATATTATCATAAATATTCATATGAGGGAATAAAGCATAGTTTTGAAATGCTGTATTTACAGGCCTTTGATGAGGTGACTTATTAGTAATATTTTCTCCATCTATTATTATTTTTCCACTAGTAGGTGTTTCAAACCCTGCAATCATTCTTAAAGTAGTAGTTTTTCCACAACCACTTGGACCTAATATAGTCAGAAATTCTCCTTTTTTAACCTCAAGGTTTAAGTTATTAACCACCATCTCCTCTTGATCATAAACCTTACAAACATTTAATAATTGAACAAAAATATCTCCTGTCACACCTTAACAACTCCTTTACTAACAATATTTTATATACTTATTTGGTTTTGAGTATTTGTAAAAATTTTTAATTTTTATAAGTAAGTTTAATAAAATAAAAATAAAAACCCCTCATGGCATATTTAAAGCCAAAAAGAAGGTTATTAAATACCATTATAACTATAGTCAAACCTACATATCATAACCCATACGAATATAACATAATTGTTTCTAAATCTCAATAGTTTTTTGCTATTATTCCGCAATTTTTTTAAGTCCATCAAACCATTGAGAAATAAGGGTTTAGCTTACTTTATGCCTATTTTCTAATTTGCTTCTAAAAATAGCAAAATATACTATATAAAAAGTTGCATAGCACTTTAAAATGCTATACAACCTTTATATATTTATACAGCTTCGCCCTCAAAACTCTTTCCTGTAAATTGACTATTATATAACTCTGCATAAAAGCCGCCCTTTTCAAGAAGTTCTTTGTGATTTCCTTGTTCAATGATTCTTCCATTATTCATAACGAGTATTAAATCTGCATCTCGAATTGTAGATAATCTATGAGCAATAACAAAACTTGTTCTTCCCTTCATAAGGTTATTCATAGCCTTTTGTATTTGAATTTCCGTTCTTGTATCAACACTTGAAGTAGCTTCATCAAGAATTAAAATTGATGGATCTTTTAATATTACCCTAGCAATAGTTAATAGCTGTTTTTGTCCTTGTGATATATTAGAAGCTTCTTCATTTAACACTGTGTCATATCCTTCTGGAAGAGTTCTAATAAAGTGATCTACATGAGCTGCTTTTGCTGCTGCAACTATTTCTTCAAATGTAGCATCTTTTTTACTGTAAGCTATATTATCCCTTATAGAACCATTAAATAGCCATGTATCTTGAAGCACCATACCAAACATAGAGCGCAAATCGCCGCGTTTAAAATCTCTTATATCAACTCCATCTATAGTGATTCTTCCTCCTTGAATTTCATAAAAGCGCATAAGCAAATTTACAAGAGTAGTCTTCCCTGCTCCTGTAGGACCTACTATTGCTATAGTCTGACCCTGTTTTACATCTATATTCATATCCTCCATGAGAGGAACAGTTTCATTATATCCAAACTTAACATGTTGGAATGAAACTTCTCCTTTTAGCTTTCCTATAGTTCTTATATTATTGTTTTTATCTTTTTCTTTTATCTCTCCATTTTCAAAGTCAACAATCTTAGCGTCTTCTTTGTCTGGAATCTCTTCAACCTCATCTAATATTTCGAAAACACGTTCAGCTGCTGCTACAGTAGATTGAAGAATATTTGCTATATTTGCAGTTTGAACTATAGGTTGACCAAACTGTCTTGAATATTGTATAAATGCTTGAACTCCACCAACATCCATTCTTCCTTTAGTTACAAAAATTCCTCCAATTACACAAACTAAAACATATCCTATATTATTTACAAAACTCATCATTGGCATTATTACACTTGAAATGAATTGTGCTTTCCAACCAACTTCGTAAAGTCTTTCATTTACTTCATTAAACTTTTCTATAGACTTTTCTTCGCGTGTAAAGATTTTTACTATTTTATGTCCTGTATACATTTCCTCTACATGTCCATTTAGTTCTCCAAGAATCTGCTGTTGACTTTTAAAATATTTTTGAGACTTTTTTGCAACTTCTGTTGTTATAAGTACAGAAAGAGGTAAAGTTACAAATGTAACAAGAGTAAGCAGAGGACTTATAGTAAGCATCATTATAATAATGCCTATAATTGTTACAATAGCTGTTACAAGTTGTGTTAAACTTTGCTGAAGGGTTGAAGCAACTGTATCAAGGTCATTAGTAACACGGCTTAATATTTCACCATTGGTACGAGAATCATAATATTTCAAAGGTAATTTATTAAGCTTTTCATTTACATCTTTACGCATATCATAAACTGTGTTTTGGGCAACTCCTGCCATAATATACTGTTGGATATAATTAAATATAGAACTTACAGCATAAAGGCCTATAAGTATTAAAACGATTCTTCCTATATAATTAAAATCTATCTTAGGTCCATGGGTACTTATAAATCTCCAAATTTCAGGATCTATACTTGAAATATCCATAGTTCCTTCTGATTTAGCAGAACTAGGATTTGTTATCATATTATTTATCATTTTTCTAAGAGACTCTGGCAAGTCCGGCATTTTTAGAAAATTAGGTATATTCTCAGGTTTAAAGAGATTTTTAGCATATTGTCCCTTTGCCATTAATCCTTCAAACAGCTTATTTGTAGCTCTTCCCATAATTTTAGGACTTACAATACTAAATATAGTACTTGCTATAGCAGTTATGAAAACAACTATAATGTTAAATCTTCGAGGTCTTAAGTATTTCATTAATCTTTTTACAGTTCCCTTAAAATCTTTAGCCTTTTCAACTGGCCTTCCCATTGCAGGTCCTCCATGTCTTCCTGGACCTCTTCTTTGTGTTTTATTTTCACTCATGCTAATTCCTCCTCACTAAGCTGTGAAGATACAATCTCACGATAAACTTCACTAGATTTTAATAGCTCCTTGTGAGTTCCTATTCCCACAATTTCTCCTTCATCTAAGACTATAATTCTATCTGCATCTATTACTGTGCTGACTCTCTGAGCAACAATAATTACTGTTGAATTTTTAGTTTCTTCTTTAAGAGCCTCACGAAGCTTTGCATCAGTTTTAAAATCAAGAGCGGAAAAGCTATCATCAAATATATATATTTCTGGTCTTCCAACAAGAGCACGGGCAATAGAAAGACGCTGCTTTTGTCCTCCTGATACATTATTACCACCTTGGGCAATTAGTGTATCATATCCTTCTTTCATATTAGAAATAAATTCTGAGGCTTGAGCTACCTCTGCTGCATGTCTTATTTCTATCTCAGTTGCATCTTCTTTACCATATCTAATATTTTCTTCAATAGTGCCAGTAAATAAAACTGCTTTTTGTGGTACAAAACCTATCTTTTTTCTAAGTTCTTTTTGAGACATATTTCTTACATCTATTCCGTCTACCAGCACAGCTCCTGAAGTTACATCATAAAAGCGAGGAATAAGATTTATAAGTGTAGATTTTCCCGAACCTGTACCCCCTATTATTGCTGTTGTTTCTCCAGGATTTACACTAAAACTTATATTTTTTATAGCTGGCTCTTGTGAACCTGGATAATTAAATGTAACATCCTTAAATTCCACATACCCTCTTTTCACACACTCATTTTTAGGGTTTTCAGGGTCAGTAATTTCAGGTTCCATATTTAAAACTTCATTTATTCTGTCTGCTGATGCTTGAGCACGAGGTATCATAACAAACATCATAGCAAGCATAAGGAAAGAGAACATAATTTGCATTACATATTGAATAAATGCCATCATATCTCCAACTTGCATATTCCCGTTATCGATACGAATTCCTCCAAACCAAACAATAGCAACACTTGTAAAATTCATTATAAGCATCATCATAGGCATTATGATTGATATCATCTTATTTACTCTAATAGCTGTAGATGTAAAATCATAACTTGCTTCTCTAAAACGCTCCTTTTCATCATCAATACGGTTAAAGGCACGTATTACTCTAATTCCTGCAAGGTTTTCACGCAAAACTAAGTTTATTTTATCTACCTTATTTTGCATTGCCTTAAATAAAGGTATAGCCTTTCTTGCTACTAAAAATATAACTAGTATAAGAAGTGGTATAGAAACAGCTAATACTAGTGTTAACTTTTTATCCTTAGATAAGGCCATAGCAAAACCACCTATAGCCATTATTGGAGCTGTAACCATAAACTTCATCATAACAACTACAAATTGTTGAATTTGAGTTATATCATTGGTAGTTCTTGTAATCATAGAAGGAGTTCCTATTTTATCAAATTCATGTAAAGAAAATCCTTCTGCTTTTGTAAAGATCATCCTTCTCAAATCTCTACCAAAAGCTGTTGCAAATTTTGAAGAGAACAAGTTTGCCAAAATTGTAGCAATACTACTCCCTGCAGCTACAATAAGCATGAACCTTCCAATTTTCATAATATATTTTGTATCTCCATTAACTATTCCTTTATTAACAATGTCAGACATCAATGTTGGTAAATATAGCTCAGCCATAACCTGTAAAAACAAGAGCATTACACATGCTGCTATCTTATCCTTATACGGCCTTAAAAATCTAAAAAGCCTAAGCATAAATTCTCTTCTCCATTCTGTAAAACTTAATTTAATCTTTTAAAAGAGCCTTTAATGTCTCTAATCCATTTATTATTGCCTCAATTTCGCCTTCTTTAGCTTTCATAAGTTTCTTATTCAGATTATCCTCTATTTTCTTACAAACATTAGATGGCATTATTTTTTTTGAATTTTCACATGGAGAAACATATATAACTCTCCTATCTTCCTTGCTTCTAATTCTTTCAACATATTTTTGCTTTTCAAGTCTATCTACAATTCCAGATATAGTACTGTTAGAAATACTCAACTTTTCACTTATATCACTAAGCTTCATACTTCCATGCTTACCTAAAGTATACAATACCATTAATTGAGGAGTAGTAAGTCCTGTTTCATCAAAGCACTCTTTTATACTTTGATGCATAAGATTATTCACGTCTTTAATTAAAAGAGATATTTTAGCTCCTTTATCATGTTCCATAAATTTATCATCCTCTCATAACAATTAAAATATGCCTTTATTATGAATAAAATTATTCATTAATTAAAATATTTCCAATAATATTTTTAATACAAATATTTAACATTAAAATATTTAGTATTCGAAACAATGTTATTAGTATACTATTGTATTTTTAAAAAATCAATATATTAAATTTAAATTTATTTTTTACAATATGAAATTACTTCAAAAGAAAAATTAACATATATAATACAAGTTTTTTATCCATATCAGACTAAATGCTATATAAACTCTTATAATAAAAAAATACCAGCAAGATTTTGCCGGCATTGTTTTTATCATATCTATCAGAATTTTACATATATAAATTCAAAAAATTTTCTAATACTAATTATGTATTACAGAATACAGACTTAAATCTAAGGAGGAATTCTAATGAATAAAAAACTAAGTGCTCTAGCTCTATCTGCACTACTTATTATTTGAAGCGGCTGTGCACAGAATAATCAACAAAGTAAGCAAAATCAGCAAAATAAACAAGCTCGAAATACTCAACAACAAAAAAAAGTTATAGGTGGAGTAGAATCTTCTATTTCTCAAATGGGCAATATTGAAAGGATAAGAATTATTTCTGACAAAGCAAATGTAAAAATTGGTGTTTCTAATGATACTCCTACAATCACAACTCAAAATAAAAATTCTACTTTAGATGTAATAAGTCAAGTTGGTGATTGGTTTGCAGTAAAACTTCCTAACAATAAAGTAGGATTCGTTCCTCAAGAAGATTGTAAACCAATAGTTGTCGAAGATGAAACTCCTGCTCCTCCATCACCACAGCAGGCAACACCTCAAGAAACAACACAAGGAGGATCCCAAGGTGGAACTACACCAAAAACACCAAGCGCTAATACAAATACTGCTTCTTTAAGCGATGCAGAACAGCAAATGCTTAAATTAGTTAACGAAGCTCGTGCTCAAAATAATGTACCGCCTTTAAAAATAGATACTGAGCTTTCTAATGTTGCTAGAACTAAATCTCAAGATATGATAGACAATAACTATTTTAGCCATAATTCTCCTAAATATGGTAGTCCTTTTGATATGATGAAGTCTTTTGGAATAAAATATGTTCAAGCAGGGGAAAACATAGCAGGAAATCAAAGTGTTGAAAGTGCTCATAATGCATTAATGAACTCTCCTGGACATAGAAAAAATATACTAAATCCAGAATTCACTCATATAGGAATAGGTATTAGAAAAGGTGGACCTTACGGAAATATGTTTACACAAATGTTTATAAGCAAGCCTCAATAATATATTATTTAAGTATATAAGCCATGCATGAATGTTAGCATGGCTTATACTTATCTCTTCTATTATAAAATTTATTTATTCCCTCGGTTCTAATATGGTAAGGACTTCTATTCCTTTATCCTCACTTCCTTCTCCTAAAATGTATACACTATAATAATTATTAGGGTTTAACTGAAAACTTTTAGTAGTTAGTATAACTTTTTCAGTTCCTGCACTTCTAATTTGAAAACTATATCTTCCCTCTAAAATACAAGCATATTCCGTAAATTCCCTATAGCCTAAGTTTCTAAATATTATGGTTTCATCTGGCAAGGCTATATCCATAGGTGAGGATTTAGGAGATAAATTTATAAATCTTACACATGGTCTTCCAAATTTCTGCGCACTAGATGGCTCTGGCAAAGGATAAATGCTTATATCTGGAAAAGCTCCTATTATTGCTAAATTTAATATAAGTTCTCTTGGTATGGTGATATTTTGCTGTATAATAGGATTAGTTCTATCACCAGAAATATAAACTTCTATATTGTGATTTCCAATTGGAGCAAACATATAAGGAGATACCTCTTTATATTGGAAGTTACTAAGAATTAAAATTCCATTTGCATAAATATCCAAAGCTGGAGCATTGAAAGATGCATTCATCATCCTAAAATAAGAATTGGCTGGTATGACTTGTCTATATGGGTAACAATACATATTTCTTTTTATCCTTTCATATTTCTCGCTATTATAATTATATGAAATAAAATTTTTATATGTGCTCACTCTATCAATAAGCCCTGACATTTTTAAAAATATATCTATTTCATGAGAATTAAGATATACATCTCCAATTAAACCGTGCTTTAAATCTCTAGTCCTGTCTGTATGAAAATCAGAGCCCGCAGTATAAAACTTCTCCATATCTTTAGAAAGCCTTATAAAAAATTCTGTGTCATCTTCGCTATTTCTGCAATACTTTGCCTCAATTCCATCAAAAGGCATATTTATAATTTCTGTTAAGTATTTTTTATTTATTAAAACTGGATGCGCTAAAACTACAGAGGCTCCAAAAATTCTAAGCAGCCTTATGCCTCCTAAAACTGACAATCTTCCGCTATCTTCATCTATGTCTATATCTATATTACTTAATCTTTTTATTAAAACTTGAGCACTCTTTGTTTTATGAGCTTTTATTAGCTTTAGTACTTTTTGAAATACCTGACTTTTGTATCTATCATCTTTAAAGTATCCTAATATATGAATTCTCTCGTTATGAAATCTAGTAGATAGTTCAACTGCCGGAATTACAATAACTCCATATTCTATACCAGCTCTTAAAGCATCATCTACTCCTAAAGTTGTATTGTGATCCGTAAGAGCTATTATATCTATTCCCCTTCTCCTTGCAAGCTCCACCACTTCTCTTGGAGTAAGTTCTCCATCTGATGCCTTTGAGTGTATATGAAAGTCACCTTTTTCAAACATATAAAACCTCTTTATATTGCTATATATCCATGATATTTATATTTTCACCATATTGTGATAAGCAAAAAACTTCCGAATAATACGGAAGTTTTTTTATTTAGAGCTTTCTCTTATAATTAATTCAGTAGGAATAACTACTTTTTTAGAAATTTTTCTTTTATCATTTAATCTTTCAAGAAGCAAGTTGACTGCGGTAACCCCCATAAATTCTGTATGAACCTTAACAGTACTAAGGGAAGGAATTAAGAATTTTGAATTAGGTATATCATTAAAGCCTACTATGCTTACATCTCCTGGTACATTTATGTTAGCTTCATATAAAGCACTAAAAGCCCCTATTGCCATGGAGTCACTTGCTATAAAAAAGGCTGTAGGTAACTGTCTCTTTTTAATAGCTTCTCTCATTAATCTATAACCATCTTCTGGAGTAAATCTTCCGATATACACATTATTTATATCGTATAGTCCCTTACTTCTCATGAATTCTATATATGCTGTTTCACGTTCATCCTCTATAGGTTCTCTCTTTGATCCAACATACTCCCTTCCTCCAATAAATCCTATATTGTTGTGTCCTTTTGATAGTAGATAACCCAGCACTTCTCTCATAGCCTTTTTAAAATCAATTACCACAGAATCATACTTTTTTTCATCTGGCGACGAGTCTACAAAGACTATAATTGGAGAGTACATAGAAAATTTTTCCACATCCTCTTTGCTAAATTTCCCTATAGCTATAACTCCATCCAAATCATTTAATTCACTTGTAATATATTCATCATTATTTTTAAAAATTGTCACAATTTCTATGCCTTTGTTAATGCACTCTTTTTCAATTCCATTGGTTATGGACACATAATAAGGATCTCCTAACTCTTCTTTTTGCGAATACCAATGGATAACTCCAATCTTTGTAATTGTCTGCGCACTTTTATTCCTTCGTTTAACAGGGATATAGTTCAAATTCTCCGCTATTTTAATTACCCGTTTTCTTGTATTTTCAGATACTGAAAGACTTGTATCATTATTTAATATTCGTGATACTGTAGCTGTTGAAACCTTTGCTAACTTTGCTATATCTTTTATAGTAGCCATACAGATGTTCCTTTCAAAATTAACTGCTTTTTCTTTTTATAATTTTACTATCATATGCCTTCAAAATATTTCCTTCCAATTTCATTTCCTTATCTGTATGATTAATTATAAATAACCACTCTTCATCTTTAACATTTCTTCTATAAACCTCTAATCCTCTCTCAGATTCTATATAAGAAATATTATTCTCCATTACTACTTCTTTCGCAAGTTCGCTTAATACATCTGAGTCTACGCCTCCACCTATATAATATACTTTCCCATCTCCATAGGTGTTTTCAGTAATGCACGCCTTTTCTCTATAAAATTCATCATTATATCTATACAAAACTTTAGCATTCTCTGGAGTAATTAGATCTCTCCATACGGAACAAAGTCCTCTCTTATTCTCATACCTTCCAACTCCAAGTATTTCAACTTCTTGTCCCTTTTGAAGGCTTTCTGATTCTTTAATCCTTATACCAGCCATATCTCTTATATTACAAGGAATTACTTTTCCAAAGTGAATATTATTATTTTTATCCTTTATACCTGCTCTAAATGAGAATATAATCTTTCCTCCATTTTTAGAAAACTCTTCAAATCTTTTTCCTAATTCCTCATCTATTATCTGCATAACAGGAACAACTAAAATCTTATACTTAGAAAAATCCTTATCTATACTTATTACATCTATATTTGTATTTAAATTATAAAATGGAATATATAACCTAAGTAATTCTTCTGTAAAGTTAAATTCTAGAGATTGCTGCTGATGCCTCCATGACCAAATATTATCAAAGTCATATAAAATAGCTATATCTGATTTTATTTCACTTTTTATAACATCTTCATAATTCTCAATATCATTTATGAAGGATTGCACTTCATAAAACTTACGTCCATTCTCATTATCCTGGTCAATGATTCCAAGGCAGAACTGCTCTGCTCCCCTTGTCATTCCTCTCCACCTAAAAAATAACATATTTTCACAGCCATGAGCCACAGCCTGATATGCCCACATCTTTGCTTCATTAGGACGAGGAAGATATCCTATAATATTATGTCCCTGTGCCCCCATAAGCTCTTCTACTATCCAATAATTCTTACATTTTAATCCTCTTATATAATCATGGGTCATTGCAATATGTGCAGGAGATAAAGGCTCTTTAAGTCCTCCCCATACTGGATAATTATCATAGGAAACAAAATCTAATTTTTCTGCTATCTTATTAAAATCAAAAGCCTTATCAAAGAATCCACCACTAAAATTATGAGTGATTTGTTGATGTTTTCCTTTCAACCTTCTTACTAAATCAATTTGAAGTTTAGCATAGCTCTCTATAGAATAAGATCTGAATCTAGCCCAATCCAATGCTAATGAAGGATTATGAATAGTAATAGTAAGCCTTGGAGCTGGAACTTCTCCAAAATTATTGTAGGTCTGTCCCCAGAATATGGTTCCATAAACTTCATTTAGTATGTGTATATCTTTATACTTATTTTTTAAAAATTCTCTAAACTTAGATTCACACTGATAACAATAGCATATATCGCTTCCTTCATGTCCAATTTCATTATCTATCTGCCAAGCTATTATAGCATCTTCATCCTTATAATGCTCAACAAGTTTAGTTACAATTTTTTCTGTATATTCTCTATAAACCTGCGAGTTAAAACAATATTGTCTTCTTCCTCCAAAACTTCTTTTATGTCCATACTCATCTTCTGATAAAATAGATGGATGTTTCTGTGCCAGCCAAGCTGGAAAGGTAGCAGTAGGTGTTCCAAATATAACCTTTAGTCCATGTTTTTTTGCCTTTTCTATTACCATATCAAAGAAAGAAAAATCATATTTCCCTTCTTTTTTCTCCATAAGATGCCAAGCAAATTCTCCAATGCGTATAATATTTGCTCCCATTTCTCTCATGCGCTGCATATCTTCATCTATCGTATTTACATTCCAATGCTCTGGGTAGTAATCCACTCCTAAATACATTATATTATATCCTCCCATATAACCGAGAAATTATATATAATTTTCATGTGCCATGTTATTCCTTGGATAAAAACTTAACAAAGTTTTCAAAGGCATTTAATCCTTTTTTATTCTGTTTAAATACTCCTGCATCCATTAATACCTTTTCAAACTTTTTGCCTACTTCTAATTTTAATATTTTATCAAAGTCCAAAGAACTGTCCTTATATCTTTCCTTTAGATACTGATACCATTCTTTATGTTTGTCTAGTTCATCATAATCATTGATATTTTTCTCTCCTTTAAGACACTCTTTTAACAGCTCTAGTTCATTCTTAAGCCTTGGAGGAAGAACTGCAAGTCCCATAACTTCTATAAGTCCAATATTTTCTTTTTTAATATGATGAACATCTTCATGTGGATGAAATATACCCAAAGGGTGTTCCTTATCTGTTCTGTTATTCCTAAGAGCCAAGTCTAGTTCAAATTTGCCTTCTCTAAATCTTGCTATAGGAGTTATAGTATTATGTGGTTCACCTTTAGTTTGAGATAAAATTCCTACGCTCTCATCGCTGTAACCTCTCCAAGCATCAAGTATTATTTTCCCAAGCTCAGAAAGTCGCTCCTTTTTTTCACTTCTTATACGTATAACAGATAAAGGCCATTTGATAATACCAGCTTCTACATCTTCAAATTCTTTAATGCTCACATACTTTATAATAGGTGCCATTTCCATAGCAAATCTATAATTTCCACCTTGAAAATGATCATGAGCTAATATAGATCCTCCTACAATAGGCAAATCTGCATTAGAACCGATAAAATAATGCGGAAACTTTTCAACAAACTCCAGCAGTCTATCAAAAGTAAGCTTTGAAATCTTCATAGGTTCATGATTTCCTTTAAATACAATGCAGTGCTCATTATAATAAACATAGGGAGAATATTGAAAAAACCATTCTTCGCCGCATAACTCTAAAGGAATAATTCTATGATTTTGTCTTGCTGGATGATTAATTCTCCCTGCATAACCTTCATTTTCTTTACATAGCAAACATTTAGGATATGAGGATGATTTAATATTTTTAGCTTTTGCAATGGCAGTTGGATCTTTTTCTGGTTTTGAAAGATTTATAGTAATATCCATTTCCCCAAAGTAAGTATTAGCTTTCCATCTCAAATCTCTTGATATTCTTTCTGTTCTTATATAATTTGATGCCTTTGACATACTATAGTAGTTATCTGTTGCAATTTTGGGTCCCTTTCTATAATCCTCATAAAACTTTTTTATGACCTCACTAGGACGAGGCATTAAGGCATCCATAATTTGTGTATCTAAAAGATCTCTATACGTTACTGTATTTTCTCCTAATATCCCCTTTTCATAAGCATAATCTAAAATATTATTTAGAATTTCTTGTGGATTTTCTACAGACTCGTCTACTATTACATCCTCATACTCATCTAGTTTTAAAATTTCTAGAATTCTATTTCTTGCATAAATTTCATCTTCTTTATAAATAAGATTATTCTGCACACCATAATTAATTAGTCTTTTTATTTCTCTGCTGATATTCATGAGAAATCACTCCCTATATTCAAGATTGCCTTCTATATATAATAAGAGGCAGTTTTTATTTGAAAACTACCCCTTACACTCCAAAAGACTAAATGCGCCTAGCTCCATCACCAATAGAAACTATATAAAAATCAGCTTTATATCCAATTCTTCTTTCATATTCTTCTCCAATCTTTTCAATAAAGCTTTCAATTTCATCATTTCTCACTAAACTAACAGTACATCCACCAAAGCCTGCCCCTGTCATCCTTGAGCCTATAGCGCCATTTCTCCAAGCTGCTTCCACTAAAGTATCCAGTTCAATTCCAGTAACTTCATAGTCATCTCTAAGGGATATATGAGACTCATTCATGAGCCTTCCAAATTTCTCTATATCTCCTTCTGTTAACGCACGAACAGCCTTAATCGTTCTTTGATTTTCATATACTGCGTGCTTAGCCCGTTTCCTTTCTATCTCATTTTTAATTAAATGCTTATTTTCTTCAAACTCCTCTTCTGATAAATCACCTAAAGAGAAGATTTCTAACTTTTCTTGCAGAGCCCTAAGAGCATTTTCACACTCACTGCGTCTTTCATTATACTTTGAATCCATAAGGTCTCGATGCTTATTTGTATTAGCAATAACTATAGAAATTCCATCTAACTTTATAGGAACGTATTCATATCTCATTTTATTTGTATCTAGCAAGATAGCATGATCTTTCCTACCCATTCCGCAGGCGAACTGATCCATAATTCCGCACTTTACCCCATTAAATTGATTTTCTGACTTCTGACTTAATTCAACCATTTCAATCATAAGAAGATTCAAATTAAATAAGGACTTTAAAGCTATGCTAGTAGCAAGCTCGATAGAAGCGCTAGATGAAAGCCCTGCACCATTTGGGATATTTCCAAAGAATAAAATTTCAAGCCCACTATCAATATTATATCTTGCATCTTTAAATGTCTTTATTATTCCCTTTGGATAGTTTGCCCAGTTGTCCTCTTCACGATAAACTAGATCATTTATATTGAATTCAATAACCCCTAGCTCTTCAAAATTTTTAGAAATCACTTTAACCTTTGAGTCCTCTCTTTTCCTTGCAATAGCATAGGTTCCAAAGTTTATTGCACAGGGAAATACATGTCCTCCATTATAGTCAGTGTGCTCACCAATTAAATTAACTCTACCAGGTGCAAAGAATACGTGTATTCCTTCATCTGTCTTAAATACTTCTGAGAAATCTCTTATTAAATTCTCTAAATTCATGGTTTACACCTCCTAATTAAAGCCTTATTATATCTTTACTTCTTCTTTATATATTTACGAGTATCTATAGCTACAGCTATTATGATTATTAAACCTTTTATAATATATTGTAGGTATGGGTTAACTCCAATAAAAGCAAGTCCATAATTTATTACCTGGAATATTAAAACTCCAATAATTATTCCACTTACAGTACCTATACCTCCTGTAAAGGAAACTCCACCAACGACGCAGGCTGCAATAGCATCAAGTTCATACATATTACCAGTATTATTTGTAGCGCTACCTACACGAGCTGCTTCTAGAGAACCTGCAAATCCATATAATGCCCCCGCAAGAATGTAAACTACTAAAAGAGTTTTTACTAAATCAACTCCAGATACAACCGCTGCTTCTGGATTTCCACCTACAGCAAATATGTTCTTACCTATACGAGTTTTATTCCATAATATCCATATAAATACTGATACTATAGCAGCATATATAACAAGATAAGGTATTCTAAAACCGCCTATATTAATACTCCCTTGAGCAAACTTCATATATTTAGGATCTAATCCACCAATTGGCTGTGCTCCATAAGGAGGACGGTCAAAGTATGTTGAAGTTAGTCCATATACAATAATTTGAGTACCTAATGTAGTTATAAATGGAGTAACCTTTAACTTTGAAATGACTAATCCATTAATTAATCCTATAATTCCGGCCACAACTGTTGCAATTAAAATAGGTAATATTATTGGTAATTGAGGCAAATTAGGATACATCCTATAAGCATAAGTTGGTGATTGCAACAATGATGCAGATACAACAGCAGAAAGCCCAACTATACGTCCAGCAGAAAGGTCTGTTCCTTGAGTAATAATTACCGCACCAATACCTAAAGCTATAATAACACGGGTTGAAGCTTGAGATAAAATATTACGGAAGTTATTTAAAGAAATAAAACTTGGTTCAATTACTACTATGATTACTAGTAATGCAACTAATACTACAAGAATTGCATTATTTACCATCCAAGATTTTATATCTTTTTTTTCTGAAATTTTCATTATATTCACTCCCTATCCTACAAATATTTCGCTGCTAAGCGTAATATTTCTTCTTGATTTGTTTTACGAGTATCTACAATTCCACCTACTCTACCATTACTCATAACAAGAATTCTATCTGTAACACCAAGCAGCTCAGGCATTTCTGAGGATATCATAATGATTCCTTTTCCTTTCTTAGCTAGATCAATCATTAATTGATATATCTCATATTTAGCTCCAACATCAATACCACGGGTTGGCTCATCTAGCATTAGAATTTCTGGCTCTGTAAGAAGCCATCGTCCTAATATTACCTTTTGTTGATTTCCTCCTGATAATGAACCTATAGGCGTCTTTTGAGATGGAGTTTTTACACTCATACTATCAATAACCCACTGAGTATCCTTTTTACATTCACTTTCATTAACTAGTCCATATTTATTTGTATACTTATCCATATTGGCAATTATCGAATTAAAATTAACACTTAATATTCCAAATATACCGTTTAGTCGTCGTTCCTCTGTAACCAATGCAAATCCATTTTTCATAGCTTCTCGAGGTGAGCTATTTTTTACTTCTTTTCCATGCACATATACCTTTCCAGCAGATATATGTCTTAATCCAAATAGGGATTCAACAATTTCTGTACGTTTAGAACCAACAAGACCTGCTATACCTAAAATTTCACCTTTACGCAGTTCAAAGGAAACATCAATAATTGAAGGCTGATATGTTGCAGTTAGTCCTTCTACTTTTAAAATCACATCTCCTGGTTTATTATCCTTCTCTGGAAAACGATTTGTTAAATCTCGTCCAACCATTAAACTTATAATCTTATCTATTGTTAAATCCTTAGCATAATGTGTAGCAATCCACTTACCATCTCGCATTATAGTAACATCATCTGCTATCTGTAAAATTTCTTCCATCTTATGAGATATATAAATGATTCCTGCACCTTTATCCTTTAAAGCCTTAATAATCCTAAATAAGTGATTAACTTCTTTTTCAGTTAGCGAAGATGTTGGCTCATCCATTACTATAATTTTGGAGTTATACGAAACTGCCTTTGCTATTTCCACCATCTGCATTTCTGATACGGATAACTTTTCCACCTTTTCTCTTGGATCTATATTAATGTCCAAATCCTTAAAGATGCCTTTGGTATCTTCGTACATTTTCTTTTCATCAACAAAAAGACCACTTTTAGGATAACGTCCTAACCATATATTATCTATAATATTTCGTTGACGAACCTGATTTAGCTCTTGATGCACCATGGATACCCCATTATCAAGAGCTTCCTTTGCAGAAGTAAAATTTACTTTTTTACCATCTAGATATATTTCTCCTTCATCTAGTTTATATATACCAAATAAACATTTCATCAAAGTAGATTTTCCAGCACCGTTTTCCCCTACTAGAGCATGAACAGTGCCTGAACGTACTTTAAGCTGTGCTTTATCTAATGCTTTTACACCTGGAAACTCCTTAGATATATTGATCATTTCTAGTAAATACTTTTCACTGTCTTTTGATTGTGTACTTTTGCCCATATGCTACACCTCATCTCTATATATCTACTTTAGCAAACAAGGATGCAGGAGCATGCATCCTTGTTTAATACAGAAATTATTTATATGCTTCTTCAGCTACTGATATATTTTCCTTTGTGATTCCTACATATGGTACACGAACAGCTTTATTTTCATCTAGTTTCCACTCTGTTCCGTCTAATACATCTTTTCCTAGAGCAGCGTTTATCGCTAATTGCACTGTAGCAGTTCCCTGACTCTTAGCATCGTTAAGTACCGAACCTAGCATATATCCACTCTTGATTTGTTCTATAGCATCTGGTATAGCATCTACTCCTACAACTGGCATATACTTATCGTTAGTAAAGTATCCAGCTGCTTTTAGGGATTGTATAGCTCCTAGTGCCATAGCATCATTATTAGCTATTACATATTCTATCTTATCTCCATGCTTAGATAGCCATGCATCCATTAATTCCTTCCCTTTAACAGTATCCCACATACCTGTTTGAAGCTCTAATTGTTCAACTTCAATTCCTTGCTTTTTAATTTCATCTACAACATATTTTGTACGAGCTTCAGCATCTGGATGTCCCGGCTCACCTTTTATCAATACGTATTGTATTTTTCCATCTTTATTCTTATCAAATTCAGGATGTTCTTTCCAACTTTTAGCAACTATCTCACCTTGTTTAATTCCTGATTCTGCAGAAGCAGTTCCTACATACCACGTTTTATCATAGCTCTTCATTGCTTCTACATTTGGCTCTTTATTAAAGAATATTACTGGTATATTAGCTGCTTGTGCTTTAGAGATGATTGCTGGTGCAGCCTGTGGATCAACTAAGTTAATAGCTAGAGCTTTAGCCCCTTTTGAAATCATCATATCTACTTGTTCATTTTGAGTAACTTGACTGTTTTGGGAGTCATTTAGAATTAGTTCTGCCTTATCTTTTGCAGAATTTTCTATTGCTCTACGTACAAAAGACATGAAATTGTCATCAAACTTATAGATTGTAACACCAATTTTAGGTTTCTCTGTTTTTGATGTGTCTTTAGTTGCATCTGATGATGTTGCTTTTGAGTTGTTTCCAGATGTTCCACTGTTTGTCTTGTTAGCACCACATGCTGTTAACGAAAATGTTAACGCACATACAGCTAATAATGATAATATTTTTTTCTTGGACATACTAAAATCCCCCTTAGCTTTTAAAAATATTAACAATATTAACAAAACGTTTTCATAATACCAATTTACTAATTTTTTACTTATTTGTCAATATATTTTGAAATTTTATTATATTGTTAATTTTCTAACTAATAATCTTATGTTTTATCTCTATAACATTATATTTAGTCTATTAGAATTTAATTCCTTATTTATAAAATTTTATTACTTTTTAAGTAAATTTTTACTAGGACCATATTTAACTAATAAATCTACTATTTTTTATAATGGATTTTTTTCATCTTTGATTAATTCCCGATAATTAATACTTTCCCTATTGACAATCCTTAATTAACCTTATATTATATAATAATGATAAAAAAGAGTCTTAAAATAAATGGTAATCATACAAATTAATATTGTTATTACTATGACGAGGAATAGTAGATATTAAAATCTTTTCAAAGAGAGGAAGTTATTGGTGAAAGACTTCTAAAAGATTAATATCAAACCAGCCTCTGAGTTCTGCACCGAAAATAATAGTAGGCTGCAGCGGAACTTCACCGTTAAAATAATGAGTGAATATATTTTTATATATTAAATATATTAACAAGGGTGGTACCACCGTAAGCTCGGTCCCTATTTTAGGAATTTGAGCTTTTTTGTTTTTTTGCAATACATAAAAAATGTGATACATTTTTATTCAGTGTAGACGTAGTGGAGAAGTGAAAAATTAAGGCAAGTTTAAAGTGAAAAGTTTTTCAAAATAATAAAAAAGTGTAAGGAGGAAATAAACATGGGAAAACAAAAAAAATTCGTTGAAGCTATAACTGCCATGGATGTAGATTTCGCTCAATGGTATACTGACATTGTAAAAAAGGCTGAACTTGTTGATTATTCAAGTGTTAAAGGATGCATGATTATTCGTCCTTATGGATATTCAATATGGGAAAACATTCAAAAACATTTAGATCAAAAATTTAAGGAAACAGGACATGAAAATGTATATATGCCAATGTTCATTCCTGAGAGCTTGCTTCAAAAAGAAAAGGACCACGTTGAAGGTTTTGCTCCTGAGGTTGCTTGGGTAACTCATGGAGGTAATGAAGAACTAGCAGAAAGATTATGTATTCGCCCTACTTCTGAAACTCTATTTTGCGACCACTATGCAAAGATAATTCAATCTTACAATGACCTTCCAAAGAAATACAACCAATGGTGTTCTGTAGTAAGATGGGAAAAAACAACTCGTCCTTTCTTAAGAACAACTGAATTCTTATGGCAAGAAGGTCATACAGCTCATGCAACAGCTGAAGAATCAGAAAAAGAAACTATAGATATGCTAAATATTTATGCTGATTTCTGTGAAAATGTTCTAGCAATACCAGTTATAAAGGGACAAAAAACAGAAAAAGAAAAATTTGCTGGTGCAAAAGCAACTTATACAATAGAAAGCTTAATGCATGATGGTAAGGCATTACAAAGTGGTACATCACACAACTTTGGAGATAACTTCTCAAAAGCTTTTAATATTCAATACACTGATAAAAATGGTCAGCTTCAATATGTTCACCAAACTTCTTGGGGTATGACAACAAGACTTATTGGAGCAATAATTATGGTACACGGTGATGACAGCGGTCTAAAATTACCACCAAAAATTGCACCAATTCAAGTTATGATAGTTCCAATTGCACAACACAAAGAAGGAGTTATTGAAAAAGCAATGGAGCTTAAGGATAGAATATCTAAAGTTGCTAGAGTTGACATAGATACTAGCGACAAGATGCCTGGATGGAAGTTTAATGAATATGAAATGAAAGGTATTCCTGTTCGTCTTGAAGTTGGACCAAAGGATATAGAAAACAATCAAGTTGTACTAGTACGCCGTGATACTAGAGAAAAAATATTTGTTTCCATGGAAGAACTCGAAACTAAAATTGCTGAGCTTTTAGAAGATATTCAAAAATCCATGTATGAGCATGCTCTAAAGCACAGAGAAGAAAATACTTACTCTGCAAAAACTTTAGATGAATTTAAAGACATTGCAGAAAATAAACCTGGCTTTATTAAAGCAATGTGGTGTGGAGATAGAGCTTGCGAAGAAAAATTAAAAGAAGTTGCTGGAGTAACTTCAAGATGTATTCCATTTGAACAGGAAACTATCTCTGATAAATGTGTCTGCTGTGGAGGCGAAGCTAAACACATGGTTTATTGGGGAAAAGCGTACTAATATAATCAATAAAAAACTTAGGTGTATGCTTCTGCATGAACACCTAAGTTTTTATTCTATCATAAACCTTTATAAACATTTAAATTTGTAAGTCTTCATTCCATAAACACTTAATTTCTTATAAAACTTTTCTCTATCTGCGTTTCATATTACGAATAAGAGCTTTTGTTTCCTTGTCTACTCGTAAAGATTCCGTAATCTTTTGCAGTGATTTGTTATATGTGAAATCATCTAATCTATTGTTTTTTAAATATTCCATTGTTTTTTCTGGAAACTTAACATAACAAACTGAAATAGCCCAAGCAATAGCCATTTTTACATAATATCCTTCATGTTTTATTTTGTCTAGTACCTTTAATACTCTGTCAATATAATTTTCTTCTATATAAAAACTAATGAGCATTACAACTCCAAAACGTACATCAAATTCTCGCTCAGATGATAAATATGGTTGTATAAAATTCCACACACGTTCCTTATTTGCTTTTGTAAATTTTAATCCATTACAAAAACTATCACAAATAGCCCAATTATCAATTTTAGGTATAAAATTAGAAACATAATTTAAGACTTCTTCAATATCAGCCTTCACATATCCAAGTATTAGTCCTTGCAGCATAACTTCCTCATAGTAATCACTTTGTGCTGCTTTTATATACTCTCGCCAATTTTCTTTAGCTAACTGCTTCGCCATTTTTCTTAATAGTGGCAATCTAACTCCAACAATATTATTAGCATTAGGACATAATTTACTATGAAACTTTTTATACTCTTCATCTGCTAATTGAAAAATTTGTTGTCTTACTATGTTCTCCATATCCCACCTCATTCTTTGGCTTTTCCAACTAATTATCTTATAGTTATAATATAACGCAAAAAAGGATTTAAGACTACTAGTAACAAATAATAGGAGTACCTTCTTCAATATTATTAAATATAGCCTTTGCTACATTATAAGGTGAATTTATACACCCATGTGAGCCGTTTGTCTTATATATATTTCCTCCAAACACACTTCTCCAGCTAGCATCATGAATTCCTATACCTCCATTAAAAGGCATCCAAAAGTCAACAGGCGAAGCATAGCCTGGACCTCTAAGAACAGCATTTCTTTGCTTATATTTTAAGCTATATATTCCTTTAGGTGTTGAATGTCCCATTTTTACATTACCTGTGACAACATCTCCTTGTACTATTAATGAACCATTTTTATAAAACCATAAGTACTGTTTTGATAAATCAATTTCTACATAGGTATTTCCAATATCATTGTTATCACGAGAAAAGGCAGTTTGGCTGTATGCAGGCTCCTTTGTTATTGTTTTTCCTTCCTTTATAATTTTAATTAAATTTTCTACTTCTTTAGTCTTATCAATACACCAACCGTAATCACCACCACCGATATTTATAACTTTTCCTGATGATGTAGTAAAACTCCTCATCTTACCAACTGTATTATACGTTTTAGAAAGCATATTTACGTATTCTTTCACCTTTTTTTTATCAAATTTAATTTCAAGGTTTTCATCAACTGTAAGCCACTTATTTATTATTGAACCATCTAAGATTTCTGTCTTTTTTCCAAATGTATAGGTAATTTTCGAAGATACATACTTATTAAGTGTATCTCTAACTTTTATGACTTTTGGTGACTTTGAATTATATCTAGGTTTTATATAGCAACCAGCCGATTCCAAATCTAGTTCAACTTCTGTCTTAAGAATTGAATCTACTACATGGGAATATAATAGATTTTTATCCACCTTGTTTCCTGGAATTTCATCTATGATTATATAATTACTTCCTTTATACTGAAATCTTGGATTCTTAGGTTCAATTACATTTTTACTATCAAAACATGATAGTTTATCTATTTTATTCTTCAATAATTTATCATCATATGAAACTTCCACTGTAATCTCAGAATCTTCTGTGTTAAAAAAAGAAAAAGTCCATTTAAAAGGATTTTGACTATCTTTAAATTTTTTTAATTTGTCATATAATGAATTATATTTTAATCCAATATCAATGGCTTTTATTTTCTCACTTTTATTCCCTCGTTCTTTTAGATTTAATTCATAATTTTCAATTTTAGATGTCATTATTTCTGCTACTTCCTCTACAGTTTTTCCTGAAACATCAATAGAATTAACCTTAGAGCCAAAGTAAAAATGATTAGTATAATACTTTACCATCCCAAAATAAATAACAAGCAAGGTGCAAAAGACTGCTACTATTCCTATGACAATCTTTTTGCGTTTTTCAGTTGACCTTACTATCTCCTCTCCAGTTGAATCCTCTGCCATATCATTTGCTGAACTCTCTGTTTTCTCATTTAGAAATTTTTCTTTCTCTGATAATTCTTCAAGTTTTTCATCAATTGGCTCTCCTATTTTTTCTAGTGATTCTCCTATTGATTTTTCTACTTCCTTTTTCGTAGCACTCACCTCTTACCTAAAACAAAATTTAGAATTAGTAATTTGTTCTTAAGAGATTAGTGAATCTTATACTAATAAGTTCACATTTCATTGTATGTGCTAACTTTTACACTTAAGACAATTATTTAAAAAATCAATTTCCATATTAATTCATTTTATGTTTTAGGTTATAGTAAAGTTACTACAAAAAATAAAAAATAGGTGCACAGCACCCTATAGTATTCCTTTAAATTTCTTCTCGTGATTCAGTAGCCATTCTTTTATGTGCAGTCCTCCTGCATATCCTACAAGCTTTCCATTGCTGCCTATTATTCTGTGGCAAGGAATAATTATTGCTATTTTATTTTTATTATTGGAGTTTCCAACAGCCCTTACAGCTTTTTCGTTTCCTATTCTAATAGCAATATCTTTATATGTAGCCACTTCCCCATAAGGAATCTTAGTAAGTTCCGTCCATACTTTCTTTTGAAATTCAGTTCCCTCTATATGAAGCTTTAAATCAAAACTTTTTCTCTTTCCTTTAAAATATTCATCTAACTGAGTATAAGCTTCTTGTAAAATTGGAATCATTTTGTCATTTCTTCCTAACTTATCTACAAAATTAATATGAGTTATAGCATCTTCATTGCTTTTAATTTCTACTATTCCAATTGGCGATTCATAGTAAACGGTATATGTTGATTCACCTTTTCCCATATTTTCTTTCCACCTTTATTCTAGTTTTAAGTATTAACCAAACTTCTTTTTATAATTAATTATAACATAAGTTTTTTAATTTATATCTACATTTTCTATCTATGAATTGCTGCATACATAAAATTACAAACTAGCGCATAACATAATTATTTAAAATAGCAACTATATCAAAAAATTCTCAAAAAAGTACTGCTGATAAGTTGATTATCAGCAGTATCTTATGTAGTTTGTTTTAAAATTTTTCAAATATATCTTTCTTAACACCACAAATTGGGCACTTTTCTGGTGCTTCTCCTTCTACAGTAAATCCACAAACTGGACAAACATAGAAAGGATTATTATCCATATCCTTCTTTTCTTTTGCTAAGCCTTGAGCCTTTTTGAATAATTCAGCATGATGTTTCTCTGCTTCAACAGCATAGTGGAAAGACTTTTCAGCATCCTTTTCTTCTTGAAATTTTGCAGTTTCAAGATATACAGGATACATTTGATCGATTTCATGAAGTTCTCCATTTATGGCTCCTTGTAGATTTTCAACTATGTCTGTAAATCCAAATACAGCTCCTGCTGGAACAGTATAATCTCCTACTTGATCTTTAAGTACCTTAAAGTGATTCTTTGCATGAACCCATTCTGCATAAGCAACGGCTTTAAATAATCTTGCTATATTTGGGAACCCTTCTTTTTCTGCAGCTTCACCCCAAACTAGGTATCTCATGTGAGCCATACTCTCTCCACCATAAGCTGAACGAAGAAAATCTGCTGTCATAGCATTTTTTACTGACATAAATTTCACCTCTTAATATAAATTTTAGGACAATCAAAAATATCTTAATCTTATTGCCATTTATTATGATACCCACATACAATAATTTTATTTATCAACATTTGCAATTTGTGCTTATTCTTATAAATAAAAACAATAAACATTTCAAATCTTTTTTGTTTTAATCTAAAAACGGTTCATTGTAAAATTAAATGCAACAGATAAAAAAATATTAAAACCATAGTGAAAATCATGTATGATATAGGTGTTGAGTATAAACATACAGGAGATTTTCACTATGGTTCATGATACTGATTATAA
>NZ_PVXN01000056.1 GCF_002995795.1 Clostridium thermopalmarium DSM 5974
CGGATTAACCCCTTCGTTTTGGACAAAACCTAATAAATTCTTTAGTTTTGTCAGAATTACACCCTTATTTCAATATTAGTTAGACTTTCTCCAAAATGAAGGTTATAAAATTCATTCGGTGACATAAACTTTAAACTTGAGTGAATTCTCCTTTTGTTATAAAATTCCATGAATTCGTTTACTACTTCGTATGCTTCTGCATAACTTTGAAACTCATATTTTTTCAAGCAATCATCCTCAAGTATTCTATGAAATGATTCTACATGTGCATTCTTATTTGGTGTTTTAACAGGTATTCTCTCGTGTTCTATTGCAATTTCTTCGCAGCATTCGCTGAATTTATAGCTTACAAACTGTGGCCCATTATCTGTTCTTATTACAGGCTTTAAGGCTCCTTCTGCAAATAGATTTCTTTGCATTAGACATTTTCTCAGTAATGCTGCCGCATCTTTAGCTTCGCAGTGGAATCCCATGTGGTAATCAATGATGCTTCTATCAAAGACATCAATAAGGTTTAGAAGATAGAAAAATTTATCCTCGCCATGGATATAGCCATACTTAATATCCATCTCCCAAAGTTGATTTGAGCCTGTTATAGTCCTGTTTACAGCGATAGTTCTCTTTACTTTAGGCTTAATAACTCTTTGGTCTTTTAGTATTCCAAGCTCCTTGCACAGCCTATAAACCTTCTTATGGTTAATTGTGAGTTTATAGTGTTTTCTTAGATGGTAGGTTATTTTTCTATAGCCGTAGTCAGCTGCATCTCCATCAATTGATTCCATAATAAACTCTTTGATCTGCTCATCGCATACCTTCTTTTCTTCCTGGTCTATGCTGTATCCCCTAGGCTTACCGCCTTTAGGCTTTGCCTTTTCCTTACCTTCTACATTCAAATTATAGTAATATGTTGATTTGCTAAGTTTGACCACCTTTAGTACAAAAACTGCGTTATATCCTTGTTCTATATATTTTTTAGCTATTTCTACTTTATCTTTAATTGAGGGTTTGATTTTTTTATTAAGTCTTTAAGTATTGCTATCTCAAGGTCTTTCTCACCTAGAAGCTTCTTTAGCTGATCATTCTCCTTTGTTACTTCTGTCAATTCACTCTCTAGCTCTTTATCTCCCTCAACTAAAGCCTTTCTTCCTGGCTTAATCTTAATCTCATCTTTATTCTTAGATTCCTTAATCCAAGTAAATATTGTTGATTTTGATATTCCATGTCTTCTTGAGACTAATGAAACATTTCCTACTTCTTTAACTTCTCTTAATATTTCTTCCTTCAATTCTTTTGTATAAGTTCTTCCTCTCATGGCTTACCTCCAATCACTTTCTACATTATAATAAATGTATAGGCAATTGTCCAAATCAATTTAGGGGCTTATGAG
>NZ_PVXN01000057.1 GCF_002995795.1 Clostridium thermopalmarium DSM 5974
AGTTTCAAATATTATTGAAAAAATTATAGATTATAAACATTATTCATATTAATTTCTAATGTATTGTTTTTGAAAAATAAAAATTAATTATTAATTTTTACTATTTATTATTTTAAATTAATTATATATTGAAAAATAGTGGATATATTGTAAATATTACATTATGCAAGTTTATTGGGGAAATCCCTATTTTATGTTAAAATATAGTAGAGATATATTTTTAATCTTTTATAAAAGTAACAAGAAAATATTGTTAGCTTTATAATTTTTTTATATTTTATAAGTTATAAGAAAACTTAGTTATAATAATATAAAATCAAAATGGTTTAAATAAATAGAATTGTGGTTAGAGAGGATGAAAAAGTTTGGAGAAGGATGTTTTTAGTTATTTAGATAAAGATTATAAATATTTAAATAATTATATAAGAGATATAAATGAAGCATTATTTACTGCATCCCATACAGCAATAGTAAAAGGAAGAACTTTTGTTGAAAGATTGACACATGAAATTGCTATTTTAGAAGGTTGTAATTTATTGTTTGCAACATCTCAAGCTGAAAAATTAAGAAAATTGGAAATAGAGGGTGTATTTACAGAAGGTATAGAGAAGTTATTTCATGAAGTAAGATTAATTGGAAATAAAGCTGCCCATGACCATGTAGAAGGTGAATTAGAAGCTGCTTTAAAAATACATAAAAATATATATAAAATTACATGTTGGTTTGTTAAAGTTTATCTAGATCCTAATTTCGAAGCAGAACCATACAAGAGTCCAATGCCTCTCATAAAAAATTCATCCCAAATAGACGAAGAAAAAATTGCTAATATTATTAAGAATACAATGAAAGAATACATTGGAGAATCTAAAGAAGAAATTTTAAAAGATAAAGAAAAAGTATCTTCAGTTACAGTTACTTCAGAAGAAGAGATTAAAGATCTTGATGATGCTTATTTAGGTTTAATGGTAGAAAATATATTTAATATTGATGGACCAGGCAAGAAGTGTTTAGTACAAGAATTGTCAAGACTGAAAGAATCATCAAAGGAAGCTGTAGAAAGTTTAAAGGAATTTACTCCTTTTAAAAAGTATATGCATATTGAAAGAGATGCGGAAAAAGAGCTGGAAAATTTAATTTTTAGAGCAAATGCTTCAGAAAAGGCTCAGTTAATTTTAGTTTGTGGGAGTGTTGGAGATGGGAAATCTCATATTATATCTTTCTTTAATAATAAATATCCTGATATAATGAAAAATTTCATCCTTCATAATGATGCCACAGAAAGTTTAGAACCTACTAAAACTTCAATGGATACATTAAATGATGTTTTAGATGAATTTAGTGATGAAAAAATATATACAAGCAATAAAAAAATAATTTTAGCAATTAATTTAGGAACTTTAAATAATTTTATTGATTCAGGGTATGGAGAAAGATTTACAAAATTAAAGAAGTTTGTTCAAGATAAAAAGATATTAGAAACAAGTATTGAAGATAGTAGTTATGATGAGAATAGTTATTTTCAATTTATAAATTTTAGTGATTATCATTTATTTACCTTAAAAAATGGAAAAGTACATTCAGAATATGTTAAATCACTTATAAGAAAAATTACTCAATCGGTTCAAGTTGCTTCATCAGAAAGAAATATATTTTACAATTCATATAAGAAAAATTGTAGTGAATGTGTAAATAAGGCTTCTTGTCCTATAAAGGCAAATTATGAATTATTATCAAAAGATAATGTGCAAGATGCAATTGTGGACTTATTAGTTCAAGCTGTAGTAAAAAATAAAATAATTATATCAACAAGGGCTTTATTAAATTTCTTTTATGAGTTAATAATTCCTAGATCATATATTGATGTTAATTCACCAACCTTTAAAAGTAAAATAACAAAACTTAATAATAAAGATTATGTAAAATCATTAATTCCAAACATTCTTTTTGAGCATAAGGAATTATCGCCTATATTTGAAGCTTTAAGCACTGTTGATCCATTAAATATAAGAAATGAAAAAGTAGATGATTTTATTATTGAATTTAATAATTCTAATAATATTGCAATTTATTTTGATGAATATATAGATTTTCCAGAAGGATATATAAGCAAAGTAAAGGATATAGATTTTGCTGAAACAGAAGATAAAAAAATAAGATTTGAATTGTTAAAATTGTTTATAAGAAGTTATTCTATTTGTGGAAAAGCTAATTTATTTTCATTAAGAGATGAGGTTTATGATGATTATATAAATGCTTTATTCAATTGGAATAAGGGAGATAAGGCTAAGTTAAAGAATGTTTATACTAATATTAAAAATGGAATTATTAAATGGAATGGTGAAGCTGATAAAAATTATATGAACATTTTTATAGGTAGAAATCAAATTAAATATAAAGTAAGTGAAAAAATTGAGCTAAAAGCAGATACAAGTAATTTACCAAAAAATGATGATAATGATCTGAAAAAATTTATTGAAAATCTTAAGGTAAGATATAAAAGCGAAAAAGAAGATGGTTCATATGAAATTGATGTAGATTATGCTTTATATAAGCTATTAGTTCAAGTAAATAATGGATATAGACCGAATAAAAAGGATAAAAATCGTTTTATAAAATTTATTGAATTTATTAACAAATTAGAAACTGCTGGTTCTCAAAACGAGGAGCTTGTCTTTACTGAAAAGAATAGAGAACATAATAAAAAATTTAAATTAGAATTTGATAAAGAATTTGAAACTTATAGATTTGTGGAGATATAGAATATGGATAGAAATAGATATTATGAATTAAATCGAGAACAGATAGAAATTGATTTTAAATTTGATTTTGATAAGAAGAGCTTAACCCATAGTCAAGGTAAGGCTTATAAATTACTACCATATGCAGCGAATGAAAAAACATTAGTTTCAAATTTTGAAGGTGTTGTTGGTGCCCTTTCAAGGATTATCACTGATAAAGAATTAAAAAATAATTTCGAATATGATGAATTCATTGAAAATGTTGTTGATAGTATTGGGGAATTTGAAGGTGCTTCTAGCAAGGAAGCTTTCAGAGATATAGTAAAAACAATGTTTATAGATAAAGATAATTTAGTTCATTTTGATATAAAAACACTAAATTATATATATTCAACAAATGCCGAAGAAAAAATTGCAAAGTTTTTATATTCAATATTTTTTGATGATGAATTAAAAGAATTAGTAAAAAAACATTATGAAAGAGATGTTGATAATATTTTATATAAGTTGCTATTAAGAGCTTTACCAGAATTAAGGGATAAGACTTACGAGGATGATAATTATAAATGCTATTTATCTTTTATCAGGGATATTTTTAAGGAAGATCTAAAATTTTTAATTTCTGATGAAGAATTATATAAAAGTTCAGTAAAAAGATTTTTAGAATATTATTATATTTTTTACGTTTCCCAATTAGCCTTAAAGCTTAATGATTTTGAAAAAGCTGATTTAACTGAAGCAACTAGGGTTTATTATACCTTAAGTTTTGAAAGCATATCAAAAAATAGAACAGCTTATAAATTAGGTTGGGAAATGCTTAAAAGTCATGTTGAAAATTTATTTTCCCATGCAATTACATTAGAATTTTTAAATCATCATAATTTAAAAGAACAATTGGGATATAAAGAGTTATTTGAAGCTTTCAATAATGAAAATGAAGAGATAATAGAAAAGCAAATAGGTGATTTATGTGAAGATTATATTAAATTAAGACAAGATGGCATTGTATGGAGTAATTTTTCTATAAAAAATGAAAATAGCGGAAATAAAGCCTTTGATAAAGTTTATAAATTATTTTCAGCTATTCAGTTCCAATTTACAGGGAAAACATCTAAAAGAACAAGGGCAAAAGATGCCTTTAATAACTGGTTTGTTAAGTTTGTACAAGAGAACTTTGGTAAAAGGAGAGGTTCTTTGGGCTATACTTTAAATTTAACAGAAGAAGATATTATTTTCTTTACGAGAATTTGTATTAAAGATAATGAAAAGCTAAAATTAAGTAGTTTATTTAAAGAGTTTGAAAGAAGAGGAATATTTTTTGATAGAGATTCACAAATGAAGATAATACAATTATATGAAAAATTAAATATATTGGAAAAGAAATCAGATAGTGGGGATGCGCAATATGTCAGATCAATTTTATAGTTATTTATCAGAAAAAATAATAAAATTTTTTAAAGAAAACCCTTTAACTCCTGGAGCTAAATATAATATTCAATTTGAGAAGGAAGATGAAGTAAGAGAATTATATGAGGAGTTAAAAAATAACACTCTTTATAAGAAATTTGAATATAAAAATTCAAAAGGCGAAGTTATATATAATTCATATATGCTAGATTTTCCTACTGTAAAATTGATTGTTTCTGCAACAATAGATAATATTCAACCAGATTTTTTAACTAGACTTAGAAATATGGTTGGTGTTGAAGATGGATATAAAGATAAGGCGATACTTTTTATTCATAATACAACTTTAGATAGTATTATGGGAGGTACTGAATCTTTTATAAAAGAGGGAATGCCATTTCATATAAAGTCTATTAAAAATGATATCCAAAAGAAATTAGTAGATTCTGATTTTTCGGAAGTAGACAAGGCTATTATAGAATTAGATTTAGAAAGAAAAAGTAAAGATCTTTTTGGTGATAGTATATCCATATTTGAATATAAAGATCTGCTAGCTACAGTTAATGGAACGTGTATTGAGAGAGATCAGTATAAAAATTTTGGACTTTTTTATGATAGTAAGTTAAAAGAATATTCTGGTAAGGAACTCAAAAATAGATTAAATGAAAATGCTTTGATTTTTAGTAGAGTTGATGAAATTCATAATTATGGTAATCCAGAAACTCAGCTTGAAAAGTATTTTGACGATAAAGGTGTAGACGAATTAAAAAAAGAAGATTGGAAAGAAGCTGACTTTAAAGATGTAAAAAAATATATTGAAAATAAAAAGAATGCACCAGTTTTAGAATATCAATCATGTTCAGTTGAGTGGGATAGGGAAGAAGGGACATCAAAAGCTAAATCAAGAATTAGAAATATTATAGTATTTAATGAAGATAAAAAAGAAGAAATTGAATTAGAGTTTATTTTTGATGGTGTGTTATCTAAGGAATTTTTAAAGTGTGAAGGAGATTTAGAGGCAACAACGTCTGGCAAAAGAATAAAAGCAATTATTAAAAATTGTGATGAAAATACAAATTTTTATAAAATTATTTATCAAAAAGATAAAAGTGTTAAATTTGAATTTAGAATTGCAGTAGTAAATTTTAGTCCAAACTACTTTGAAAGTATAAAAACAAAATATTCAGTTGTAGTTAAGGGAAAAAATAAGTGTATTTCAATAAACACAAATGATTCAACAATTGTATTTAATGAATTTGCTACAAAATTAAAAACTTATGAGTTAACTGATAATCATGATACCATTGATATGGGGGAAGATGAAAAGTTATTAGTTAAAATAAGCGAAAATTTTGATTATGAAGATGATAGTGATATAGTTAAATTTAATGTTAATATTTGTAATAATATTGTTCCTTTTGAAGTCATTGGGACAAATGATAAAATTGCACCAATTGAAGGGTTAAAAGTATGGAAATTAAAAAGAGAAAAGAAAGCTGACTTTAAACTAATTGGTGATAATAAATTACAACATGGAACTAGAGAATATTTTACAAGAGATGAGTTCAGAAAGAACCTTAAATTAGAAAAAGAAATTATTGATTTAGAGGGAACTTACTTTATTGATACTAGTGAAGGATTAGAAAGTATTGATCTACAATTAAATCCAGAATTAAAAGGAGCTTATAATAACATAATTAAGTACTTTAAATCTTGTAATAAGCTACCAAGTTTATCTTATTTAAATGATGATCTTAAAATTTTATATAAAAATTTCATTGACATATTTATTAAAGAGCTAAATAATATTTCTGAAGCAGATTATCTAACAAGAGAGCAAAAAAATTTATTTAAAATAGGTGCTTTAAAAAGAGAAATAGAAGACAAGGAGTTAATGCTTAGTCCATTACATCCATTAAATATTGCATATCAACTTCATATAAATAATGCAATAAGTAATGAAGAGATGGAAGAGGATATTATAAAGAAATTTAGTTCAACCTATCTTTTACCATATATATTAGAGAGTGATGATAAGTTATATATTCCTATGGAACAAAGTCATTCTCCAGAGTGGAAATATTATGTAGATGAAAAACTACCAAGGTATAAAAGTTCAAGAGATTTTGTATCAAAATTAGTTTATGAAAAAATTGAAGAATTTACAGGACATTTTAAGTACCTATTTAATATGGGAAATAATGCCCCTATTAGAATAAATTTAATAAATACAGGGGACTGTAAGGAAATTTTACAAGGTATATTTAAGTATTATATCAAGCAACTTAAAGCTAATAATACTGAAATACTTCCTATAGAGCTATTTATTTATTCAAGTGAAAATATTACAAATTCTTTTGAAGAAGTTGCCTTTAATGATAATATCAAAGATTTAAAAGAAACATATGACTTAAATTTAAATGTAAACAATATGTCTGAAGAAGATGTATTAGATTTATATAGAGAAAAGGTACATTTTTATTCTAAAAAATTAGAAAATGGAATAGAGTATGCTCATATTACGTTTATAGAAATGAATGATGAGGCTAAACAAATAGTCTCAAAAATGGATGATATTCCATCAGGTGTAATTTTAAATGGATTAATTTCAGGAGTTCCATCAGTATTTGTAGGTGATTATTATAGGACTGGGTTCGGTATAAAATATGCAAATACAGAAACTGATTTGATGAATATTGCAAGTAAGTTAAATGCTATTAATGCAGCAAGTTTTGGAGCACCATATGATAGTAATAGATGTATAGCAATTTCTGTATCTAATGAAAATAGGACTATATTAGATGAAATATATAATTCAAGCCATTGGGTTACATTTATTAATCCAAAGGTAGATTTAAACTTCTTCAAAAATGATCCTGCTGCTAAGGATCTACTTATAATTCATTATAGTGATCAATATACTACTGCAGGTGGTTATGATGCTATTACAGTTACAAGAAAAAGTAGACCATATCAAAAAGTTATAGAAGAATTTTTAACAGAAAAAGAAATAAAAGATGCAGCTAAATATTCTCCAAGTATAATTAATATGTTTAATGCAATTAATGGGGATTGGTTACTTAGACTATTATCAAGTAAATCTCATTTCCCTAAAGAAAAATTAAGTATTTTATCAGCAATAAAATTAGCTTTAGCTAAATTTAAAAAAGATAATGTTATATGGATCCCTATATCTCTAGAGGAAGTTCTAAGAGTATCTGGTGGGGCAGGTCTTAAGCAAAGTGAAGGCTTTTTATCTGCTAAAAAATTAGGTTTTGATAACAATGGAGCTACAAGTGATGATATTCTTTTAATTGGAATTGAAGAAGTTGATGGTAAAGTCAATGTTCATTATTATCCTATTGAAGTAAAGATAGGAGATAATCCAAATTGGTATGTTAATAAGGGAATAGAACAAGCAAAATCAACTAAGAAGATATTTAGCGAAATATTATTGCCTAAAGAAGGAAGGGAACTAACTAATATACAAAAGGTTTATAGAAACTTTTTAATGCAATTGGTAATTACAAGTGCTGAAAAGCTTAATCTTTATAATGTTTGTAATGAAGAAAACTGGAAATCTATTATTGACTCTGATTTAAGAAGAAAATTACTTAATGAAGAGTATATAATAACTAATTCCTTTGAGAGTTCTATTGGTGAGGCAGCTGTAATATCCTTTAAGAAGAGTAATCAAACTAAAAATGCAAGATTAGAAAATAATGTTATGCTTATAGAAATGTCAGAAAGTGATGGCTTTACGTTTATAACTAAAACTGTTAGTGAAATAAGGGAAGTAGTAGGAACTATTGATATAAAGGCTACAGAACCTAAGGAAATTGGAAATTCAGGGGGTAATAATACTAATGAATTTAATGATAAAGGAAAGAATGATTCTTCAAATGAAAAAACTCTACCCGAAGTTATTCCACCTGAACCAGCTAAAGTTGATACAATTATTCCAGTAAAAGATCCAATAGATATACCTAAAGCAGTTAAAGTTGTTACATCTGAGGAAAATAGAAGTATGGAAATCTTATTTGGTGTTAACCAAAAGAATAATCAAAAGTTGTATTGGTGTCCAAATGATACAAATAAATTAATGCATACTAACACAGGAATCATTGGAACAATGGGAACTGGAAAAACTCAATTTACTAAGTCAATGGTTACTCAAATTTATAGGGAATCTAAATATAATCTTGATCAAAAGAAGGTTGGTATATTAATCTTTGATTATAAGGGAGATTATAATAAAAATAAGCAAGACTTTATAGATGCTACTAATGCAAAAGTATATGAATTATATCATTTACCTTTTAATCCTTTATCAGTAGTGAAAACAGTTAACTCAAAACCAATGTTACCTCTTCATACGGCAAGTACATTAACAGAAACTCTAGTAAAAGCCTTTAATCTTGGACCAAAACAACAAACATTATTAAGAGATTTAATAATGGAAGCATATGAAAGAAGAGGTATAATAAAAAATCAAGCTGATACATGGGATAAAGCTGCTCCAACCCTTAAGGATGTATATGATATATATATGAGTAGGGATGATATAAAGAAAGATGATAGCTTATATGCAGCCTTTAACAATCTAATAGAATTTGAAATTTTTGAACCAGATCCTTTTAATACTAATAGCTTGTTTGAATTGATTGATGGTGTAACAGTAATAGATTTATCTGGTTATGATCCAGGGGTACAAAACCTCGTAGTAGCTATTACTTTAGATTTATTTTATTCTCAAATGCAAGCTTATGGACATAGTAAAATTGATGGCCACTTAAGGCAATTAAATAAAATAATATTGGTTGATGAGGCAGATAATTTCTTAAGCAAGAATTTCTCTTCCTTAAAGAAGATTTTAAAGGAAGGTAGGGAGTTTGGTGTTGGCACTATACTATCTACTCAGTTATTAAGCCATTTTTCAACTGCTGAAAATGATTATGCTAATTATATTTTAACTTGGGTAGTTCATAATGTTGCAGATTTAAACTCTAAAGACGTTAAATATATCTTTAATACTCAAAGCAAGGCTGAGGAAGATAATATTTATAGTAAGATTAAGAGCCTTAATAAACATTATAGTTTGGTAAAAATGCCAAATCATAATAGACCTATATTTATGAAAGATAAGGCTTTTTGGGAATTAGTAAAAGAGTAATTTATTTAAAGCAAGGCATGTAGTCCTTGCTTTTTTAATATATTTTATAAATATATTAAGATTGCACTATGGGAATGTAAAAATATTTAAGAATGTAAAGCTTCAATAAGAAGAATTATGGATTAGTTTGACAATTAATTATGCATAATGTTATATTATTTTTAGGTAATACTTGTAATTAGGTGATTTTTATGGAAGTTGAAAAGCATATAAAATTGCTTATAAAAAATATGGAGATAAAATAAAATGGATTTTAGAGAAATTCAATATAAATTATAAGACTTTTATTGGTAAATTAAATAGAAAGATTTTATTAGAAGATGAATTATTAAAAAATAAGTGTTTTATAAAATTTAGATTTAAATAAATAAAAAGAAAATTATAGATAATATTATAATATGGTTCGAGAAAAAATAAAAAAGAGTGATGATTTTATGGGATTTAGAGAGCTTAATTTAAAATATTATTACAATAATGAAGAAAACAATATTGTAGATGATTTCTATAATCCAGTTTTAATTAATGCAGTTAAATATAGAAGGGCAACAGGTTATTTTTCAAGTTCATCCTTTTGGACTTTTGTAGAAGGATTAAGAATTTTTTTAGAAAAAAATGATAGTAAGATAGAATTACTTGTTTCTCCTAATTTATCAGAAGAAGATATAAAGGCAATTTCTCTTGGAGAAAAGGCAAAGGAGGAAACAATAGAAGGATTTATTATTTCCAAAATTTTAGAAGAAGATAAATATAAGGATCAATTTAATTTATTAGCTTGGTTAATATATGAAGAAAAATTAGATTTAAAGATAGTAGTAAAGAAAGATTTTAATAAGTATGGAATATTTCATGATAAATTTGCAATCTTGTATGATGAAAACTATGATAAAATCGCTTTTCATGGCTCTTTAAATGAATCTGAAACAGGAATAATGGAAAACTTTGAATCTATTAATATATTTAATAGTTGGAATGAATCAGATAAATGTAGAATAGAAGAAATGGAAAAGATTTTTAATAAACTTTGGGAAAATAAATCAAATAATTGGATAACATATGATTTTCCAGAAAGTATTAAACAAAAAGTAATTCAAAAAAGGGATATTAGAGGAATATATAAGGAAAGAAAAGAAATTAATATACCTAAAAAGTATGTTTTAAGGGATTATCAAGAAAAAGCAATACAAGCATGGTTTGGTAATACCTGTAAAGGAATATTAGAAATGGCTACTGGCAGTGGTAAAACTCTAACAGCAATATTTGCAATGACTAGGCTTATAAAAACTCTTAAGTCTAAAGGGTTTCCTTGCGGTATTTTAATTGTTGTACCATATAAAAATTTATTAGAGCAATGGTGTGAGGAATTAAGTGAATTCAATATTTATCCTATAAAATGTTATGAAAATAAAGAATTATGGTTTAATAAATTATCAATTGAAATTTCTAATTTTAATAGTAATTCTGATGTTGATTTATTTATTATAACAACTAATAAAACTTTTATAAGTAAAACAATTTCAAAGTTTGCTTTATAAAATAAAAAGAGATTATATATTTTGTGTAGATGAAATGCATCATTTTTTATCACCTAAGATATCCAAATTATTACCTTTAAATACAGATATAAGATTAGGATTAACAGCAACATTATATAATGAATTTGAAGAAGATATATTAAATAGAGTAAAGAATTATTTTGGTGATATAATATATACATTTTCATTAAATGATGCTATTGAGAACAATTGTTTAACAAGATATTATTATTATCCAATATTTGTAGAACTTACTAATGAAGAAATGGATGAATATATAGAGTTAACAAGTAAGATAGCTAAGCAAGCTTTAATTGATGAAAAAAGTGAAACTTTAAAAGTACTGTTAAACCAAAGAAGAAGAATAATATTTAATGCTAAAAATAAAATTAGAGTTTTTTCTACAATGAAATCTGAAATAAAGAAATATAAAAGGACTCTTATTTATTGTGGTGATAAAATAGATGATGATGGAAAATTTATTAATAAAGTAAATAGAATAGTGTATGATATGGGAATAACAACTCATACATATACTTCAGAACTTTCAAATAAAGAAAGAGAAGTGGTTTTAGATAAATTTAAAAAGGGAGAAATCAATGTTCTAACTGCTATAAGATGTTTAGATGAAGGGGTTAATATTCCAAGCTTAGATTGTGCTTTTATATTATCTAGTAATACTGATTCTAAGCAATTTATACAAAGAAGAGGAAGAATATTAAGAAAAGCACCAAATAAGGAATATGCGTATATTTATGATTTTATCGTTATACCAAGTTTAGATATAGAGACTATTAATAATTTAGATTATGAAACAAAAAGAGTACAAAGAAAAATAATATTAAAGGAATTAAAAAGAGTATATGAGTTCGCAAGTTTATGTGAAAACAATGTAAGTGTATTATTAGAAGTTTCTAAGATAATAGATTTATATAAATAGGAGGAAAAAAATGAGAATAGAAACTAAAATTACTTTGACTTTAATGAAATACCCAACACATATAAGGGATGCATATACTAAAATATTAACTTTAGAATCTATACATAAGACAAGAACTGCTAAAGAGAATGAAGAAATATTAAAAAGAATAATTTCAATAATTCAGGAGGCAAGTGATGAAATTTAAAAAAATAATATTAAAAGATTTTTTTAGGTTTTATGGTAAGCAAGAAATAGATTTAAGTGTTGATAATAATAAAACTGTTGTTGTATTGATTGGAGAAAATGGTAGAGGAAAAACTACTATATTAAGTGCATTTAATTTTGTATTATATGGTAAATTGTTAGAACCTTTAATAGAAGATAATATGCTAAATTATAAAAAGAGAGCAGAATTAGGAAAGAATTTATCAACAGAAGCATCTGTTGAGTTATTATTTGAAGAAGCTAAAACAAATTATATAATGAAAAGATATATTGATTTTAAAAAAGACGAAGATGGAAATATAGTAAAATTATCTTCAAAGCCAAAAGCTTGTGTATATAGAGTTAGAGAAAATGGAGATATAGAAGAATTAGATTTAAAAATGTTTGAAAATAGAATATTAATTCCAGAAAATTTAAGTAGTTTTTTCTTCTTTGATGGTGAAAGAATAAATAGATTAGCTAAAGTAGATGGTAAGGCAGAAATAAAAAAAGCTATTCTTAATATACTTGGTATTTCAAATATTGACAATGCTAAAAGTGATTTGTCAAAAGTAAAAAAGATACTTATTAATGAATCTAAAAAAATATTCTAATGATATTGTTTATGATGAATTAGTTAATGAGATAGAAAATGCCAAAGATGAATTAGAGAAGAAAAATAAACAAAACGAAAGAAATGAACAAGAAATAAAAAATGTAGAAGAAGCTTTTAATAAAATCACTGAACAGCTTAGAAACTCAGATAATAATACAGTTAAAGAACTTGAAAGAAATGAAAGAAAAAATCAAGGTGAGCTAAAATTATTTGAAATGAAGTTGAGCGAGTGTGAAAAGGAAATAAAAAAGCATATTGGAGAAAACTTCAAATATTATTTATCAAGCTTTATGGTAAAGGATGTAGATGAATTATTGGAAGATAAAAAGATTCAAGGTGTGCTACCATCAAATATAAAAGAAACATTTATAGATGATCTAATAAAAAAGAAAGTGTGTATTTGTGGGACATGCATTGAAGAAGGAAGTAAAGAGTATAATTCAATTATTGCATTAAAAGAAAAGGCTGGTTCTAAAGAGTTAGATAATGCTTATTATAAATTAAAAGCATTAGTTAAAAAAATTAATAAAACAAAAAATGAGTTTTATTCAAAATTAGATTCATATTTAACAGATAGGGAGTATTTAAAAGAAAAAATATATAATATTAATGAAGAATTAAAAAATATTAGTGAAAAATTGAAAAATACAGATATTGAAGCTATAAGAATGGCAGAAGAAAATAGAGATAGACTTAGGAAAACTATATCTTTATTAAATCAGAAAAAAGGTAAACTTGAATCTGAAATAGAAAAATTGAAAAAAGAAATTCAAATAAAAGAAAAGAAATTAACAACATTAGAAAGTAATAATAAACACATTATAAAATTACAGAAAGAGTTCAATATTATATCAGAATTAGAGACACTAAATGATGAATTTAGAACTTTGTTCACTGAAATTGCAAGAAAAGAATTAGATAATAGAATAAAGGATGTTTTTTCGAAGATAAAAAATAAGGATTATAGAATACCTGCTTTAACAAAGAATTTTGAATTAAAAATAACAAGTAAATATTCGCAAATAGAATTGGATGAAGAAGATAAAAAAGATGAAATTCTTTCAACTGGTGAGGGTCAAATAACAAGTTTATCATTTATCGGAGCTTTGGTTTCATATGCTAAAGATAAGAAAGATGATAAAATTTTATCAAAACTAACAGCTGAGGAATATCCAATTGTTATGGATTCACCTTTTGGAAATTTAGATGAAATTCATACAAAGAATGTTGCAAAAAACATAGGAAAATTATCTTCTCAAGTTATTATAGTTGTATCAAGAAAGCAATGGGAAGGATATGTTCATGAAAATATAATAGATCAAGTAAAAAGAAAATATATTATGGTAGATGGCGTTATTGAAGCTAATAGTGGAGAATATACTTTAATTAGGGAGATGGATATATAATGGCTGTATTTAATAAAGAGAGTGAAAAAGAATATATATTTAAAAATTTAGGAAAGCCTGACGGGAATACGGAAAAACTTTTTGAAACGATGAAAGATGTTTATATGTTGGCTTTTATTCTTGGAGTGAGAAGCAATGAATCAACTCCCATAGTAAAGAAGAGTCAAGATCCAATAAAAGATATATATTTTAGTGAAGATGATAAAGGATTAATGGATTTAGTTGCATTATATTTATATAAGGATATAAAAATATTAGATAGAAAGGAAGATTCTGAGAATTATATCAGAGATCTTGTTGAGAGATACACAAATTTTGGAATAGATGAATTAAATAATGGTTTAAATTCAGAACATTTCAATTTAGATGCATTAATTTCTATGGTAATGAACTATAGAAATTATGATGAGCCTAAAAAAGCAAATTTGGCTGATTTAATATATGAAATGAATAAAAATATATAATATAAAATTATAGATGATTTTTGCCATCTATAATTTTATATTATATATTTTATTATATTTACTTAAAGTAATTCTAACAAACTGAAAATTTCTATCTCCAACACCAATTTCCTGAATAACATAGGAAGGTTCTCCAACTCCGCAAGCAGATCCAGAAGAAATAGCACATTTATCAGCCATATCTTTTATAAACATTTCATTAATTATTCCAGGAATAAGCATACCTATTACTCCGGGAATATGGTTTTCTGGATCCCCTAAAAATTCAATTCCAGGATATTTTTCAGTTAGAATTTTCTTAACTTCAATCTCCAATTCAGCTATTTTCTTCATATATTCATCCATATCTCTTTTTGCAATTTCGCAGGCTTTTCCAAAACCAACTATATTATGAACTGCATGAGTTCCAGCTCTATAGCCATTTTCTTGGAATCCACCATGGATTAGGGCAGTCATTTTATATTCTGATAATCCATTTTGTCTTATAAAAGCAGCTCCAACTCCTTTAGGACCATAAATTTTATGAGCAGACATTGAAAGAAAATCTACAGGTATTTTTTTTACATCTATATTTATTTTTCCTAATACTTGCGTAGCATCTGAATGGAATAATATATTTTTTTCCTTTGCTATACTACATAAACTAGCTATATCATTTAATGAACCAATTTCATTATTTCCCCAAATAAAAGAAGCAAGGATAGTATTATCTTTTATTGCATTATTAAAACTTTCCTTTTCAACTTGCCCATATTTATTTACAGGAAGGAAAGAAACTTCATAGCCACGATCAATTTTTTTGCTAGCACTTTTTTTCTTTAAAAATTGACTTGCTATAGACTTTTCTGATTGATTCCAAAATACCTCTCCATTTAAAAATTTGCAGGTTTGAAGTACAGATTTATGTTCAACAGTAGAAGTTATAATATGATTTCCGCTTTCTTCATAATATTTTTTATAATCAGCAACACCTTTAATTATTAGATTATTGCTTTCAGAAGCACCACTAGTAAATATTATTTCTTTAGGGTTAGCATTAATAAGACTTGCGACTTGTTCTCTTGCTTTTTCAACAGCATTATTAGCATTAACAGCTAAAGTGTAATGTCTACTAGAGGGGTTACCATATTCTTCTTTTAAGTATGGTAACATTGCATCTAATACTTCAGGATCAATAGGAGTAGTCGCACTATTATCTAAATATATCATAAGTTGGCATCTCCTTTTATTAATACGTTCTTTAGGAATTTTTCTAAATTTCCGCCACTATATTTATATTGATTGAGTAGTAATTCAGCACCTCTATCCATATGAAGTTTCATAAAATGTGGATAGTATTCATCGTCATCAATTTTACGACCAAGATTTATTTCTATAAGTGCCTTAAATATTGAATCAAATTCTCCAGTAACGGTTGATCTTTGAAGTTCAAGACCATTTGTATCATCATTTTTATATTCTAAAATTGAAGTTGCTTCTTTTAGTGATAAGGAAACTGCAATTTTACTTAAAGCAAAGGGTTTAAGATTTGTGCTTTTTCCTAACTCTTCAAATATCTCTTTTGTTTTTTTTGATGTTTTTAATCTAAATCCCATAATTACACCTCAAAATAGCCTTTCTTAACTTCAGTTTTGCGAAGTTCTGTATTATATAGTAATAGATACTCGTTAGCAATGTGTGGTTTTAATACTTTATATAATTCAGCATCTATTTCTTTATTAGTAGAAAGGATTATTACTTGTTTGCTTATATTTGGTAAATAAATATTGGTTAGTGAATTTCTATGACTTTTATCTATACGAGCATAAGGAGTATCAATAATAAATGGTATTTCAACACCAGAACTTTTAATAATAGCCCAAATTAAACATAAGATATATACTTGTTTTTCTCCATTTGAAAAATCATTAATATTAATTTTTGTACTTAAATTAATGTAATTAAATGAAATATCTTTAGTTAATAGAGCTAATAAATCTTTGTTATCTGTTACATTATAATGATTTAGTAAATCTTCTAAGAATTTATCACCATATTTTTTAACTAAACCGTCAAAGCCAAGATTATTAATTAGATTTAAGATTTCTGTTGTATTATACTCTTTATTAATGTATAGAGTTGTATTAAAATTATCATCAATTATTATACTGTTTATATAATTTTTTTTTCTTATTATTTTACTAAAAATATCGATAAATGAACTTTCAATTAGTTTTATTTTATCTTTTGTTAGTGTTTGAATAAGTTCATTTAGATAATTAATAAGATTAGTTGATAAATCTAATGTATTATTATTTTGAAGTAGATCAGTATATTCATTTTTAGCTCTTTTTAAATGATATTCTTTATTTTTTAATTCTTCATGTTTTGATGTAACTATTAATTCTTTTGATGAAATATTATTTTGTGTAAGATTTATCTCTTCATTTATTTGATTTAGATTAGCTAAATAATTATTTAATAAATCTTCTGAAATAGAAGAATTTAATTTTTCTTTTAGATATTTTATTTTTGCGGTTATCTGAGCTATCTTATTAAAATTAGTAAAGATTGAATTTTTTAAATTTACTGAATTACTTAAAATAGAGTTAATTATATGACCTATACTTTCTTTTTGATCTCTAGATAATTCAAGGATACTTTGAATATTATTTAGTTCTTTTATATTAAACATATTATTTAAAATATTATTAGCTATTATTTCAAAGTCCTCTTCCTTTAAATCTTGTTGAATATAATTTGAAATAGATTTTTCAACAATTGTAGATGTTAAACTATTTTTAATTGAATTATAGGCTTCTAAAGTCTCTTCTTTTCTAATTTGAATTTGAGTTTTTTCCAAAAGATCGCTTACTAATAAAAATGGTAGTATATTATTGCAAAAATCTTTTATTTCATTGTTTAGATTTGTTCTTTCATTTTCAAGTCTAGAAATTTCACTATTCAAAGCAGCTTTTTCTTCTTCTAAAAGTCCACCGCTATTTCTAAAGTCATTTTCTAGTTTTTTTCTTTTGATTAGTAGATTTTCTAAATTTAAATTGTAGTTATTTAATTCTTCCTCTAAGCTTCTTATTTCAGCTTTGATATTTTTTACTGCTGTTAATAGGGAAGTGTATTTTTCTTCTGCATCTTTTAGTATAAGATTAGATTTTGCTTTTGATTTTTGATAACTTAATAAATGCCTATTTAATATATCAAAAGTATCATAATTAAATAATTGGAGAATAGATTCTCTTAAGTTAGAATTGGCATTCTTTCCAGTAAAAAACTCACTTAGTTCTTCTCCGTCAAAGAAGAAGAAGTCAAGTAAAGAAGGTGGAAGGACTGATTTTATATAATTATCAAAATATAATTTATCTTCATCGTTTAATTTAGTATCTTTATAAAAAATGTCAAAGACTTCATTCAATTTTTTATTAGAATAGAACCAAGATCTTCTAAGAGTATAGGTCTTTTCTTCAATTCCTTCTGTTAGTGATAAGTTTAACTCAATATAAGCATTAACATTTTCGTTTTTAAAGGCATTATTATTTATATTGTTTTTAATTTTATTTAAGTAGTTATAGTTTTCACCTAAATATCCATAGGTTAAAGGTCCATATATACATAGTTTAATTGCTTCAAATAGAGTAGATTTACCGGCACCATTTTCTCCACCTATAAGTATGATGTTTTTATCATTATCAGGAGTAAAGGAGAAAGTAGTTTCATCTTCATAAGATCTGAAGTTTTTTAATTTTATAGTATTAATTATCATTTTCTATCTCCTCAACTATTTTCCTGTGTAAATGTTTTTGATTCAGTATTTTATTAATAGATTTATCAAAAGTACTTTTATTAATATAATATTTGTATTTATTTGTTTCGATTATTAGTTTTTTTACTAGATATTGATCTATTGAGTGTTTTTCAGAAATATTTTGTATTTTTTCTATTGTAGTTTCATCAAATAATGGTTTTTTGTATTTATCCCAAGGAAGTTTTTTATTCATAACCTTATAATATATATCAACTAATGAACGACGAGTTAAATCTTCTTCATCATCCCAAATTTTATCAATAACTTTTAATTCTTCTTCAGTTATTAGTTCTACTTCATATTCTTCATTAATTTGTTTTTGAACTTCTAATAATCTTTCCAAAATTTTTTTTCTTCCTTTAAAATTAAAAGGACCATAGCCTAGCATGTTTATATATGCACCTTTATCATCTTTTTGTATTTTTGATTCGTCAATCTTTACATCATTAGAATTATCAATTGATACAAGAGGAAGTAGTTCAAGATAAATTTTATCCTTATCTTCAGAATCATTTACGTTACCCTTATTTTTTTCTGTTTGAGTATTTTTCAAATCAATATAAGCTTCACCTTCATTGCCAAAAATATAGTTTGGATCAATTACATAATTATCAAGTAGGGGTAGAGTATTTAAATATAATTTTTTGTAATAGTGGTTTCCGTCTCTTCTATATTGCATTCTATATTCATGTCTATTACGTATACTAATTATCCATTCTCTAAAGTCTAATAGAGGTTGAAGCCAAGTTTCACCATTTTCTATGAATCCAGTTAAAGATTTATCCTTGTTAACAACTGTACAAACCCAACAGCCAAACCTAGAATTACCACAGGAAGGGGTATCCTTATCGCTTGTTATTGTAAAAGGGCATTCACCGCCATCAGCACCCATATATAAATTGAATAAATCATTATTATTTCCCCCCCAAGGAGTAATTCCATTGTTATCAAGAAGTATTTCCCAAACATCATTTGTAGTTAAGTCGACGATAGGATTATAAACATATGTATTTTCAAGGGTCCCGTGTGGTGTTAAAAGATAGCCTTCAATTTCTCTGTTTTTTATTCTGATACTTCTTGCAATACTTTCTGCTTTTCTAACCCCTAGAAGTACAACGACTTCACCATTTTCTTTTACTTTTTCTTCTATAAATTTATTAGAAGGTTTAATTTTTAATCTTTCTGTACACCATCTAAATCTAATAGAAGTAGGAGTAGGTAATCCCTTTCCTATAATATTAGTCCAATATGTATTATTGTAATCAGGATGAACCATGTGAGTATATAGTGGAATATTTGCTTTTTTAGCTCCTTCATCAATTAGTTTAGAATTATATTTTAAAAAACCTAAAACTATTGGATTTTCAATTAATGTATCTGAAGATATAACATAAACATCTTTATGTCTTTCTTCTTTAGGTAAGCTTAGTAACATTGTGTAAACAAGTTGAACGACTGTAGTACTATCCTTACCACCACTGTAACCTATAACCCAAGGTCTATTATCATTTTTATAGACCATTTTCATTTCTTCAAGAATTTTATTAATCTTTGTTTTTATACCTATTTCTATCATATTAAGCATTACCTCTACAATCATTTTCTAATTTTAGTTCTTCTTTATTTAATGGAAGACCTAATTTCATTTTTATCTTATTGCAAGTAAGTTTTACGTAAGTAGCATTTTTTACAATTCGCCCATTTGGGCCAATAACTCTGTTTTGCCAATCATCTAAATTAGTTCTATGCCAATCTATATCCTGAATTTTTGAAAGAATTTCTTTCCAGTTACTCTTATTATTTTTATAAAGATAATTTCCTAATAAACCTAATGCTTCTAAAACAACGGCATTTGAACTAATGTAATCTGTTCTGAAATTACTAGAACTGATATCCTTTTTAAATACAAACTGCCATTCTTTCATACATGAACATAGAGTATCCCAAAATTGATATAAAAAATCAATTATATCAGAGTCATTAGGATTTAAGTTACTTAAAAGTTTTTTGTTAGTTTCATTAATACTGCTTAGTGTAAAAAGTTTTGAAGAAAATTTAGATAAAGATGGATTTTCTTTATCGGTGAAATGTTTTAAGTATTGATTTTTTTCAACTAAGTTTTTAGTTATAATTGCTATAGGATCTCGGGAGTCATATAAAATACCTATAGATTTTGATACATTAACTGCATGTTTATTTAAATCAGCAAATATTTGTTGACTTCGCTTTAAACCTTCATCTATAAATAAAACAACAGAAATAGTTTCATTAATAGTTTCATTTTCTAAATTTGGGTCTGCCTTTATAGCTTCTTCGATGGCTGCTCTCCTGTGCTGACCGTCATTAATTAATAGCCTGCTATCAATAGCAACCTTAAGAATTCCTATAGTATCGTCAAAGGAACTATCTAATGGTGAAAATTCGAATTCACCATCTATAGAAGCTGTTAAAGAAGAAAATACATAGTCTTTAGGATTATAGACTATGTATGAGGCAATCTCCGGTATACGACTTTTATTTAAAATCCTTTGAGCCCTATGTTCTGGCGGTAATTCTTCTTCATTAAAAATAAAAAGTTTAGATAATATTTTAAGGAGCACATAATTATAAAAAAGTCCCTAGCTGCTTTTTTCCCTTAATTGTAGGAAATGTGTAAAAAAAGTTATTTTTCATTATTTTTTCTCCTACGTACGTATATTCTCATAGTTATATTATATTACTTACGTAGGAAATAGTAAAGATAGTTTATAGGTAATAGTAATGTAGTATTCTTATTTATTTTTATCAGATAATGATTTTTAAATTTTAAAATAATCTTTTAAGTAAATAATAAAAAAATTTTAAAAAATATAAAAATGATTTAATATTGTTTAAAAAAGAAGAAAATGGGAATGATATAGATATAAAAAATTTAAAATTAAATTGAAATGAGGAGTTAAATTAATGAATTATTTATTAAAGCAAGAAACTTTAATACAAAATTTATCATTAGGATATTTTTGGGGAATAGGTATTGCTTTAATGGGAAAAAATTTTTAAAAATAAAGAATATAAATATAAATAAAAAATATAAGGGGTGACAAAAATGATTGAAATAGCAATTGTATTAGCAAAAGTTATAACTTCTGAGTCAGTAAAAGCTCTTGGATTCGGGTACGCATTAGGAATAATGGGAGGTACTATAGCAAAATGTAATTCAAAATAAATACTTATTTTATAGGAGGTGTTAAGTATGCAACCAGTAACTTAGTGCTTAATAGGTATAGTAGCTGGGGGTTTCACAATAGCACTTTTTTAATATTGTACAGAAATGCCAAGAAGAATATATCATATTATTATTCTTCTTTTTTTATGCAATAAATTGAGAATTATAAATATATTTTAGTTGTTAAATTTAGAATAATATTAAATAAATTATTTAGAATGAAAGTATAAAAATAAAAATGTTATTTAAAATGATAGGGAAAATATATATTTTTGTGTAAGTTATAAATTTTATAATTTTAATTTATAAATATTGTATAATCAATATATAAATAAATTAAGGAGACCCCACCATGCAAAGCTACTGGAACACCATCTATCAAACCCTAATCAACAAGCCACCAAGCTACGATCTCTGGCTAGACAAATACGAACCCATACTAAAAGCCAACAAAGACAGCACTATAATAGATCTAGGCTGTGGCTCAGGGGGAGACACTTTATATTTAATAGAAAGAAATTACAAGGTCTGGTGTTAGTATATTAGTGTAGACACAAAAGCCGAACACCTTAAAATATAAAAAGGGAAGGAAGTGTCTACAATGGCAAAAGGGCAAAAGTATTATACAGAAGAATTTAGAAAGACAATTGTAGAGCTCTATAACTCTGGTAAGAGTTTGGCA
>NZ_PVXN01000058.1 GCF_002995795.1 Clostridium thermopalmarium DSM 5974
CCACATCGACATGAACGTAGAATTAATCACACCAGTAGCAATGGAAGCAGGATTAAGATTTGCTATAAGAGAAGGTGGAAGAACAGTAGGTTCAGGAGTTGTTACTTCAATAGTAGAATAGTTTTAAGTTTTTTATAGATTGTTACGCGTAATAAAAATGTAAAAAAGGCCTTTATATAAAGTGAAAGGAGAGGGGGACGCCCTTCTCCTTTCACTTATGAGTGTAAAAACATAACATTATGAAAGAATTTGTGATAAAAAAGAAAAAATACTTGTCAAAATCAAAAAAATATTATACAATGTAAGAGTTGTGACACGAGAATGGCGATGAAGCAAGAGGTTGCTGGGATTACCAGGATATTCTTAGCTGAGCATGCTTTGATCTTGAATCGGGCGGCAGCGATATGGATATGTGTTTCATTGTTTGTATAAAATAATGCAACGCGTGGAACAGTTTACATAACGCTGATGTTACATCCATGAATTAATGAGTAGTGAAAAGGAGGGAAATAAAAAATGGCAAACCAAAAAATAAGAATTAGATTAAAAGCTTTTGATCATACAATATTAGATCAATCAGCTGAAAAAATTGTTGAGACAGCGAAAAGCACAGGCGCTAAAGTAGCTGGTCCAGTACCACTACCAACTGAAAAAGATGTGGTTACAATTTTAAGAGCGACACATAAATATAAAGATTCTAGAGAACAATTTGAAATCAGAACACATAAGAGATTAATCGATATATTAAGTCCATCACCAAAGACTGTTGATGCATTAATGAGATTAGACTTACCAGCAGGTGTTGACATCGAAATAAAATTATAAAAAAAGATTAATAATGAGATATTATGATCGGAAGCGATCCGCTAATATTTTAGGAGGTGCAAAGGAATGAAAAAAGCTATATTAGGAAGAAAACTAGGAATGACTCAAATATTTGACGAGAGTGGTAAAGTTATTCCAGTTACAGTTGTTGAAGCAGGTCCTTGTGTAGTAACTCAAAAAAAGACAGAAGAAAAAGATGGTTATAATGCTATACAAGTAGGCTTTGGAGATATAAGAGAAAAATTAGTTAATAAGCCTAAAAAAGGACACTTCGCAAAGGCTGGAGTAGCACCTAAGAGAATTCTTAAAGAGTTCAGATTAGAAAATATCGAAGGATATGAAGTTGGAAGCGAAATCAAAGTTGATATATTTGAAAAAGGAGAAAAGGTGGATGTATCGGGAGTTTCTAAGGGTAAGGGATTCCAAGGTACAATAAAGAGATGGAACTTCTCTAGAGGACCAATGGCACACGGTTCTAAATATCATAGAGGTGTTGGTTCAATGGGAGCTTCATCATATCCATCAAGAACATTCAAAAACAAGAAGATGCCTGGACATATGGGACACAGAAATACAACTGTCCTAAACCTTGAAGTTGTAAAAGTTATGCCAGAGAAAAATGTTATTTTAATTAAAGGTGGAATTCCAGGACCAAACAAGGGTTACGTTGTAATAAGAAATACAGTAAAAGCTTAACGTTTTAGAAGAAAGGAGGATAAAGAATGCCTACAGTAGATTTATATAATAGAGAAGGGCAAAAAGTTGGAGATATACAATTATCAGACAACGTATTTGCAGTAGAAGTTAATGAAAATGTATTACATCAAGTTGTAGTTGCGCAACTTGCAAATAAAAGACAAGGGACACAATCAGCTAAAACTAGAGCTGAGGTTTCTGGAGGTGGAAAAAAACCTTGGAGACAAAAGGGAACTGGTAGAGCAAGACAAGGTTCAATTAGAGCTCCACAATGGATACATGGTGGTGTAGTATTCGCTCCAAAACCAAGAGATTACAGAATGTCAATCCCTAAGTCAATGAGAAGAGTTGCTATGAAGTCAGCTTTAACAAGCAAAGTAAATGATAATAACATAGTAGTTCTTGAAAGTTTAGAATTAGAAGCACCAAAAACTAAAGAAATGGTTAAGATGATAAATGCTTTTGAAGCTAAAAAACCATTAATAGTAGTACCAGAAAGTAATGAGGTTGTTTACAAATCAGTAAGAAACATTGAAGGTGCAACTGTTATGCCAGTAAACAACTTAAATGTTTATGACATATTAAAACATGATAAATTCATCGTTACTAAGGAAGCGGTTGCTAAAATTGAGGAGGTGTATGCATAATGATGTTAAACAGTTACGATATAATAAAAAGACCTGTAATAACTGAAAAAAGCATGTCTGCTATGGCAGATAGAAAGTACACCTTCATCGTAGATATACATGCAAATAAATCTCAAATAAAAAGAGCAGTTGAAGAAGTGTTTGGTGTAAAAGTTCAAGAAGTTAACACTGCTAGAATAATGGGAAAAGTAAAAAGAGTTGGAGTTCATGTTGGTAAGAGACCTGACTATAAAAAAGCAGTGGTTACATTAACACCAGATAGCAAGACAATTGAATTCTTTGAAGGAATGTAAGATATAGATAAAGCTGTTATTGGTAAGAATACCAGATAAGCGATAAGAAGGAGGGAACTTAGATGGCAGTTAAAAAGTTTAGACCAGTTACACCTTCACTTAGACAGATGACAGTTTCTACTTTTGAGGAAATTACTACAGATAAGCCTGAAAAATCACTTTTAGTTTCATTAAATAAAAAGGCTGGAAGAAACTCTCAAGGTAAAATAACTGTTCGTCATCGTGGCGGTGGGGCTAAGAGAAAATATAGAATAATAGATTTTAAGAGAAATAAGGATGGAATACCTGCAAAGGTAGCAACAATAGAATACGACCCAAACAGAACAGCTTACATAGCCTTAGTTGTATATGCTGACGGTGAAAAGAGATATATAATTGCACCAGTTGGATTAAAGGTTGGAGATGTTGTGGTATCTGGTCCAGATGCAGATATTAAACCAGGTAACGCACTTCCATTAGCGAATATACCTGTAGGTACAGTAATTCATAATATAGAATTACAAGCTGGAAAAGGCGGCCAAATAGTAAGAGCAGCTGGAGCATCAGCACAACTTATGGCTAAAGAAGGTAAGTATGCTATTTTAAGATTACCAAGTGGCGAAATGAGATATGTTAATATCCAATGTAGAGCTACAGTTGGGACTGTATCTAACTTAACAAATGATATAATAAACATTGGTAAAGCAGGAAGAAAGAGACATATGGGTTGGAGACCAACTGTAAGAGGATCTGTAATGAACCCTAATGATCACCCACACGGTGGTGGAGAAGGTAGATCTCCAATTGGACGTCCAAGTCCAGTTACTCCATGGGGTAAACCAGCTCTTGGATATAAGACTAGAAAGAACAATAAATACTCTGATAGAATGATTATCAAGAGAAGAGGTCAAAAGTAGTAAATAGATGAATAAAGAAGAGAATGTTAATTCTCTTCCTAAGCTTTTACATTATATGAAGGGAGGATACAGAGTTGAGTAGATCACTTAAAAAAGGGCCTTTCGTTGCAGAATCGTTAATGAAGAAAATTGAGGAAATGAATGCGAAAGGTGAAAAGAAAGTTATAAAGACTTGGTCAAGAAGTTCAACAATATTCCCTCAGATGGTAGGTCATACTATAGCTGTTCATGATGGTAGAAAGCATGTTCCGGTGTATATAAGTGAAGATATGGTAGGACACAAACTAGGCGAATTTGTATTGACAAGAACATTTAAAGGCCACGTAGATAAGAGCGAAAAGTCATCACGTGTAAGATAGCAAAGGGAAGGAGGAACTAAGATGGAAGCTAGAGCTATAGCAAAGTATGTGAGAATATCTCCAAGAAAAGTTAGAGTTGTTCTTGATTTAGTAAGAGGTAAAAATGTAAACGAAGCTTTTGCTATATTGAAATACACTCCAAAAGATTCAGCTGCTGCAATTTTAAAAGTATTAAAATCAGCTGTAGCTAATGCAGAGAATAATTTTAACTTAGATGTTAATAAATTATATGTTGCAGAGGCTTATGCAAACCAAGGACCAACATTAAAGAGATTTAAACCACGCGCACAAGGTAGAGCGTATTCAATAATGAAAAGAACTAGTCATATAGTACTAGTAGTTAAAGAAAGAGCATAGAAGGAGGGAAATAGAGTGGGACAAAAAGTACATCCACATGGCCTCAGAGTCGGCGTTATAAAGGATTGGGATGCTAAATGGTATGCAGACGATAAAAATTTTGCAGATAACCTAATCGAAGATGATAAAGTTAGAAAATTTATTAAGAATAAATGCTACTCAGCAGGTATTGCTAGAATAGAGATAGAAAGAACCCCAAAGAGAATAAAGATAAATATTCATACTGCTAAGCCAGGAATGCTTATTGGAAAAGGCGGAAAAGGTATAGAAGAATTAAAAAGCGAAATACTTTCAATAGTAAGAGAAAAGAACGTAATAATTAATATTGTTGAAGTTAAGAAGCCTGAAGTTGATGCTCAATTGATGGCAGAAAACATTGCTCAACAACTTGAAAAGAGAATTTCTTTCAGAAGAGCTATGAAGCAAACTATTCAAAGAGCTATGAAGAGCGGAGTTAAAGGTGTTAAAACTGCTTGCTCTGGAAGACTTGGTGGTGCTGAAATAGCTAGAACAGAACAATATCATGAAGGAACAATTCCTCTACAAACACTTAGAGCAGATATTGATTACGGATTTGCAGAAGCAAATACAACATACGGAAAAATAGGAGTTAAAGTTTGGGTATATAAAGGCGAAATTCTTCCAACAAAAAAAGTGAAAACAGAAGAAGTTAGCCAATAAGGAAGGAGGAATAGGTTATGTTGATGCCTAAAAGGGTAAAACATCGTAAAGTTCAACGTGGCAATATGAAAGGAAAAGCTACAAGAGGAAATTTTATTGCATACGGTGATTACGCTATACAAGCAACTGAGCCAGGTTGGCTAACAAGCAACCAAATAGAAGCTGCCAGAATAGCGATAAATAGATATATAAAAAGAGGTGGAAAGCTTTGGATTAAGGTTTTCCCAGATAAGCCAGTAACTGAAAAACCTGCAGAAACTCGTATGGGTTCTGGTAAAGGTTCACCAGAATATTGGGTAGCTGTAGTTAAACCAGGTAGAGTATTATTCGAATTATCTGGAGTATCTGAAGATGTCGCTAGAGAAGCTATGAGACTTGCTTCACATAAGCTTCCTATGAAGACTAAGTTTGTAACAAGAAAAGATTTTGAACAAATGGGTGGTGAAGTAAATGAGGGCTAATGAATTACAAGAACTAAGACAAAGTTCTTCTCAAGAATTGTCAACTAAATTAAATGATTTAAAAGCTGAATTGTTTAATTTAAGATTTCAATTAGCAACTGGCCAACTTGAAAACCCAATGAGAATAAGACAGGTTAAAAAATCAATAGCTCAAGTTAAAACAATACTTAGAGAAAAAGAGTTAAAGGTACTTGAACAGTAGTATGCTGAAAGGAGGTAATCCTGTGGAAAGAGGTAACAGAAAGACCAGAATAGGAAGAGTTGTTTCTGATAAAATGGAAAAGACTATTGTAGTTGCAGTTGAAGATAAAGTTCGTCATCCTTTATATGGAAAGACAATAAATAGAACTAAGAAATTTAAGGTTCATGATGAAAATAATGAAGCTGGAATCAATGATAGAGTGTTAATAATGGAAACTAGACCATTATCTAAAGATAAGAGATGGAGATTAGTGGAAATCGTTGAAAAGGCAAAATAATTCAATGATTGAAAGGAGGGTATTTATATGATACAGCCACAAACTCGCTTAAAAGTAGCAGATAATACTGGAGCAAAAGAGATTATGTGCATAAGAGTTTTAGGCGGTTCTAAAAGAAAATATGGCAACATAGGGGATGTAATTGTTGCTAGTGTTAAGAGTGCAACACCAGGCGGAGTTGTAAAAAAAGGTGATGTAGTTAAAGCAGTTATAGTAAGATCTAAAAGAGGAGTAAGAAGAATAGACGGTTCATATATTAAATTTGATGATAACGCTGCGGTTATTATCAAAGATGATAAACAACCAAGAGGAACTCGTATATTTGGACCTATTGCAAGAGAATTAAGAGAAAAAGATAAAGAATTCAATAAAATATTATCATTAGCACCTGAAGTTCTATAAAAGGGAGGTGGCTGTGATGGCTAAAGTTCATGTAAGAAGAACAGACAAAGTAGTTGTTATTTCAGGTAAAGATAAAGGTAAAGTAAGCGAAGTATTAGCTGTATATCCTAAGACTGGAAAAGTTTTAGTTAAGGATGTAAATATAGTTACTAAACATATGAAACCTAATAGAGAAAATATGCAAGGTGGAATAGTTAAGAAAGAAGCGCCTATAAATAGTTCAAAAGTTATGTTATATTGCACAAATTGTAATTCTGCTACAAGAATTAGTAAAAAGCTTTTAGAAGATGGAACAAAAGTTAGAGTATGCAAGAAGTGCGGAGAAATACTATAGACTTTGAAAGGAGGTTCACTAAATGACTAGACTACAAGAAAAATACAACACAGAAGTAGTACCAGCTCTTATGGAGAAGTTTGGTTATAAAAACATAATGGAAGTACCAAAACTTGAAAAAGTTGTTGTGAATATGGGTGTAGGAGAAGCTAAGGATAATTCTAAAGTATTAGAATCAGCTGTAGCTGACTTACAACAAATCACAGGACAAAAACCAGTAGTTACAAGAGCTAAAAAATCTGTAGCTAACTTCAAAGTAAGACAAAATATGCCTATTGGATGTAAGGTTACATTAAGAAAAGATAAAATGTTTGAATTTGTAGATAAATTAATGAACGTAGCTTTACCAAGAGTTAGAGACTTTAGAGGAGTATCTTCTAAATCTTTTGATGGTAGAGGAAATTATGCATTAGGAATTAAGGAACAAATCATATTCCCAGAAATCGAATATGATAAGATAGATAAAGTAAGAGGTATGGATGTAATATTTGTTACTACAGCTAAGACCGATGAAGAAGCAAGAGAATTGCTTAGATATTTAGGTATGCCATTTGCTCAATAGTAAGGAGGTAGAAACATGGCACGTAAAGCGATGATTGAAAAGTGGAAGAGGACTCCTAAATATTCAACTAGAGCTTATACTAGATGCAGAATATGCGGAAGACCACACGCTGTTTTAAAGAAATATGGAATATGTCGTATCTGCTTTAGAGAATTAGCCTATAAAGGACAAATTCCTGGATGCAGAAAAGCTAGTTGGTAAAACATTGTTATTAGAAAGGAGGCATAATAAATGGTTATGACAGACCCTATTGCTGATATGCTAACTCGTATAAGAAATGCAAATATAGTTAGACATGAAGTCGTTGAAGTACCGTCTTCAAATGTAAAAAAAGCCATCGCTAACATATTACTTCAAGAAGGATATGTTAAAGATGTAGAAGAGTATACAGATGGAGCGGTTCCAATGCTTAGATTGTCTTTAAAATATCAAGGAAAAGAAAGAGTTATAACTGGACTAAAAAGAATATCAAAGCCAGGTTTAAGAGTTTATTGTAAAAAAGATAATATACCTAAGGTGTTAAACGGATTAGGAATTGCTATCGTATCAACTTCTAAAGGAATAGTTACAGATAAAGAAGCAAGAAAATTAGGTTTAGGTGGAGAAGTTATCTGTTATATTTGGTAATTTAACGTGAACAGGAGGTGCTATAATGTCAAGAGTAGGAAGACTTCCAATAGATATACCTAATGGAGTAAGTGTTACTGTAACACCAGACAACGTTGTTACAGTAAAAGGACCAAAAGGAGAATTAACTAAAGCTATGCATAAAGATATGAGTATAGCTGTAGAAGACAATAAAGTTGTTGTTACAAGACCAAGTGATATGGCTCAACACAGAGCGTTACATGGTTTAACAAGAGCTTTAATAAAGAATATGGTTGTTGGTGTAAGTGAAGGATACCAAAAAACTTTAGAATTAGTTGGAGTTGGATACAGAGCTCAATTAAAAGGAAAAGACTTAATATTAAATCTTGGATATTCACATCCAGTTGAAATACAGGCTGTTAAAGGTGTAGAGTACTCAGTTCCAGAACCAACAAAAGTTGTTGTTAGTGGAATTGATAAAGAACTAGTTGGTTCAGTTGCTGCAAATATAAGAGTATGGAGAAAACCAGAGCCATATAAAGGAAAAGGAATTAAGTATGCTGATGAAGTTATAAGACGTAAAGAAGGTAAGACTGGTAAGTAAGATAAATAACAGCAGAAAGGAGTGAATTAGATGTTCAAGAAAGAGAACAGACAAAAAACTAGAGTTAAGCGTCATTTAAGAGTGCGTAATAAAATTTCTGGTACTGCTGAGAAACCTAGATTAGCAGTATACAGAAGTGAAAAGAACATATATGCTCAAATAATTGATGATGTAGCTGGAAGAACTTTAGTATCAGCTTCAACTCTAGATAAAGATTATACTGGAAAAGTTGGAAGCAATAAAGAAGCTGCTAGAACTGTTGGAGCAATGATCGCTAAAAAGGCAATTGAAAAAGGTATAGAAGAAGTTGTTTTTGATAGAGGCGGATATGTATATCATGGAAGAGTAAAAGAACTTGCTGAAGGTGCAAGAGAAGCAGGCTTAAAATTCTAAAGAAGGAGGGAAAACAATGAGAATAGATCCTAGCACGCTAAATCTTAAAGAAAAGGTTGTATTCATAAATAGAGTTGCTAAGGTTGTTAAAGGTGGTAGAAACTTTAGATTTAGTGCTCTTGTTGTAGTAGGAGACGAAAACGGACACGTTGGCGTAGGAATGGGAAAATCTGTTGAAATACCTGAAGCTATAAGAAAAGGTATTGAAGATGCTAAAAAGCACTTAATAGAAGTAGCAGTTGTTAACGGAACTGTTCCTCACACAATACAAGGTGAATTCGGAAGAGGAAAGGTATTAATTATGCCAGCTAGCGAAGGTACTGGAGTTATAGCTGGTGGTCCTGTAAGAGCGGTATTAGAGTTAGCAGGATTAAAAGATGTTAGAGCAAAATCATTAGGGTCTAATAACCCAAAAAATATGGTCGGTGCAACATTAGACGGATTATCAAAATTAAGAACTGCAGAACAGATTGCTAAATTAAGAGGCAAGACTGTAGAAGAAATTTTAGGATAGGAGGGGATCGACCGTGGCTAAACTAAAAATAACATTAGTAAAGAGTACTATAGGTAGAAAAAAGGACCATATTGCTACTGTAAATGCTCTTGGATTAAAGAAAATAGGAAACAGTGTTGTTCACGAAGATACTCCTCAAGTTAAAGGTATGATAAATAAAGTGAGCTATCTTTTAACTGTTGAAGAAATATAATAAGAGGAGGTGTTATATATGAAACTTCATGAATTAAAACCTGCTGCAGGCTCAAGAAAGGCTCCAAAAAGAGTTGGTAGAGGAAATGGTTCAGGATTAGGTAAGACTGCCGGAAAAGGTCATAAAGGACAAAACGCTAGATCAGGCGGTGGCGTTAGACCAGGATTTGAAGGAGGTCAAATGCCTTTATATAGAAGATTACCTAAGAGAGGTTTTACTAATATATTTGCAAAAGAATATGTTGAAGTTAATGTAAATAGATTAAACATATTTGAAGATGGAACAGAAGTTACTCCAGAATTATTAAAACAACATGGAATAATTAGCAAAGTAAAAGATGGAGTTAAAATATTGGGTAATGGAGTTCTTGAGAAAAAACTAACTGTAAAAGCAACTAAATTTACCAAAGGCGCTATTGAGAAGATAGAATCCATGGGGGGAAAAGCAGAGGTGATATAAAATGTCAACCTTACGTAACGCTTGGAAAGTTCCCGAATTAAGAAAAAGAATTATATTCACATTTTTAATGGTAGCAATTATCAGGATGGGAAATCATATTCCTGTTCCTGGAATTGATACCGATGCACTAAAAAGTCTAGCAAAAGCGGGGACGCTATTTAGTTTTTACGATTTAATGTCAGGTGGAGCGCTAAGCAGTTTCAGTATTTTTGCTATGGGAGTTGTACCCTACATCAACTCATCAATTATATTTCAATTGCTTACCATAGCTATTCCTTCTCTTGAACAACTTTCTAAGGAAGGTGAAGAAGGAAGAAAAAAGATACAAAAGTATACTAGATACGCTGCAGTAGTTTTGGGTGCGCTTCAATCTTTTGGAACCTATGCTTTAATGAGAAATTATGGAGCTGTTCCCAACTTGGGTAAATTTGATGTATTTTTAATAGTTTTAACATTGACTACATCTTCTATCTTCTTAATGTGGTTAGGAGATCAGATAACTGTTAAAGGTATAGGAAACGGAGTATCATTGATAATATATATCAATATACTTTCAAGATTACCACAAGAAGTTCTTAAAATTGCTAGCTTACAAGAAACTGAGGCTGTAAGTATTGTTCAAATAGCACTATTGCTAATATTTGTTATAGCTTTATTTGTTATGGTTGTTATAGCTACTTTAGCTGAGAGAAGAATACCGATTCAGTATGCAGCTAAAAATTCTGGAGGAAGGATGTTTAGAGGACAGTCAACTCATATTCCTATAAACATGAATTCATCTGGTATTATAGCTATAATATTTGCTATGTCAGTAATGCAGTTTCCAGCTACAATAGCTAGTTTTTGGCCAGATTCTGCATTTAATAAATTTATAACCATGAGTAAATATAGTGTGTTTAGATATAATAGTTGGCCATATGCACTACTTTCTGTAGTATTGATAATATTCTTTACTTGGTTTTATACTGAAGTTACATTTAAACCAGAGGAAATGGCGGAAAATATACATAAATCTGCTGGATTTATACCTGGGGTAAGACCAGGGGAACCAACAGCAAGATTTATTGAAAAAGTATTACTAAGAGTATCAATACTAGGCGGTATATTTGCTGCTGTTATAGCTATAATTCCAATGGCAGTAGAAACATTTAGTGCATTTAAAGGATTATCCTTTGGAGGTACTTCGTTGCTAATAGAAGTTGGGGTTGCCCTTGATTTTATGAGACAATTAGAATCTCAATTAGTAATGAGACATTATAAAGGTTTCCTTAAATAAGAAATGGTAAAGAATTTGGAGTTGATATTTATGAGAATGATTTTGTTAGGTCCTCCAGGAGCAGGAAAAGGAACTCAGGCAAAATTAATAAGCGAAAAATACTCTATTCCTCATATATCTACTGGAGATATATTCAGAAAAAATATTTCTGAAAAAACACCATTAGGAATAAAAGCTAAAGAGTATATGGATAAAGGACAATTAGTTCCAGATGAATTAACTATAGATTTAGTAAAAGATAGATTAACAAATGAAGATTGTAAAGGTGGATTTCTACTAGATGGATTTCCAAGGACGGTAAAGCAAGCAGAAGCCTTAGAAGATTTTCTAAGAGATAAAGGAAAAGCTATAGACACTGCTTTGCTTATAAATGTACCTAACGAATTTATTTTAGAAAGAATGACAGGAAGAAGAGTTTGCCCATCATGCGGAGCAAGTTATCATGTTAAATTTAACCCTCCTAAAGTTAATGGAAAATGTGATATTTGCGGTAGCGAAATTGTTCAAAGGAAAGACGATACTGAAGATACAGTAAAAGAACGTTTAGATGTATATGAAAAGCAAACTCAACCATTAGTAGATTTCTATGCCTCAAGAGATCAATTATTTGTGGTTGATGGTACACAATCAATTGATGAGGTCTTTATTTCAATTTCTAATCATATAGAAGGCGATAAATAGATGATAATAATTAAAAGTAGCAGAGAAATTGAATATATGAGACGTGCAGGGAAGGTTGTTAGCGAAACCCTTGCTCTATTGCAAGAATTTGTGAAACCAGGAATAACTACTGGCGAGTTGGATAGAATAGCAGAGGAATATATAAGAAAATGCAATGCTGTTCCGTCTTTTAAAGGATATTATGGTTTCCCAGCTTCCATATGTACTTCTGTTAATGAGGAAGTAGTTCACGGTATACCAGGTAAAAGAGTGCTGCAAGAAGGAGATATAATAAGTATTGACTGTGGAGCCATCGTTGATGGTTATCATGGTGATGCGGCTAGAACTTTTGCTGTAGGAAGAATTTCTAAAGAAGCCGAGGAATTAATTAATGTTACCAAGGAAAGTTTTTTTAAAGGTGTAGAAAATGCAAGAGTTGGTAACAGATTAACTGATATATCATCAGCAATTCAAGAATATGCTGAAAGCCGAGGATATTCTATAGTTAGGGACTATGTTGGGCATGGTATTGGTATGGCAATGCATGAAGAACCTGAAGTTCCTAATTTCGGTAGACCAGGTCGAGGACCAAAGTTGGTGAAAGGCATGGTTTTAGCAATTGAACCAATGGTTAACATTGGTGCCTATGACGTAGAAGTTCTATCAAATGATTGGACTGTAGTTACTAAAGACAGAACATTATCAGCTCATTATGAAAACACTGTAGCTATTCTAGATAATGGTCCTGAAATATTGACATTAAGTTAACAGAGGTGGCCATAATGAATAAAGAAGAGCTTTTAGGAAGAGTTGTATACTCTAAAGCAGGAAGAGATGCAGGAAGAACATTTATAATACTTGATGTCATTGATGACAATTATGTAAGTATTGTAGATGGTGATTTACACAAAGTTGAAAAACCTAAGAAGAAAAAAGTAAAGCACTTAAGTATTACAAATACTGTTATTGAAGATATAAAAAAGCTGATAATTTCTAAAGAAAGTATTAGTAATGCAGAACTAAGAAAGTATTTAGGAAATAGGGACGTTATTAAGGAGGGTTAAGTACCTTATGTCTAAAGATGATGTAATTGAAATGCAAGGTACAGTTTTAGAAGCTTTGCCTAATGCTATGTTTCAAGTTGAATTAGAAAGTGGTCAAAAAATATTAGCTCATGTATCTGGGAAATTAAGAATGAATTTTATTAGAATTTTACCGGGTGACAAAGTTACAGTTGAGCTTTCTCCATATGATCTAACAAAAGGTAGAATAACTTGGAGAGCGAAATAGCAAGGAGGGTTAGGAATGAAAGTAAGACCATCAGTTAAACCAATTTGTGAAAAATGCAAGGTTATAAAAAGAAAAGGTAAAGTAATGGTTATATGCGAAAATCCTAAGCACAAGCAAAAACAAGGATGATAAATTATTACTAAAAAATTTAACAAAATGGTTGATAAAATAAATAATTTGCAATATTATGTATAAGTATGATATTGCATTATAAATAAGTTTATATGCGGCTGCTGACATAAATAAAGATGAAGTGAAAGTTGAAAATTAGGAGGTGTACAATTTAATGGCGAGAATAGCTGGTGTTGACCTACCAAAAGAAAAAAGAGTTGAGATAGGTTTAACTTATATTTATGGTATAGGTATTAACAGATCACATGAAATTCTTAAAGCAACTGGAGTAAATCCAGACACTAGAGTTAAAGATTTAAGAGAAGAAGAAGTAAATGCAATCAGAGATTACATTACTAAGAACTTCGTTGTTGAAGGAGATTTAAGAAGAAGAGTAGCTCTTGATATAAAGAGATTAGTTGAAATTGGATGTTATAGAGGAATTAGACACAGAAAAGGGCTTCCAGTAAGAGGACAAAAGACTAAGACAAATGCTAGAACTAGAAAAGGACCAAAAAAGACAATTAGCGGAAAGAAGAAAAAGTAATAAGGAGGGATGAAAGTGGCTAAAGCAAAGACTAAGAAGACTAGAAGAAAAAAAGAAAGAAAAAATATAGAACATGGTTGTGCACATATAAAATCAACTTTTAATAACTCAATAGTTACTTTAACTGATTCTGTTGGTAATGCTTTATCTTGGTCAAGTGCGGGAGCATTAGGATTTAAAGGATCAAGAAAAAGCACACCATTTGCAGCTCAAATGGCAGCTGAAGCAGCAGCTTCTGCAGCAATGGAACATGGGCTAAAGAGTGTAGAAGTATATGTAAAAGGACCAGGTGCTGGTAGAGAAGCAGCTATAAGATCATTACAAGCTGCAGGATTAGAAATTACTTTAATAAAAGACGTTACTCCAATACCACATAATGGTTGCAGACCACCAAAGAGAAGAAGAGTATAGTATATAGGAAACAGGAGGTGTTACTTGAATGGCTAGATATACAGGAGCTGTATGCAGAATATGCAGAAGAGAAGGCATGAAATTATTCCTTAAGGGTGATAGATGTTATACGGATAAATGTTCATTTGCAAGAAGAGGATATGCACCTGGACAACACGGGCAAAGCAGAAAGAAACTTTCTAACTACGGAATTCAATTAAGAGAAAAACAAAAGGCTAGAAAATTATATGGAATTTTTGAAGGTCAGTTCAGAAGATATTATGAGAAAGCTGCTCATATGAAGGGAATAACAGGTGAAAATCTGTTAAAACTTCTTGAAATGAGATTAGATAATGTAGTATACAGAATAGGCTTTGGAGGCTCAAGAGCAGAAGCTAGACAATTAGTTACACACGGACATTTCTTAGTGAACGGTAAAAAAGTAGATATACCTTCTTACCAAGTAAGCGTTGGAGATGTTATAACTGTTCGTGAAAAGAGCAGAGCTTCTGAAAAATTCAAGGTTTTTGCTGAAAACCCAAAAACAATGCCAGCTTGGTTACAAGGAAGTACAGAAAACTTTGAGGCAAAGGTTGTTGCTGAGCCAACTAGAGAAGATATTGATGTTCCAGTAAATGAAACATTAATTGTTGAGTTATACAGCAAATAATAATGGTAATTAGAATGGAATCAGTTGCCCTCAGTATGTGTATAATTCATTAAGGGAGGGTTCGTATGTTAGAGATAGAAAAACCCAAAATAGAATGTGTTGAGGCGTCTGAAGATGGTACTTATGGTAAGTTTGTCATAGAACCATTGGAAAGAGGATATGGGATAACTTTAGGAAATTCTTTAAGAAGAATCTTATTATCTTCACTGCCAGGAGTTGCTGCGAATTCTATTAAAATTGATGGAGTTTTACATGAATTTTCAACAGTTACTGGAGTTAAGGAAGACGTAACAGAGCTAATCCTTAATGTTAAAGGTTTAGCATTAAAGATGAGTGAAGAAGGTCCAAAGACTATATATATAGATGCTCAAGGACCTGGAGAAGTAACTGCTGATGATATTATTTCCGATGGAAGTGTTGAAGTCGTTAATAAAGATATGCATATAGCTACTTTAGAGGACGATGGGAAACTTTACATGGAAATTAATGTTGATAAAGGTAGAGGATACGTAACTCAAAATAGAAATAAAAGGGAAGATCTTCCAATAGGTGTTATACCGGTTGATTCAATCTATACTCCAATTAAAAGAGTTAATTTTTCAGTGGAGAACACTAGGGTTGGTCAAATTACTGACTATGATAAATTAACTCTTGAAGTATGGACTAACGGTACTATAAAGCCAGAGGAAGCTATTAGTCTTTCAGCTAAAATTCTTATTGAGCATTTCAAGCTATTTATGACACTTACAGATCATGCTGATGATGTAGAAATAATGGTTGAGAAAGAAGAAGATAAGAAAGAGAAAGTTCTTGAAATGACAATAGAAGAACTAGATTTATCTGTAAGAAGTTATAACTGCTTAAAGAGAGCGGGAATAAATACTGTACAAGAACTTACAGAAAGAACTATGGATGATATGATGAAGGTTAGAAATCTAGGTAAAAAGTCTTTAGAAGAAGTACAAGAAAAGCTTGCTGCTCTAGGCCTAGGTTTAAAAAAATCCGATGAGTAAAGGAGGATGAAACATGGCACAACAACGTAAGTTGGGGCTTCCAACTGATCAGAGAAGAGCTATGTTAAGAAACTTAGTTACTAGCTTTTTGAAGAATGGTAGAATAGAAACTACTGTTACAAGAGCTAAAGAAACTAAGAACATGGCTGAAAAAATGATCACTCTTGCAAAAAGAGGAGATCTTCATGCTAGAAGACAAGTATTAGCATATGTTACTGAAAAAGAAGTAGTAGATAATTTATTTACAAACATTGCTCCAAAGTATGCTGATAGAAACGGTGGATACACTAGAATATTAAAGATGGGTCCAAGAAGAGGAGACGGAGCAGAAATAGTTATACTTGAATTAGTGTAAGTGCTATATAAGGGGATTAAGTATTTCTGGCTTAGTCCCCGTTTTAATATATCCTTTAATTTTTAATTTATAAAAGGAGTATTTGTCCATATGAGTGTAAACATGATCGAATGCAAAAATGTAATATATAAATATGAAAAAAATGACAAAGAAGTTAAAGTAGCAGTGGACGGTGTTAACCTTGATATAAAAAAAGGTGAGTTTTTGGTGATACTAGGACATAATGGATCAGGCAAGTCTACTCTTTCAAAACATATGAATGCTCTTTTGATACCTACTGATGGAGTAGTAACTGTTTCAGGAATGGATACTAGAGATGAAGCAAACACATGGAAAATAAGAAATAAAGCTGGTATGGTGTTTCAAAATCCAGATAATCAACTAGTAGCGACTATTGTTGAAGAAGATGTAGCATTTGGACCAGAAAATTTAGGTATTGATCCAGAAGAAATAAGAACTAGAGTAGATGATGCTCTTAAAAAGGTCAATATGTATCATTTTAGAAAACATGCACCCCATTTATTATCAGGTGGTCAGAAACAGAGAATAGCTATAGCAGGTATTTTAGCCATGAGACCGGAATGTATAATTTTTGATGAACCAACTGCTATGTTAGACCCTTCTGGAAGAAAAGAAGTTATTAATACAATAAAGGATTTAAATTCTAATTATGGTATTACTATCGTGCTTATTACACACTATATGGAGGAAGCAGTAGAAGCTGATAGAATAGTAGTTATGGATAAGGGTAAGATTGTTATGGAAGGTTCTCCAAGAGAAATTTTTAGCAATGTACCAGTAATGAAAGAGATAGGTTTAGATGTTCCTCAGATGACAGAACTTTCGTATGAGCTAAAAAAAAGTGGGGTAAATATAACTTCAGATATATTAACTATTGATGAGATGGTGGATGCAATATGTCAATTAAAATAGAAAACTTAACTCATATATATATGCCTGGATCACCTTTTGAGAGAAAAGCCTTGGATAATGTAAACTTATCAATTGAGGATGGAGAATTTGTTGCTCTTATAGGTCATACTGGTTCAGGAAAGTCTACATTGATTCAACATATAAATGGTTTATTAAAGCCATCAAGTGGCAAAATAATCGTTGATGGTGTTGATATAACATCAAGTAATGTAAAATTAAATGAAATAAGAAAGAGAGTAGGACTTGTATTTCAATATCCTGAATACCAACTTTTTGAAGAGACCATAGAGAGAGATATTGCTTTTGGTCCTAAAAATTTAGGACTAAAAGATGAAGAGATAGCTAAAAGAGTAAAAAGAGCTATGAATATGGTAGGCTTGGATTATGAGACATATAAAGATAAGTCACCTTTTGATTTAAGCGGAGGTCAAAAAAGAAGGGTTGCAATAGCTGGAGTTGTTGCTATGGAACCTAAAGTTTTAATTTTAGACGAACCTACAGCAGGCTTAGACCCTAAAGGAAGAGATGATATATTAGAAAAGATTGTGCAGCTTAGAAAAGAATATAATATGACAATAATACTAGTGTCACATAGTATGGAGGATGTTGCAAAAGTAGCAACTAGAGTATTAGTAATGCATGAGGGAAAATGCATTTTAGATGGAACTACAAGTGAGGTATTTAAACAAGTAGATATACTAGAGGGTGTTGGACTTGCAGTGCCGCAGGTAACTTATTTGGTAAAGAGACTAAGAGAAAAAGGCTTTAGTATATCTGAAGATGTATTTACTATAAATGAAGCAAAAATAGAAATTTTAAAATTACTAAGGGGAGCTAATCAAAATGATTAAAGATATTACTATAGGGCAATACGTTCCGGGAGAATCTTTCATTCATAAATTGGACCCTAGGGTTAAAATATTATTATCCATAGTATATATAATAGATTTATTTATAATAAATAACTTTAAAGGGTATATTTTTATAATAGCATTTACGTTAGCTGCTATTCTCATTTCAAAGGTTCCTTTTAAGTATATATATAAGGGCTTAAAACCTATATTTATATTGCTGATAATTACTGCCTTATTAAATATCTTTATGACAGGAGGCAGTTCTGGTGAAGCACCATTATGGCAATGGGGATTTCTAAGAGTATATAAAGCTGGTCTAGTATTAGCTGGATTTATGATTATTAGATTGGTATTTTTAATAGTAGGAACATCCTTACTTACTTTAACGACTTCACCTATTGAACTTACAGATGGATTAGAAAAGCTTTTAAATCCATTTAGAAAAATAGGTCTTCCAGCTCATGAATTAGCTATGATGATGACTATAGCTCTCAGATTTATTCCAACCCTTATGGATGAAACGGATAAAATAATGAAAGCTCAGATGGCAAGAGGGGCTGACTTTGAATCAGGAAATATCTTCGCCAGAGCGAAAAACTTAATACCTCTCCTTGTACCTTTATTTGTTAGTTCCTTTAGACGTGCGGATGAGCTTGCTATGGCAATGGAGGCAAGATGTTATAGAGGTGGAGAAGGAAGGACCAGAATGAAGATACTTAGAATGGGAAATAGGGATTATATTGCTATTGCCATTACTGCTCTTTTAGTTATTACTTCTATTTGGAGCAGAACCTTTATATAAACAATTATATAGTAATATGGAGTGTTTATATTGAAAAGAAATATCAAGTTAATTATAGAATACGATGGAACAAATTATTCAGGCTGGCAGAAACAAAAACATTCTATTACCATACAACAAAAGATTGAAGAAGCTATTAAAAGTATTACAAAGGAAGATTGTGAAGTCATTGGATCTAGTAGGACTGATGCGGGAGTGCATGCTAGAGGATTTGTAGCAAACTTCATAACGGAAAGCAATATTCCCCCTAACAAGTTTAAGTATGCTATTAACAGCAAATTGCCTAAAGATATTGTAATAAGAAATTCCGAGGAAGTACCTTTAGAGTTTCATTCTAGATTTGATAGCAAGGGGAAAAAATATATATACACCATATTAAATAGAGAAGAGCCACCTACCATTGAAAGAAACTATGTATATCACTTTCCTAAAAAATTAGATGTAGATTTAATGCGTCAAGGTAGTAAGTTTTTCATTGGAGAGCATGAATTTGATTCTTTTTATAAAAAATCGGGAAGTACAGTAAAGTCTACCCTTAGGAATATATATTACTGTGATGTAATAAAAAGAGATAATCTTATTGAATTTATAGTAATTGGTAATGGTTTTTTATACAATATGGTCAGGATAATGGCAGGAACACTTATTGAAGTTGGAATTGGCAGAATACAGCCTAAAGATATACAAGATATACTATTAGCTAAGGATAGAGAAAAAGCAGGTAGATCTCTTCCTCCTCAAGGCTTATGTCTTTATGAGGTGCTTTACTGATAATAACAGTAATTTCATTAATAAACTTTTTTGTGTGATATGTAAATTATGTTGACACGCCAGGCTAATTGTATTATAATAAATTTTGTTGTAGAAGTGTATTTAAGACCACGGCCCCGGTCTTGATATAGAAGAATAAAAGAGCGAAGATAAGCGATAGAAAAAGTTCAAGGAGGGAAAAAAGATGAAATCATACTTAGCAAAACCAAATGAAGTTCAAAGAAAATGGTATGTTATCGACGTAGAAGGAAAGCCACTAGGAAGAGCAGCAAGCCAAGTTGCAACAATTTTAAGAGGAAAAAATAAGCCTACTTACACACCACATGTTGATACTGGAGATTATGTTATAATATTAAATGCTGATAAAGTAGTTTTAACAGGAAAGAAATTAGATCAAAAAATGTTAAGACATCACTCATCATATCCAGGTGGATTAAAAGAAGTATCTTATAGAAAAGCTTTAGAAAGCAAGCCAGAATTTGTTTTCCAAGAAGCTGTAAGAAGAATGCTTCCACAAGGACCTTTAGGAAGAAGAATGCTTAAGAAATTAAAAGTATACAGAGGTTCAGAACACAATCAACAAGCTCAAAAACCAGAAGTTTTAGAGTTAAGATACTAATTGGAGCTGAAGGGAGGATACATATAGATGGCTAAGGTTCAATATTTTGGAACAGGAAGAAGAAAAAAGTCAGTAGCTAGAGTAATACTTGTACCAGGAGACGGAAAAGTTACTATTAATAAGAGAGACATTGAAAATTATTTTGGATTAGAAACTTTAAGATATATAGTAAACCAACCACTAGTATTGACAGGAACTAAAGATAAGTTTGATGTAATTGTTAATGTTCATGGTGGTGGATTTACAGGTCAAGCAGGAGCTATAAGACATGGTATAGCTAGAGCTCTTGTAAAATCTGATGAAACATTAAAGCCAGAACTTAAAAAAGCTGGATTCTTAACAAGAGACCCAAGAATGAAGGAAAGAAAGAAATACGGTCTTAAAAAGGCAAGAAGAGCACCACAATTCTCAAAGAGATAGTTATATCAGAAAACAAGAGAGACTTATGTCTCTCTTGTTTTTTTATTTATACTTACGAAATATATTAAAAATAACAGCAAACATATTTTAAAGGATATGTTTGCTATTTTTTATATAATTATTCAAAGTAAAACATGTTAATATAGGACAAAATAAAATTATAGTGTAGTTAGGAGGGATTATTTTGATAAACAGAAGAAAGAAAAAAAATATTTTGTGCTTATTAACATGTATAACCTTAGGATTATTATTTATTAATTTAAAATATATGTCTTCAGAAGTTTATAATAGAAAGAGTAAGACTATAAGTGGTAAGAAGACTATATTAATAGATCCAGGTCATGGAGGAATAGACGGAGGAGCAGTTTCTAAAAATGGAACGGTGGAGAAAGATATTAATTTAAAGATATCATTAAAATTAAAAAATGCCTTAGAAGAAAAAGGTTTTAATGCAGTACTAACTAGAGAGGAAGATAAAGGTCTCTACTCTGATTCAGGAAGAATAAGAGATAAGAAAAATGAAGATTTAAATAATAGATGTAAGGTGAAAAATGATAGTAAGTGTGATGCTTTTATAAGCATACATTTAAATATGTTTGAGCAAAGCCAATATTACGGAGCACAAGTATGGTATTCTAAAGAAGGAGAGAGTGCACAGTTTGCTCATATAATACAGCAAAACCTTGCTAAAGATATACACAATAATAACAAACGAAGAGAAAAGTGTGCTAAGGGAGCATATAAAATATTAAGATGTCATGATGATATACCATCAGTATTAGTAGAATGTGGGTTTTTATCTAATCCTGATGAGGAAGAAAAGTTAAAAAAGGAATCTTATCAAGAGGAAATTGCAAAATCATTAGCAAAATCTATTGAAGAATTTTTCGCTATAAAGGAAGAAAGAGAGCTAAGAATCCAGTAGTAAGCAAAAACCGACATATTTCCAAGGAAATATGTCGGTGAATTTTAAAATTATTTTTTCATACAATAAGGACATTTTTTGTGGCATGGTTGATCCAGCATCAAAGATCCTTCATTCAAAGAGCTGTACATCTCTATATCTTCTTCATCAATATCATCGATTTTGCACTCAGGTTTTTCATTTTTTAAATCATGAAGCAGGTTAGTGGAAAGATCAAGCGCATATCTTTTATAAAAGAAAGGATATCCATGTCTTATCATAATATAATCACCTCAAAATTTTGTTATGTTTACGTTTACTATTATATCATATATTTATAACGATGGTATGTATTTAGAAGAAAGAAAAAGAATTTGACTTTTTTTATTACATAAGGTAGTTACTTGTTGATAATATATATAACTTGCTGTAAAGTTATATTAAGAATAAATTATGTCTAAAATAAGGAGGAAAGTAAGAGATATTGGCTTTACTGGATTCTCTAACAAGTTATGGAATATAAGTCTGTGGAATTAGATAAACATAAAAGAATAGAATTTCAATATAAATTAATAAAAAAATTTAATATGCCTTTAGTTGTAATAACAGTTAATTATCCAGGAGAAAATAGGAGCAATGATATTACAAATAGTATAATAGAAAGTATGGATGATATAATATCCGATATTTTTAGTCCGTATATCCATTTAAAATTACTAAGGATTACAGAAGAGGGGCCTAATTTAACTTTAATAATTAATAAAGATGCGTTAGAAATAAAAAAAATAACTGTTGAAATAGAAGATAAACACATTTTAGGAAAATGTGTAGACATAGATGTATATGATAATAAAGCCAAAAAAATCAGCAGAGTTGAGTTAGGTTATCTACCTCGTCAATGTTATCTATGTAAGAATACTGCTAAAAAGTGCATTAGAGAAAAAACTCACGCTCAAGATGAAGTAATACAATATATTGTAGGAAAATATAGAGAATATGTAGAAAGTTTCTATGGGAAAAAGGCTAGATAAAAATAAGCAGTAAACTTAAATTTAAGTTTACTGCTATGTTTTTACTTTATATCAAGAACCATAAGTGCTATGTTGTCTGAATGATCTCCAACTCTTTCTAAATTAGATAGTAAATCAATAAAGATTGATCCACCTTCTGGAGTACAAGTTCTATTATTAAGTCTATTGATATGTTCTCTTCTTAATTGTTCTTCTAATGCGTCTATTTTTTCTTCGATTTGAAGTACATTATTAGCTGCTTCAAAATCTAAATTTGATAAACTTAATATTGCAAGTTCAACGGATTCCTTAGCTAATGAATATAAGCTTTTTAAGCCACTAACAGCATCGCTTGAAAGACTTAAGTTGTTTTCTTTTTTGTATTGTGCAAGTTCAGCAAGGTTTGTAGCATGATCTCCTATTCTTTCAAAATCACTAACTACGTGGAATAATGATGTTATAAGTTGTGATTGCTGTTCAGATAAACTTGTATTAGATAGAGAAACCATGTAGTCTGTTATTTCTCTTTGAAGGAAGTTAACCAACTTTTCCTTCTCAAATACAGAATCTATTAGTTTTTCATCATAATTTAAAAATGCAGACATAGCATCATCTAAATTCTTTTGGGAAGTTCTAGCCAATCTTGTAATTTCCTTAACTACTTGACCACAAGCAATTGAAGGTGTTTCTAATAATCTTGCATCTAAATATTCTAATTTTAGTACATTTAAATCCTCATCTTCACCAGGAACTAGTTTGTTAACAAACTTAACTAGTAAAGGTATAAATGGTACTTGAACAACAACATTAGTTATATTAAACATTGTATGTGCATTAGCAATTTGTCTTTGTATATCTCCACCAAGCATAGGAATAACTTTCATTACTATGCCAAATGCGCACATAAATAGTAATGTACCTACACAGTTAAATATAAGGTGTATAAGTGCTGCGCGCTTTGCATTTTTATGTGTTCCAATACTTGCAAGAAGAGCAGTTACGCATGTCCCAATATTATCTCCAAAAAGTATTGGAAGAGCTGCATTAAGGCTAATTGAATTGTTAGATGCAAGTGCCATAAGTATACCTATGGTTGCACTACTGCTTTGCACTGTAGCAGTCATTGCAAGACCAACAAGTACTCCAAGTAGGGGATGCTGACCTATAGTAAGTATAAGGTTTCTAAAAGCATCGAGTTCTCCTAAAGGTTTCATAGCATTTTCCATCATAGACATGCCTACAAATAAGATACCAAAACCTAAAACTATATCTCCTAAGTCCTTTGTTCTTTTCTTCTTTGAAAACAGAACTATAACAGCTCCTATACCAAGTATAAGAGGAGCTACATCGGACAACTTAAAAGCAATCAGCTGTGCTGTCATGGTTGTTCCTATATTAGCACCCATTATTACTCCAGCAGCTTGAAATAGATTCATAAGACCTGCATTAACAAATCCAACAGTCATTACTGTGGTAGCACTACTACTTTGTATGATGGCTGTTACTCCAGCGCCAACAAGTACGGCTAGGATTCTATTGCTAGTTAAAGCTTCAAGTATCTTCTTAAGCCTATCACCAGCAGCTTTTTGAAGACCGTCCCCCATGAGCTGCATACCATAGATAAATAGTCCAAGACCACCAAATAATTTAAAAATCATTGTATAGTCCATATTCAATCTCCTATCAATTTTTTATTAAATTAATAATAAGTACCTTTAAATACATTTAGAATTTTATCATATGAATGTTAAGTTTATATTAAAATTACAAAAAAATAAAAAATATATGTTAAAAAATCGTAGAAAACATAAAAAAGAGAAGAATAATTACCAATGAATTATGGAAATTATTCTTCAAAAATTTAATGATATTAAAGTAGTTAAAACTCTATTCCGTATTTTTTGCATTTCAATGAAACTGTTCTGTGAGTCAGTCCTAAGGCCTTTCCAGCTTTATTAAAGCTCTTATACTTCTTCATGGCAAGAGATATAATTTCTTTTTCGTATTCTTCCATAGTTTTTAGCTCTCCTTCGCTTATATTTATTAATGCGTTATTTTGCTTAGTATTAGCAGGGGATTTGATATAAAATGGAAAATCTTTAAGAGTTATAAAATCACCATCACACATATTAATAGCACGCTCTACCACGTTCTCAAGCTCACGAATATTACCGGGCCAATCATAGTTCTGAAGATAAGGCATTACATCTGGAGATATTCCAGATATTTTTTTATTTAATTTATTGCTTATCTTTTCTATAAAATGCTCCAACAGTAAATTAATATCTTCTTTTCTTTCCCGAAGAGGAGGAAGATGTATGCTTATAACATTCAATCTATAATACAAGTCCTCTCTAAATTCTCCGCTTTTCATCATTTCTTCTAAATTTTTATTAGTAGCTGCAATAATTCTTACATCTACTTTTTGGGTTTTTAATCCACCTATGCTTTCAAATTCCTTTTCTTGGATAACCCGAAGAAGCTTAACCTGCATAGAAGGGGATAAGTCTCCAATTTCATCTAAAAATATACTTCCTTCATGGGCAAGAGCAAACTTTCCAGGCTTGCTCTTTGTAGCACCAGTAAAAGCTCCTTTTTCATATCCAAAAAGCTCACTTTCTAGAAGATTTTCTGGTATTGCAGCACAGTTTACTCTTATAAAAGGCTTATTTTTTCTATCACTGCTATTATGAATAGCATTTGCTATTAACTCTTTACCAGTTCCGCTTTCTCCTCTTATAAGAACAGTAGAAGAGGATTTTGAGGCTTTATCTGCTATAATAAGACATTCTCTTAAGGTTCCACTACTTCCAATTATGCTTTTAAAAGAACTGTTCAGCTTGGTATGTCTTTGCAATTCCTGTTTATAATAGTTAAGTTCTTCCTCAAAATTATCAAGCTTTTTTACTAAATCCTTTATTTCATTAGCAGGTTTGGATATAGATATAACCCCTTTAAAAGAATCCTCTATAAAAATAGGTTGTATGGTGGAGATTAGGCTTATATCTCCTTTTTGATGAACTACATTTTCAATCTTTTTTTTAGAATTAAAAGATTTCATTCTAAAACCTTTTGGAGAGACTTCTATTAAATCTTTTCCAACAATATCTTCATTATCAATATTAAAGTACTTCTCGTAAGCTGGGTTTATATAGCTTATTTTTCTATTTTCATCAACAAAGCAAATTAATTCATGAGAAGTTTCTAGTATACTTTTAAGTTTTTCATTTAATTCCTTTATGCCCACTAGTTCAGATATATCTTGAAATATTTTTACAGCGCCTATTATTTTTCCATTAGATATTATAGGAGAGGCATTTACAATGACCATATGATTATTAACGTATTTAATATCTCCATATCTAATTCTACTATTTTTTAAAATAGAAGGTAAATCAGAATTAGGTATTATGTCTGTAATATTTTTACCGATAACTTCTTTAGAGTCTTTATCAATAAGCTTAAGACCATAGCTGTTTATAGTAGTTATATTAGAATTGGCATCTATAACTATAACTCCAACAGGAAGGTTTTGTAATATTTGTTCTGTAGCTATAGTATTTTCTTCTAGTATGGCGTCAAGATTAGTCATAGAAGAGTTTTTGGTATTCAGTTTTTTTGTTATAAAGTCACATAGTTCAATAATTGCTTTTTTACCATTTAAGCTGTCATCATTGCAGAGGATTTCTACAGTTTCTCCCTTCACTATTTTAAGGGAAAGTAAGGCAAGCATACTTATAGCTAAAGGTTCAGAGTTTTCATATTTTTTTATATATAATTCTAAGTTATATTTATGCTTTATTTGAGAAGCTTTTTGGACAATCATAGCAGCTATTCTAGTGTGGACACCATCTTCTATATTTATAGTTACTTTATTTGCAAACATAAGAAATAACCCTCTTTTCGTAGATTATGAATATACTTGATAAAAAATATCAATATTATTTTATATATGATATTTTTTATCAAGTATATATTATCGCATAAAAATCTATAAGTCTACAAGTATTTTATATATACGACATACAAATACTAGATATAATGATTGAAAAACATTGATAAAAAGTATCAAATTTATGTATGTAACTCTGTATATATTATTATAGAGATTATTTACTTAGCTAATCCTGTTATATTAATAGATTTTGCTGTACATTTTGCTGTACATATAAATCTGGCATGAATTTTGCTTTGATTAATTAAAGATTAAGTTTTCAAAAATTATAGGAGGTAAGGTAATGAAAAAAGGTATAGCCGCATCAAAAGGATATGCTATAGGGCAGGCAATTATAAAGGAGAATAGAGAAGTATCAATAGTAGAAAGAAGAATAGAAAACGTACAGGCAGAGAAGGAAAGACTTGACAAGGCTATAAACAACTCAAGAAATCAATTAGTAAAAATAAAGGAAAAGGCTGAAAAAGAGCTTGGAAGTGATAAGGCGGCAGTGTTTGAGAGTCATATTATGCTTTTAGATGATCCAGAATTCACTGGAGCTGTAGCTATGAATATAGAGTCTAACAAGGTAAATGCAGAAAAGGCTTTAAGTGACGTTATAGAAATGTATATGGGTATATTTGCATCTATGGAAGACGAATACATGAGAGAAAGAGCAGCGGACGTAAAAGATGTTGGAAATAGAATATTAGCTAATTTAGCAGGAAACGGAGCTGACGATTTAGAAAATCTAAATGAAAACACAATAATTGTAGCTCATGATTTAACACCATCTGATACTGCTCAATTAGATAGAAGCAAGGTTGTAGGATTCATAACAAACATAGGTGGAAGGACATCACATAGTGCTATAATGGCAAGAACTTTAGAAATACCTGCTGTTGTAGGTTTAAAAGACATAACTGAAAATGTTAAAAATGGAGATACTGTAATTGTAGATGGAGAAGAAGGAATAGTTTTAATAAATCCAGATGAAGCTACAATAGCTAAATATAAGGAAAAGAAAGCAGCTTATGAAAAGGAAAGAGAAGAACTTAAGAAGTTAATAAATGTAAAAACAGTAACTAAGTCTGGAAAACATGTTGAAGTTGCAGGAAATATAGGTAAGCCAGAAGATATACATCAGGTATTGGAAAATGGTGGAGATGGCGTAGGACTGTTTAGAACAGAGTTCTTATACATGGATAGAGATGAAATGCCATCAGAAGAAGAACAATTTGAAGCTTATAAGTATGTTGCAGAAAAGGCAGAGGGAAGACCAATAGTTATAAGAACTTTAGATATAGGTGGAGATAAAAAACTTCCATACTTACCTTTACCAGAAGAAATGAACCCATTCCTAGGGTATAGAGCAATAAGACTTTGCTTAGATAGAAAAGAAATATTTAAGATTCAATTAAGAGCATTATTAAGAGCATCAGCTTTTGGTAACATAAAAATAATGTTCCCTATGATTTCTTCTTTAGAGGAATTTTTAGCTGCAAAAGATGTGCTTAAAGAATGCATGAATGAGTTAAGAAGTGAAGGAAAAGACTTTAATGAAAACTTAGAAGTTGGAATGATGGTTGAAATACCAGCGGCTGCTGTTTGCGCAGATGAGCTTGCAAAACATGTTGACTTTTTTAGTATAGGAACTAATGACTTAATTCAATATACTCTTGCTGCTGACAGAATGAATGAAAAAGTTTCTTACCTATATAACCCACACCATCCAGCAGTTTTAAGACTAATAAAGATGACTATAGATGCTGCTCATAAAGAAGGAAAATGGTGCGGAATGTGTGGAGAAGCAGCTGGTGATGAGAGCATGATACCAATTCTTGTTGAATATGGATTAGACGAATTTTCAATGAGCGCTACTTCAATATTAAAGGCAAAACAAATCATAATGAATAACTAATAAATATAAAAAAAGGCATATAGTGCTTAAAATTAAGGCACTATATGCCTTTTTTATAACTTTTAATGTATAATAATCGTATATAATAATAAGCAGGTGAAAGGGTGGGGCCGCTTGTTGGAAAGAGAAGACGATATAATCCTGATAGAAAACATATTAAATGGAGACGTTAGAAGTTTTGAATCTCTTGTAGAAAAGTATGAAGTGACTATATTAAAATTTATATATTCTATGATAAGAGATAAGCAAATAGCAGAAGATATAACACAAGAAGTGTTTATAACAGTATATAATAAACTAAATACTTTCGATAATAGATATAAATTTTCTAACTGGATTTTAAGAATAGCAAAAAATAGATGCATAGACTACATAAGAAAAATGAAAAAGATTAATGAATCAAATATCGAAGATTTTGTAGGATTAAAATCTAAAGAAATAACTCCAGAAGAAGCTGTTGAATTTGAGGAAACTAAACAAATTATTGCTGAATATATAAATACTTTAAGTGATATAGACAAGCAAATAATAATACTCAGATATTCTCAGAAAACAACATTTAGTGATATATCTAAGATCTTAGATATAAATGAATCATCTGTTAAGAGAAGGTATTATAAAATAAAAGAGCAGTTCAAGAGGAAAGTAGCTGTAGAAGAAAAGAGGTGCGGATATGAACTGTAGGATGTTTAGAGAAAAATTAAATAGTTTTATTTCAGGGGATGTTCCCGAGGAATTGACGAAAGAAATGCAGATTCATATGCTATCCTGTGAGCTTTGCAGAAGACTTTATGAGGAAGAGCTTTTCATAGAAAAGGCCTTTGAGGAAGCTTTGAATTTTGATGATATAGTTTTTGAAAGTCAAAAGGATAAAATTATGTCTAAAATTGATAAGAGTAAGTATGCAAGTAATGGACATAAAGATTATAGACCTTATAGAAATATGATTAAGATAGGAGCACCTATAGCAGCGGCTATAGCATTTATAGTACTTATAAACCCTATATCCAGATTTAATATAATAGAGAATAATCAAATTTCAAAAGGCACACAAGAAAATAAGCTTGGAGTCCAGGAAAACATGAAGTTAAAACAAAATGAAAAGAATATTAATGCAGATTTATCCAACAAAGTGAATGAAAAATTTTCAATAAAATCAAGCCCAGAAAATATGGGTGGAGATTCATTAAAAAAGGATTTACCAAAAAAGATTGCTAAGTCAAATTCTGTTTCAAAACAAGAAAAAGTTGTAGGAAGAGATGATAAAACAGAAGGTAGTTTAAATATAGAATTAAACGGAAATATAAATGATGAGTATAAGAGTTCATCAAACAGTACTGTCAATGGAACAGTTAAAGAAGGCGAAGCTTTAGATAAAGCAGAAGGTGCAGATGGAGGCATAAATACTTTATTACCAGAAGATAATAAAATAGCTGTAGAAGAAATTGAGGAAGATCAGAAGAAAATTAAACTTCTTTTCGCAAGAGTTGGTGTTCCTGTAAGAATACCTATAATTTTTAATAAAAAACCTGCGGATGTAAGTCTTCAATACAAGTTGCTTGACTCATGGAATGAATCTCCAGATAAGAGCTTTGGATTCTATCTTCCAAAGGAAGGAGAATATCCTGAAGAGAGGTTATATATCAGAGATGTATACAATAAAAGCAATTGGTATTTGGAACTAAACTTTGCTTACAGAAAGGCTAAACCTAAGTATATAAAGTGGGACAGTGAAAACTCCTTATTTATTGTCTTTGAAGAGAAAGAAAATGAAGTTAATTACGGAGAAGAGCTATATATGGTGAATGCAAAAACAGGAGAAGCTCTCATGATATACAAGGTTTTAAATGATAATAAAGGCATAGTAGATGTAGTAAGAGAAAGTGATGATATTAAGATAAAAATTGATACTAATAAATATGATAAAGATAATAAAATCTATGAAGAAAGTATAATATACAATGCTCCAAATTTTTAATGTAAAATAAATATATTAAAAAAACTAAAGGGGGAAAACTTATGAAAACTAGTATAAATAAATTAAAAAATAATATATGCTATATTATTTGCGTGCTTTTAGCTGCTTTAGTTATAGGATTTACAGGGTGCTCAAGTGGACAAATTCAAGAAAACAAAAATGTAACTAGTAATTCTGCTGATAAAAAGAATACTAAAGAAACAGAAGAGAATAAAGGTAAAAAAGATGAGTCTGCGGATATAGATAAAAATAAAGATGCTGAAAATAATGATGATTCGAATAAGGATTCATCTTCAGAGAATACTATAAAGTTTTCTAAGAATGATCTAGGCAAGGAAGTTAATCCTAAGTTTTCAACTGAGTGGAAGGATTCTTTGAATAAAAAATTGAGCATATGCATTGAAGGAAAAGGACCAGATGCAATAGAAGAAGGAATAGGTAAGATATATGTGAAAGATTTAGAAACTGGAGAAAAGTGGTCTTTGGATATTATTCAAAAGGAAGAACAAAATTCACCTAAATTTGTGGAATGGCTAGATGACGAAAATGTGGCTGTAATAATAGGGCATGGTTATGGAACCATAGCTGTAGGTGGAGATTTATATAAACTTAATGTTAAAACTTGTGAAGTTAAGGAAATATATAAGTCTAATACTTTAAATCAGCAGGTCACTTCTGTAAAGAAGGTCAATGATAAGTTAGAACTTCAGCTTCTTGTCTATGACGATGATGATTTCATAAAATCACATACAGAGAAAAAAATTATAGATTTAAAATAAGTTATAAAAACGGTATGCAAAGGAAGCAGAAACTTTGTATACCGTATTTTAAATATAATTTAGGGAAAAATATTTAAGAATAAAAGAATTAAAAAATGACAAACAAATTATTGACTAATATAAAAAAGAGAGTTACAATAAAAATGTAAGGTTACCCCCTTGGGGTATGTTAAAAGCTTATGGAGGGATAATACATGGTAAGAGAAATAAATAGTCGTAATTTTATTCAAGAAGTAATAAATTCTGAGCAAGCAGTTCTAGTAGACTTTTGGGCTCCTTGGTGCGGACCATGCAGAATGTTAGGACCTGTAATAGAAGAATTATCTGAAGATATGGGAGATAAAGTTAAGTTCTTTAAAATGAATGTAGATGAAAATCCAGAAATAGCATCAAAATACAGAATTTCAAGTATTCCTAATGTTATGATATTTAAAAATGGAGAAGTTGTTGAAAATATGGTTGGATTTAGGCCAAAACAAGATTTTGAAAAAGTTATTTCTAAACACCTGTAAAATACAAAACCGACAATGACCTAAAAAGGTATTGTCGGCTTTCATTATATGAAGGAGGTAAAAGATTTTGGGCGAAAGATATGATATAGCTATTGTTGGCAGCGGTCCAGCAGGATTAGAAGCAGCTATAAATGCTAAAATAAGAAATAAGAATGTAATTATTTTTGGAAATAAGGATTTTAGTCCTAAGCTTATGAAGGCGCCTAAAATTAATAATTATTTAGGATTTTATAATATATCTGGTAAAGAGTTAAAAGAAAAGTTTGAAAGCCATATTAAGAATATGGGAATAGAAATAACAGAGGAGAGAATTGACTCTGTATATGCTATGGGAGAATATTTTGCTCTAATGGTAAATCAAAAGATGTATGAAGCTAGAGCTGTAATATTGGCTACAGGCATAGAATATGGCAAGCCTATAAAAGGTGAAGAAGAGTTTTTAGGTAAGGGTGTAGGGTATTGTGCTACCTGTGATGCCCCTCTTTATAAAGGTAAAGTAGTCACAATAATAGGTTATAATAAAGAAGCTGAGCATGAGGCTAATTATGTAAGCGAACTAGCTTCAACAGTTTATTATGTTCCTATGTATAAAGGAAGTTTAGAATTAAACTCCAATATTAAAATTGTAAATGATATACCTAAGGAGATAGTTGGAGAGGATAGGGTAACAAAGCTTGTTTTGAATAAGGAAACTATAGAAACAGATGGAATATTTGTACTTAAGGACAGCATATCTCCAAGTCAGTTAGTTCCGGGATTAGAGATGGAAGATGGACATATAAAAGTGGATAAGAATATGAGAACAAACATTAAAAGATGTTATGCTGCAGGAGACTGTACAGGAAAGCCTTATCAGTATATAAAGGCAGCAGGTGAAGGCCAAGTGGCTGCATTAACAGCAGTAGATGAGATATAAAAAAAAGTATGTGAAATTTAAAGTTATAGTAGATAATATTTAAATTAATATAGGAGGCAGTTCACGCAAGGTGAACTGCCTAAATGTTTTTCGCATTTAAGTTTACTATATATTTATAATTAATTAGTTATATTATCAATATGTTAATTTACTACGAAAAATACATGATTGCCAATTCTCTTGGAGTTTTTCTTATCTACATTTTTCATCCAAGAGGAGGTAGCAATTTTAGGATTATAAAAGAAAACTGCGCTGTCAGTTGGATCTTTACCTTTAAGAGCATCCATAACAGCTCTATAAGAGTTTTCATCTGGAGTTACATTTATTTTTCCATCTTTCACGCATGAAAATGCCGCCTTTTGCTTTATTACACCTTCTATGTTATTAGGAAACCTAGAATCTTTTAAACGGTTTAGTATAACTGATGCAACTGCTACCTTTCCTTTATAAGGTTCAGCACAGCTTTCTGCATATACAATTTGAGCCATTAAATGTATGTCATCTTTAGTTATATAGAAATTTTGTCCTTTATCATTAAATACTGTTACAACTTGAGATTCTTCTTTGTATAGAGTTTTTGCTTCGGAATCACATATTACCTTTGCGTTGGCATAATAAAAAGAAGTTGTTAACATAGTAATCAAAGTTATTATGCTAACAAGAAATTTTTTCATTTTCATTATCCTCTCCTTTAAAATTATTGGAGCTAATTTAAAGTGGGCTATTGATATTGTTCCCGATAGTAAAAAAATAATTCAAAAAATAATTAAATTTAACAATAATTCTAAACAACTTTATCTTCAAATTCATTATATATTCTTATAAAGTTTTTATAATCATTTTCTACAACCTGCATTTGCTGCTCAGGAGTGTCATATAACTCATTTAGCTTATCGTTATTTGTAAGCCCAGATATAGATATGAGCTGCTCTGTTTTTACAGAATACTTTAAATTTTGTATATATGTATCATATTCATCTAAAACCTTAGCAAAAGCTTCATATACAGATAAAGCATCATTTGGAATAGTTAAATTGGACAAATCTGTTTTTATTCTGGCTATAGCGTTTTCTGTATTATCTAATTCCTTTAGCAAGTTTTCGTATCCGCTAACATTATTTCTAGAATGAATAATAGTATTCATGTAATCCTTCTTTATTTGACTAAATTGATTTGATATATCATTAAAAGTAAGAAGAAAATCTCGATTTTGACTTAAGGCTATTTGAGCATCAGTATTTTGTCTAATTTGCTTTTCAGTATAAGCTATGGCATTGTTTAAGAATTCTAAACTTTCATTAGGCAATGAAAGTTTTATTCCCTTAATAGAAACTAAAGCATAATAATTCATGCAATCGTTTCTGTTTTTTTCAAGCTCAGCTAAAAGATTTGAAAGATCAGGGTTTTTAGGGTTGTTAACTATAGAAAGTATATGTTTATACATTAATATATTATTTTTTAGCCCTAAAACTAAGTTATTATGATCTTCAGCGTATTTATTTGTTACAATTAAACCTTTAATTCTTGAATATGAATTTTCCAAGGAAGTTATAGATTGTGAAAGGGAAGAAGATATTTTGTCTATATCAATAGTTTGCCCTTTTGTAAAAATATACGAGGATTCATTTATTTTATTTATATTGTCTATTTCTGTTTTTATTTTTGATATATAAGGTGTTTGAGATTTACTTGTAAAAAAGTAATATGTTCCGCAAAAAACAGCTGCACCTATAAGAATGGCGCTTATAACAAAAGATAGAGGTGTAAATAGCTTTTTGCTGAATTTCTTCAAAATATCAACTCCTTCAATATAATTTTAATTTTAAATATATTAGGATATTTTTTCTAGTATATCATAAAATTATATAATTTATTCTCGAAAATTATTCTGTTAAATATTTTGTTAAATAAATAAGCTTTTTATTATTAATAAAGTAACAATGGTGTATAATTATAGTAGACATTAATTGTAAGAGGTGAAAAAATTGGATATTGTTAATATAATTATTAATACTGTAAAAGGTATTAGCATTTATTCCATACTTGATATTATAGTGGTATCATATATTTTTTATAAGTTTTACATGCTTATGCATGAGACAAGGGCAGAACAGCTTTTAAAAGGAATTTTATTTATAATTTTACTTATTCCCATAAGCAGTTTGCTTCATTTAACTACATTAAATTGGATTCTTAATAAGACCATAACTATAGGGGTCCTTTCTTTTGTTATTATATTTCAGCCAGAAATAAGAAAGGCTCTTGAACACATAGGAAGAAGTGCATTCAATGATAAACATATTTTGGAAGATGAAGAGAAAATGAATATGATTATAACGGAAATCGCTAATGCTGTGGAAAATTTATCTAAAAGCAGAACGGGAGCTCTTATTGTAATAGAGCAGACCACAGGCCTTGGAGATATAATAAGCACAGGAACAAAATTAGATTCAGTAGTTTCAGCGGCTTTGCTAGAAAATATTTTTGTAGTAAATACACCTCTTCATGATGGAGCCTCTATTATTAGAAACGATAGAATAGCAGCAGCAGGATGCTTTTTACCTCTTACTAATAACAATGATATTAATAAACAGCTTGGAACAAGGCATAGAGCTGCTATTGGAATTTCTGAAGTTTCAGATGCTCTAGTAATAGTAGTATCAGAAGAAACAGGAGTTATATCTCTTGCCGTAAACGGAAACTTGACAAGATATTATACAAAAGAAAGACTTAAGGATATTTTAATAAGGATAATTAAATATAGAAAAAGTAAAAAGATAACCTACAGGGAGAAGGTGAAGGCATGGTTCAAAAAAGCAGAGAACAATTAATTGTTAAGATATGCTGCGTAATTGCTGCTTTTATTTTATGGCTATATACTTCTAACGATGATAATACAATTAAAACTTATAGGATATCAAACATTCCTGTAGAGATAGCTAATCAAGATTATTTGAAACAAACAGGGCTTATACTTTCACCAAATCAAAAGTTTTCAATGTCCCTAAATGTAACTGGAAAGCCAGCTGATATTTATGCAGTAAAGCCAGAACAGTTTAAATTAGTTGCAGATTTGAGCGGATATGTTATGAAAAAAGGAGAAAACAGAGTACCAGTAAACATAGTTAAAAGACCTAGTGGGAATATTAATATTGTAAATGATGGAGCCATGTGGATATTTGTTGATGTTGATAGTTATAAGGAAAAGACTTTTGAAGTTGAAGCTAAGGTAAAAGGAGATTCTAAGACAGGTTTTTATAGTGAAAAGCCAGTAATAAAACCTAAAACTGTAACTGTAAGTGGAGCTGAGACCTATGTGAACTCTGTTCGTAAGGTTATAGCAGAATTAGATCTTAATGGTGTAGATAAAAATATTAATCTTGCTGTTTCATTAAAGGCGGTAGACAGCCTTGGAAAGGAAGTAAAGGAGGTAACTTTAAGTCCTAGCACTTCAGATGTATTTGTTTCTGTTCAAAAAACAAAAAATGTAGGGGTAAATATAAAAACCACTGGAGATTTGCCAAAAGGATTTATTTTAAAAAGTATAAAGCTTTCTAAAGAAAACTTTATATTAGCAGGAGATTTTAAAAACATTAATGCTGTATCTAACTTAGAGACAGAACCTATAGATTTAAGTAAATTAAAAGATGAAGTTTCTAACATTACAGTTAAACTCATAGTGCCTGATAATGTAAAAATTATAGATGGAAGCACTACTGTAGATGCGCAAATCATATTAGACAAAGTTGTTGAAAAAAACATAACATCCAATATTGAAGTTAAGAATTTACAAGATGGATTTTTGGCTAAATTGGACAAAGAAACTTTGTCGATGGTTATATCTGGAGGTAAGACTTACATAGATTCTTTAAAGGAAGAAAGTATAAAATGTTATATAAATCTAGAAAATTTAGATGAAGGAGAATATACAGTACCAATAAAATTAGAACTTCCTCAAAACATTACTATAGTATCTCAGAGTGCTAAGTTTGTTAATGTAAGCATAGTTGCAAATGATAGCAAGACAACTGGGGGAGAAAAGGATAAGAATTCTGGAGGAACATCAGAGGAAAATACTACTTCTACAAATGCTAATAATTAATGTACTGGAGGATAAACCGCATGACTATTAGGATAAACAATTTAGTGTTAGATATAGATGAAGATATTGAGTTATTAAAAAAGAAGGCAGCTAAAAAGCTGAGAATAGATAAAGAAGATATAAAAAATTTTAAGATACTTAAGGAATCAATTGATGCAAGAAAGAAAAATAACATAAAATTTAATTATAGCGTTGAAGTTAAGTGTGATAATGAAAAGAAGGTTGTTCAAAGAGCTAATAATAAAGATGTAAAGATAGAGGAGTCTGTAGATAGAGAAAAATTAATTTTTGGAAATAAAAAAATGGAGCATAGACCCGTGGTTGTAGGAATGGGGCCAGCAGGAATGTTTGCAGCTTTATTATTAGCTGAAAATGGGTATAAACCTATTGTAATTGAAAGAGGGGAAAAGGTAGAAGATAGAACTAAATCTGTAGAAAATTTTTGGAAAGATGGAAAGTTAAATTTAGAGTCTAATGTGCAGTTTGGAGAAGGCGGTGCAGGAACCTTTTCTGATGGAAAGCTTACAACTAGAATAAAAGACAGAAGGTGCGATTTTGTTCTTGAGGAATTTGTAAAGGCTGGAGCACCAGAAGAAATTACTTATATTGGTAAGCCTCATATTGGAACTGATATATTAAAAGAAGTGGTTAAGAATATAAGGGAAAAGATTATACGTTTAGGAGGAGAAGTAAGATTTAACAGTAGACTAGAAGATTTAAAGATAAAGAATAATAAGCTTGAAGCAGTAATAATAAACGGAGAAGAAATTCCCTGCGAAGTATTGGTACTAGCTTTAGGGCACAGCGCTAGGGATACCTATGAAATGTTATTTAAAAGAGGAGTTTTTATGTCTCCAAAGCCTTTTGCAATTGGTGTTAGAATAGAGCATTCTCAGAGATTTATAAATGAAAATCAATATGGCAAGTTTGCATTTCATCCAAGGCTTAGAGCAGCGGATTATAGATTGTCATACACAAGTAAGATAACAGATAGAGCAGTATATAGTTTTTGTATGTGTCCAGGAGGAGAGGTTGTTGCAGCAGCCTCAGAGGAAGAAAGACTTGTGGTAAATGGTATGAGTTATTATAAGAGAGATAAAGAGAATGCTAATTCAGCCATTGTTGTAACTGTTGGAGAAAAGGACTTTATAGGAGACACTCCACTAAAAGGAATGGAATTTCAAAGACATTATGAAAGCCTTGCCTATAAACTAGGAGGAGGTAATTATATTGCACCTGTTCAACTTGTAGGAGATTTCTTAAAGGACAGAGTTTCAACTAAACTTGGAAGTATAAAGCCAACATATAGACCAGGTTATGAATTTGCAGATTTAAGAAGGTGTCTTCCAAGTGGAGTTATAGATACTCTAAAGGAAGGATTAATAGAATTTGATAAGAAGATAAAAGGCTTTGCCTCAGATGACGCAGTTATGACAGGAGTTGAAACAAGAACTTCAGCCCCTGTAAAGATTGAAAGAAATGAGAAGTTCCAAAGCATATCTTTAAAAGGATTGTATCCATGTGGAGAAGGAGCAGGATTTGCAGGAGGTATAGTGTCGGCTGCAGTTGATGGAATGAAAAGTGCGGAACACATAATGATGGAATATAAACCAAGTTAAATTAGACGTTAAATAAAAAATATAATATAATAAGTGATGGTATACAAAAAACATGTGAAGAGAGGTAGCAATATGGGTAGATTGTTTGGAACAGATGGAGTTAGAGGAATTGCCAATAAAGAACTTACAGCTGAACTTGCCTATAAGCTAGGAAGAGCAGGGGCCTTTGTTTTAACAGAAGGAACTCATAAGCCAAAAATATTAGTTGGAATGGATACAAGAATTTCAGGAGATATGCTTGAGAGTGCTTTAGTTTCAGGTATTCTTTCAGTAGGTGCAGAGGCGGTTTGTGTAGGTATTATACCAACACCTGCTGTAGCATATCTTACAAGAAAATATAATGCAGATGCTGGAGTTGTAATTTCAGCTTCTCATAATCCTGTAGAATACAATGGAATTAAGTTCTTTAACAGTAATGGATATAAGTTAAAGGACGAATTAGAAGATAAGATACAAAGCATAATAGAAAATGATTTTGATGGAGTGCCAAGTCCAACTGGAGATGAACTTGGAAGAAAAGTTATGGAAGAATCAGCATTAGAGGATTACATACACTTTGCTAAGTCAACTATAGATGTGGACTTAAAAGGGCTTAAAGTAGCTTTGGATTGTGCTAATGGAGCAGCGTATAAGGCAGCTGTTGAGACATTTAGACAATTAGGTGCAGAGGTTGAGGTTATAAACAATGACCCTGATGGAATTAACATAAATAAAAATTGTGGTTCAACTCATCCAGAAGAATTGATGGATTATGTTGTTAAGAAGCAATGTGACTTAGGCCTTGCCTTTGACGGAGATGCTGATAGATGCCTAGCTGTAGATGAAAAAGGAAATCTTATAGATGGAGACTTTATACTTGCTATTTGTGGAAAATACCTAAAAGAACAAGGCAAGCTTAAAGGAAATATGATAGTAACAACAGTAATGGCAAATTTAGGACTTGATATAGCACTAAAAAGGGAAGGAATATCATCTATAAAAACTAAGGTTGGAGATAGATATGTTCTTGAGGAAATGATTAAGGAAGGATATGTTCTAGGTGGAGAGCAATCAGGGCATATAATATTCTTAAATCATAATACTACCGGAGACGGCCTTGTAACAGCTCTTCAAGTGGCAGCAACAGTTAAGAAAAGTGGCAAAAAGTTATCAGAACTTGCATCAATGCTAACAAAACTTCCACAAGTTTTAGTTAATGCAAAGGTGTCTAATAATATGAAAGACATACATGAAAAAGATGAAGAAATAGCAAATGAAATAAGAAAGATAGAAGAACAACTAAAAGGAAAAGGAAGGGTCTTAATAAGACCTTCTGGAACAGAACCATTAGTAAGAGTAATGCTAGAGGGAGAAAATCAAGAGGAGCTTGATAAGATAGCACATTCTCTTGCTAAGATGATAGAGGAAAAAGCAAAATTAGCTTAAAAGCTTAAAAAGCTTAGGGGGATTAGATTCTTACATACTTCCTAAGCTTTTTTTATGTGTATTTATGCTTAATTTCAAATTTGTCATAAAAAACATATCCTTAATTTGAACTTGTTAAAATTGAAAACGTATACCCAGTCATTTATTATAATAAGTGTAATAATTAATATTTAAATAATAAGAGGTGTATTCTAATGAAAGAAAAAAGATCATCTGGAAAAGAAAAAGTACAGAGATTTGGTAGATTTTTAAGCGGAATGGTTATGCCAAATATTGCAGCTTTTATTGCCTGGGGACTAATAACAGCATTATTTATAGAAACAGGATGGGCTCCTAATGAGAGCTTTGCAAAATTAGTAGAGCCGTTGATGAAATATTTATTACCAATACTTATAGGATATCAAGGTGGTAAGCTTGTACATGGTGAAAGAGGTGCAGTTGTTGGTGCTATAGCAACAGCTGGTATCGTAGTAGGTTCTTCTATTCCAATGTTCCTTGGAGCAATGATAATGGGACCTCTTGGTGGATATCTAATAAAGAAGTTTGATAAGCTTATAGATGGTAAAGTAAAGGCTGGTTTTGAAATGTTAGTAAATAACTTCTCAGCAGGTATTTTAGGTGGATTTTTGGCCTTACTAGCATTTAAGTTTATAGAACCAGTAGTTGCTGCTGTATCAACAGGATTGGGAGCAGCAGCACAAGCAATTACTGAAAAAGGACTATTACCTTTAATAGCTATAGTAGTTGAACCAGCAAAGATATTATTCTTAAATAACGCAATTAACCATGGTGTTTTTTCACCATTAGGAGTTCAACAAGTACAAGAAGCAGGAAAATCTATATTCTTCTTATTAGAACCTAACCCAGGTCCAGGATTCGGTATACTTTTAGCTTATATGTTATACAGTAAAGGAACATCAAAACAATCAGCACCAGGGGCAATTATAATTCACTTCCTTGGTGGAATACATGAGATATATTTCCCTTATGTATTAATGAAACCAGTATTATTATTAGCTGTAATAGCAGGTGGAATTGCTGGAGATCTAACTTTTGTTTTAACTAAAGCTGGACTTGTAGCATCACCTTCACCAGGAAGTATAATTTCACTTATGGCTATGACACCTAAGGGTGGACATTTAGGGGTGTTATTAGGGGTTATTATAGCAACAGCAGTATCTTTCTTAATAGCATCGATTATTATAAAAAGAAGTGCTGGTGAAGAAGATAATATTGAAGAAGCACAAGCTAAGATGAGAGCAATGAAAGCTGAAAGCAAGGGTCAAAAGGTCAGCGAAGCTACATCTGCTGTAAGTAATGGAAAAAGAGAAAATATAAATTTAATAGTTTTTGCTTGTGATGCTGGTATGGGGTCATCAGCTATGGGGGAATCTATATTGAGAAAGGCTCTAAAAGATGCTAACATTACAAATATAGAAGTGAAACACTCATCAGTTGACAGCATTCCAGCTGGAGCAGATATAGTATTTACTCAAGAAAATCTAAGTGAAAGAGCTAAAAAATCAGCTCCTGATGCAGAAATTATTACAGTAAAGAACTTCTTGGATCGTTCAAGATATGATGCATTTATAAATGAACTGAAAAAATAAAAAACTAGGTGAATTAGATGAATAACTTAGCTCCTAGACAACAATTTATATTAAGTAAAATATTAAATGAAGGTCCTTTAAATATAAAGGACCTTCATAAACAACTTAATATAAGCGATAGAACTATTCTAAGAGAAATAGCTTCTATTAATAAGGTATTAAAAAGGCATAGTGTACACATATTTAGCGATGAAAACATGAATCTAACCATATCAGGAAATAGGGAAAGTATTGAGGAAATTAAAATATCCTTAGAATCTGTCCCTATACAATGGTTATTTAGTAAGGAACAAAGGCAAATAATAATTGCTTGTGAATTAATAATGTCTAAAGAAGCATTAAAAGCTTCATATTTTAGCCATAAATTTAATGTGGTTATGGGAAGCATAAGTTTAGATTTAGACAGTATTGAAAAATGGTTGACTACTAAAAATCTATGTCTCATTAGAAAAAGAGCATATGGTGTAATCATTAAAGGTTCAGAATGGAATAAAAGAAATGCCCTAGTAGATTTAATTTTTGAGTTTAAACCATTTGAAGAATTATTGGAATTTTTATATGATAAGAAAATTGATCAAACAGTTGCTGCTTTTTTTAATATAGTTTTTGGAGTGGAAGAAATTACTCTAGTAAAAAGTATATTGAAAGAAGTTAGTAATAATTTATTTCAATTAAATGATATAAAATATTTTAAACTATTTATTCATATTTTATTAGCTATAAAGAAAACTGAGAATGGAGACAATATTGTTTTACCAGAAAAAATTAAAAATGAAGTCATGGTTTTAGAAGAATATAAACAAATTCAATATCTTAATGAGGTATTGATTAAAAATCAAATAAATTTACCGAATGATGAGTTGGTTTATTTATGGCTAAATTTGACTGATTATAAGTATTTTTCTGGTAAAGAGAGAACAAGTCACATAGAATTAGATATCAATTATGATGATATAGCTAAAGAACTTATAGAAGAAGTATCAAATAAGATCAATATAAATATTGCAGCAGATCATGAATTGATAAGAGGATTGTCTCAGCATTTTAGACAGACAATTCATATGTTAAGTTTGGGATTAAAGGTTGTAAATCCTTTGATTAGTGAAATAAGAAATCATTATCCAGAGTTGTTTAAAATTATTAATAATGCATGTAAATTAATTTTCTCAAGGTACAATCTAAAGATTCCACCAGAAGAAGTTGGATATATAACTATGCACATAGATGTTGCTATTCAAAGACATCAAGCAATTTTGAGAAAATTAAATGTGTTAATTGTATGTCCAGGGGGAGTAGGAACATCAAGAATATTATCTAATAAAGTAAAAGCTATTTTCCCTGATATAGGAAATGTTTCTATAGGATCATTGCACGACATCAGTTCTAATATAGATTGTGAAAAATATGATTTAATATTATCAACTGTACCTATTAATCAAGAGGATAGGTTTCATAATGTACTAGAGGTATCACCATTTATGAGTAAGGATGATATAGAAAAGGTAAATAATTTTATTTTTAATTTTAAAACCAATACCAAAAATGTATTTATAGATGAATCATCTATAATTGATTCTCAAGGTATTGAAAATACGGAATATGAAATAGTAGATGATATGCTGAAAAACTTTCGATTAAAGAAAACAAAAGCTAGTTCAATTGAAGAGCTAATAAATTTTATTGTAGATGATATTGGTGAAGCTAAATTAACCAGTAATAAGGATATAATTAAAAAACTTATACTTAAAAGAGAGGAAAAAGGGAATGTAGTAATACCAGGAACTGGTGTAGCATTATTACACACTAGAAGCGATGAAATGGTTATTCCTTTTATAGGAGTATATAGAATAGATGAACCTCTGTGCATGGGAAGTATAGGATTTACAACAGAAGACGTAGATACTTTCCTTGTAATGATAGCACGAGAGAATGAAAGTAATTATATACTAAAAGTTTTAGGAAAAGTAAGTATTTCCTTAATTGAAAAAAAGGATTTTATAAATTTATTAAAGCTTAGTAATATCGCAGATATTAGAAATTATCTAATTGAAACCGTAAATAACAAGGAGGAATATTAAATGGCTACAGAAATTTTAACTAAAGAAAACATTGTATTAAATCTTGCATCAGAATCTAAGAATGATGCTATAGAAAGAGCAGGTAAGCTTTTAGTTTCTAGAGGATATGTTAAAGAAAATTATATAGAAGGTATGAAGGCCAGAGAATTTGAGGTTTCTACTTTTATGGGTAATGGAGTTGCCATTCCACATGGAACTAATAATCATAAAGCAGAAATAATAAAGTCAGGGATAGTTATTCTTCAATACCCAAATGGCGTTGATTATGGTGATGGAAATACTGCTTATATAGTAATAGGCATAGCTGGAAAAGGCGATGACCATATGGAGATATTATCTAAAATAGCTTTAACAATTTCTGATGAAAACAACGTTGAAAAGCTTAAGAATGCAAAAACTCCAGAGGAAGTAATAACAATTATAGAAGAAGGTGCAATGTAATATGAAGGCTATACATTTTGGAGCAGGAAATATAGGAAGGGGATTCATTGGATATCTTTTATCAAAATCAGGATATGAAATTACTTTTGTAGATATCTCAGATTCTTTAGTAGATGCTATAAATAAATATAAGGAATACACTGTTATAACCTTAAGTACTTTAGAATCTAAAGAAAAGATAGAGGGTGTAAGTGCTGTACACTTAAACAATAAAGAAGAATTGCAAAAGATAATTATGGATGCAGATCTAATAACTACTTCCATAGGAGCTAATAATTTAAAAAGTACTGGTACTTTACTAAGAGAGCTTTTAGAGAAAAAGATAGAGAATAATACAAAAGAACTTGATATAATTGCATGCGAAAATGCATTATTTGCTACAGATATGCTTAAAGAGTCAATATTAGAAGGGGCTAGTGAAAAATTAAAAGCTTATCTAAAGGAGAAAGTAGGATTCCCAAATAGTGCAGTAGATAGAATAGTTCCTAATGTAAATGTTGAAAAAGAGTTACCAATAGATGTTGCGGTTGAAGATTTTTATGAATGGGATATTGAGAAATATAAAGTGAAAGTTAATGATAATATACAAGGTGCAGAATATGTTAATAATTTAGGACCATATCTTGAAAGAAAATTATTTTTACTTAATGGTGCTCACGCAACAACTGCTTATTTAGGCTATCTTAAAGGATATACATTTATACATGAAGCTATAAAAGATGAGTTTATTAGAAAAGTTGTTTTAGGATTTCACTCTGAAGCATCAAAGGCTTTAAGCGAGAAGCATAAAATAGATCTAGATTCTCTAAAGGCTTATGCGAAAAAAATAATAGGAAGATTTGAAAATACTTATTTACAGGATGAGGTTTATCGTGTAGGGCGTGACCCTGTCAGAAAACTATCTAACAATGATAGATTAGTAACTCCATTTAAGCTTTGTCATGAGTTAAATCTAGAATGTGAAAATATTGCAGTTGGTATAGCAGCAGGATACCTATTCAATTATAATGAGGATAATAAATCACAAGAGGTACAAAATGATATAAAGATTAATGGACTTAGAAATACAATTGCTAAAATATCTGGATTATCAGAAGATAGTAACTTAACTGATATGATTGTAAAAAAATATGAAGAATTAAAAAATATGTTTTAATAATGAATTATATGGGGAGTAGTTAAAATAACTTCTCCTCAATTTTTGTAAAAGTTAAACTTACATTAAAAATGTGAAAAAAATTTGAAAGTTCATATATAATAAATAGTATTAGTATCACAAATAAATTGACATATAATATAATATAAAATATAATGTATTGGAAGCTTGTAGATTGTAATTATTTAATAAGAAAGGAGGAAAGAAGTAATTAATTTAAAGCGCTAGAGGTTAAGAATATTTGATTAGTTCAGTAAGTTTGAAGAACTAGATCAAGGGAATTAGATTTCCACTTAACCTGACGAGGATGGGGAGTATCGAAGATTTCAGCGGGTGCCCCACGGTATAAATACTACCGTTAAAGACTAGCAAAACTGGAAAGCGATTTTCAGCACAAATCTAGTCGGGTATTTAGATACAAGCTTCCTTTTAAAATACTTGTAATAAAATCACAGTAAATATTAATAATATTGAGAGGAAGATAATTATGTGTGGAATAGTAGGATATTTAGGACCAAAGAAAGTAGCACCTATATTAATTGAAGGACTAAGCAAGCTTGAATATAGAGGATATGATTCAGCAGGTATTGCAGTTATTGAGGAAGGAAGTATTGCTGTTCAAAAGTGTAAAGGAAGATTAGTAAATTTAGAAGAAAAGCTTAATAACTATGAACTAAGTGGAACTATAGGAATTGGACATACTAGATGGGCAACTCATGGAGAACCATCTGATACTAATTCACATCCACATGTTAATGAGGATGAAACTATAGCAGTAGTTCATAATGGAATTATAGAAAACTATCTTGTACTAAAAGAATGGCTATTATCAGAGGGATATAAATTCAAATCAGAAACTGATACAGAAGTTATTCCTCATCTTGTAGATTACTACTATGAAGGAGATTTACTAGATGCAGTAATGAAAGCTGCTAAGAAGTTAGAAGGAAGTTATGCTATAGGAGTAATTTGCAAAGATGAGCCAGATAAATTAGTAGCAGTAAGAAAAGATAGTCCACTAATAGTTGGAGTAGGTAAAGATGAAAGCTTTATAGCTTCAGACATTCCAGCTATATTAAACCATACTAGAGATATATATCTTCTTGAAGATAATGAATTTGTGCTAATCGATAAAACTGGAGTTAAGATATATAATTCTAATAAAGAAGAAATTAAGAGAGATATATATCATGTAACATGGGATGCTAATGCAGCTGAAAAAGGTGGATATGACCACTTTATGTTAAAGGAAATTCATGAACAGCCAAAGGCTATTAAAGATACATTAACTTCAAGAATAATGATTGGAGAAAAAGTTAGACTGGATAATATTAAATTAACTAAAGAGGATCTTGAGAACATAGATAAAGTTTATATTGTTGCTTGCGGAACAGCTTATCATGCTGGAGTTGTAGGAAAAGCCGTTTTAGAAAAATTAGTAAAAATACCAGTAGAAGTAGATGTAGCATCAGAATTTAGGTATAGAGAGCCATTATTAAATGAAAGAACTCTTATGATTGTATTAAGTCAATCAGGAGAAACAGCAGACACACTTGCTGCTTTAAGACTTGCTAAAAATAATAATGCAAGAGTAATTGCAATAACAAACGTTGTAGGAAGCTCTATAGCAAGAGAAGCAGACGATGTACTTTATACTTGGGCTGGACCAGAAATTGCAGTTGCATCAACAAAAGCATATGTAACACAGCTTATTACTATTTATATTGTAGCGCTATATTTTGCTGAACTTAAAAATAGTATTAAGTCAAATGAAATAGAAAAGATAAAGTTAGAATTATTAAATCTATCAGAAAAAGTTGCTGAGATTCTTGATGATGAAGAGAAGATTAAGAAGATAGCTTATGAAATAAAAGATAATGAGGATATGTACTATTTAGGTAGAGGCCTTGATTATCTAGTAGCTATGGAAGGATCATTAAAAACAAAAGAAATTTCATACATTCATTCAGAAGCATATGCAGCTGGAGAACTTAAACATGGTACTATTGCATTAATTGAAGAAGGAACGCCAGTAATTGCATTAGCTACTCAGGAACATTTATTTGAAAAGACTTTAAGTAATGTTAAAGAAGTTACAACAAGAGGTGCAAAAGTTTTAGGAATAGCTATGGAAGGTCATGATTACATTGAAAAGATAGTTGATGATGTAATATATATACCAAGAGTTATCCCTATACTAGCACCAGTATTAGCTGTTGTACCACTTCAATTATTATCATACTATATAGCTAAAGGTAGAGGCTGTGACATAGATAAGCCAAGAAACTTAGCTAAGGCAGTTACTGTTGAATAGTAGATATAGAATATAATTGAATTGTTTGTAGTTTTAAAATAAAGTTGTTTACTAAAAAAATAAAGTTGTTTACTATGAAAATAAAGTCGTTTACTAAAGAAAAATAAAGTTGTTAACACGCATAAAAAAGGGAAGTTGTGGATATAATACCAATGTATATTTATACAGTAGTTGGAGTGGGAAAATGAATAAGATTATAAAAATGTTTCTGCAACAACTAAATATGTTTTTTAATTTAGAGATTGTCTCAAAATGGTCTGATAGAAATATCAGGCCATTTTTTTATGAAATATTTTACTGTATCGTAGTAAGTTTACTATGTCATACAAAATATTAAATAAAAAACAAAATTTGATCTAATATTCATTATGGAAAGGTTAAGAGAATAATGTCAAGAAAGAAGAAAGTTTCTATGAGAGAACAAATGGAAAAGAAAATAAAAAAGGGAGCAGGACTTGGAACGTTGAAGATGTATGTACCATTTATAAAAACACAGGATGTATCTTCAAGGGGGAGGTCCACAAGGATAAAAAGCTGGAAGACAGGAAGAGTACATCATTTCCTATCCGACCTTGAGAGGGACTACTTTCTATTGTTAGAGTGGGAAGACCAAGTGTTAGATATTAGAGAGCAGTTTCCACTTCTTCCGATAGAAATGACAATTAATATTGCAGACTTAATTGGAGTTAGACATCCTACTGATCCTAAAACAAAAGAGCCTGTAGTTATGACAACAGATTTCTTGATTACATTAAAGCAGCATAATAAAGTTTTTGATATTGCAAGAGCCTTAAAATATACCAATGAATTAGATAAATATAGAACAATCGAAAAGTTTGAAATAGAGAGGAGATTTTGGACTTACAAAGGGATTAACTGGGGTATAGTTACTGAAATGGAGATAAATGCAACTATGGCAGATAATATTAGAGAACTACATCAAAGTTACTGGTTATGTGATGATCCATCTTTTAATCAAAAGGATGTAGATGTTTTTTACGAGTTTTTTATCCAAATGGCTAAAACTTATCCTGAACTTCCTGTCATTTATCTGACAAAAGAGTTTGATAGGAAAACGGGTTGTTTATATGGAACGGGAATTCAAATACTTAAATATTTGCTGGCACACAAAATTATTAAAACAGATATGACCAGAAAAATATCTTACAGAGAGAGAAAATTAGGAGACTTTTCTTCCTAAATGTATATTAGGGTGGTGTAAGAATATGGATAAATTCTATGTGAACGACTTATTTCAGGTAGTAGATAATGAGAATATTGAAGATGGAGCTATTAAAAGAATTTTATGGATAGAAGAAGATTATACCTATTGCTTTATCATAGATATTTCATCTCCGAAGGCTTTACCTGAAATAGTGCATATTAACGATCTACACACTAAATTGGAGAATAGCAAAATAATAAGGGTGAATAGTGATCCATATTTCAAAAATGTTGATAAGGAAAATAACAGTGAAGGATATAAAGCAAGGATAGGTAAGGCAATCAAAGTCATAAATTTAATTGCAAGAGAAGATAATGAACCAGATATATACAATGAGAGCACAAGAGGTAATCTTGTGAAAAAAGCTATTAAACAACTTAATATTTCTAAACCTTCTATATACAAATACTTAAGAAGATACTGGCAAGGTGGCAAGAGAGATACCGCACTATTGCCACATTATGATGTATGTGGCCTTAAAGGTAAAGAAAAAAGGATAACAGGTGCTAAAAGAGGAAGACCTAATAAAAATGAGCAAATTCAAGGAATTAACATAGATAAAAATATAGAAACAATTTTTAAAAGCTCTATTAAAAAATGGTATAACAACCCCAAACAAATAAAGTTATCTAAAGTCTATCAGCTAATGCTGGAGAAGTATTTCAGCGTGAATGGTAATTTGTTTCCTGAAGGAAAATATCCTACTATGGGACAGTTTTATTATTGGTATCATAAGTTGAAGGATGAAGTTAATGAAAAGAAAAGGCGCTTTAGTGATAAATATTACAATCTCAATAATAGACCTTTACTTTCTAATACAAATTCAGAAGTTTTTGGCCCAGGTTCAAGATTTGAGATTGATGCTTCTTACAGTAAAGTCTATTTGGTAAGTCGACTCGATAGAAATCAAGTAATCGGAAAAGCAGTGGTTTATTTGATAGTTGATGTTTTTAGTAGAATGATTACAGGCCTATACGTAGGATTTGAGAATCCTTCATGGACCGCAGCATCTATGGCTTTGGCAAATATGGTAGAAGATAAAGTAGCATTTTGCAAAAGATATGGAATTGATATTACCGAAGACCAGTGGCCGTGCAAATATGTGCCTTCGATAATTCTGGCAGACAAGGGTGAATTTAAATGGCATATGCCTGAAAGTTTAGCAGAAAACCTAAATATAACAATAGAAAATACTGCTTCGAGTAGGCCTGATATGAAACCGAATGTTGAAAGGGGATTTGGAATTATACGTTCACACTTTGAATTCTTACTGGATGGGGTAGTTACTAAAAAAATCAGGGAAAGAGGCGAAAAAGACCATAGAACAGAAGCAATAATTGATATTTACCAATTTACACAAATTGTTATTAACATAGTTCTCTACATGAATAACCATAGGTGGATAGATTCATATAACCTAACTAAAGAAATGATAGAAGATGGGGTAAGACCAATTCCAATAGAGTTATGGAACTATGGTATTGAGAATTGTTCTGGAAAACTTATGAGTGTGCAAGAAGATATTTTTAAATTTAATTTACTTTCTAAAGAGACAGTTACAATATGCAGAGAAGGGGTTAGGTTCATAGGGCTATATTACTATTTTGAAAACCAGAAATATAATGACCTAATTTTAAAGGCTGGTGTAAGCGGAAGTAAAAAAATTGAAATTCGGTATGACAAGAGAGATATATCATATATTTATATCTATGATCACGAAACAAGGACTATTGAAAGAGCGGCTTTATTGGGTAAAAGCAAACAATATGAGGGTATGTCCTATGATGAAGTAAAAGAGGTAATGAGCAATTACCGTCTGCAAAAAAGTAAATATGAACATGAGCAAATCCAAGCAAATATATATTTGAACCGACAAATTCAGAATATCATGGGAAAGGCAAAGGATATGTCAGGACGGACTGTGGAAAAGCATAATAAAAGATTAAAAGTAAGTGATATGAAAGAGCATAGGAAAGAAGAAAAAGAGAGAGTAAGGAAAGAAGAAAAGTTTGTATTCTTAAACCAAGAAAATGAAAATATACAAAACATTGAAAAACCTAAAACTGACGTTATTGCAGAATATTATTCTAATGACAACATAGGGGAAATTTTAAAAGAAATAATGGAGGAAAAAGAATGAATATTCGTGACATTTGTCAATACGAAGCAGCAGTTTACAAAGAGCAACCAATAGATGAGTTTAGAAACAATCCTCTTATTGAGGCACTTCCTAATTTATGCAGTATTAATGATATGCTTAAAAAAATGGTATTAGTGCCGCATTATACAAGTAGCGAGAGGAAATTAGAAAACTATATAAGGATACACAAACTTGAAAATTTAAGAAGAATTATTATACCGTTGTCGAAACACAAGGAAATTGCTTTAAATATATCGAGCGTATTAAGACATGGGTATGTCTCAAGAAACCCTTTAAGCCCAGAAAATGTGAGAAAACTAAATATGTTATCTGAAATTTTTAAAGACGATTCAATAAAAAATAATCTTCAGAATTATAAAACCTATAACTTTCAAATAAGCCAATCCGCTATGGGTTTTGCTATTATTGGATTAAGCGGAGTGGGTAAGAGCAAAGCGGTTGAGAGGGCATTGGCAAGCTATCCACAAGTTATATACCACGAAAGATATAAAGAAAGAAGTTTTACCCATACTCAAATTGTCTGGCTGAAATTAGAATGTCCTGCAAAGGGTTCCCCAAACGGATTATGTATAAATTTCTTTGGGGCTATAGATAGTATACTAGGTACTGATTATGCAGAAAGAATTATAAGAAAAAGGGCATCAGTTGAAACAATGATGCATTACATGAGACAACTTGCTTTAAATTATTCCATCGGCTTGATAATCATCGATGAAATCCAGCACCTTTTAGATTCACGGACTGGAGCAAATTTGATTTTAAATTTTTTAGTAACTTTGGACAACATTGTTGGAGTTCCGATTATTCTAATTGGCAATTATACTGCTCTTGATGTTCTTCGAGGAACTTTTAGGCAGGCAAGGCGTGCATCTGGTTCTGGCGAAGTATTTTGGAATAGAATGGATAATAATGTTGAGTGGAAGACCTTCTTACCATATATCTGGAAGTATCAATGGACAAAGAATGAATGTGAGCTTACACAAGAAATTATGGATACTATGTATGAAGAAACTATGGGGATTGCAGCATTAACTATTGAATTATACAAAGCAGTCCAGAGAAGGGCAATACTATCTGAAAAAGAAATTATAACTCCAGAGTTAATAAAAATTGTATCAAATGAAGAAAAAATTATGACAAAGCCAATGAGGGTTGCATTGAAAAATAATGCGTATGGTGAATATGAATTCTATCGGGATTTGCGTGAAAAGGACGGGAATGTGTATGCTTACAGTGACAAGCATAAAGATATTATACTACAGGCTAAAAAGAAAAAGGCTGTGCAACCACAAGATAATGAGGAAGTCGAGCTTGCTTTTAATAAGATTTATTTATGGTTACTTGAAAGGGATATAGATAGCGATATGGCAAAAGAGAGGGCTGACGAAATAGTAAAAAACTATGATACCAGCACCCCTATTGAAGAACTCCAGAAGATAGCTTTAAAGAGTCTTATTAAGGAGAAGATCGAGAATATTGAAAAGCGAAAGAAGTCCAGCCCAATTGAAGATGGAGATTTAAGAAAAATGTACAAAGAAAAAAAACAGAATGACTCTGATATTTATTCAGTATTAGAAAAAAATAATCTGATAAAGAATCCTGATGAATTATACAAAGGAGAAAAACAATGATACCATTTTTTTTTGATCCATATCCTGATGAAGCAATTTATAATATTTTTTTGAGATACTTTAAAAGAAACCTCAATTTAGATATTGAAAGTGCATTAAGAGATTTATTTGGAAAAAAGAGTATTAATCTGGGACTTTTTTTGCCGAGTAATTTAGATTATTTTTGTAATGAAGTAAGGAAGGTATCCTCATATACATTTGAATACTTTTTAGATAAACATACTGTGTATCCCTTATTTCACCCATTCTTGACTGATAAGATAAAAAAAGAGGTAATAAATTTTATAAAGTATGGGGGGATTAGCAATATAAATTATAAGTTGGGAATCAATAATCAAACAGAGTTTCAGATTAAAAGTATAAAATATTGTCAAAAATGTATTACTGAAGATGAAAGTAAGTATGGTGAACCTTACTTACATAGGGTTCATCAGATACCATTTAATAATATATGCCTTCTACACAATCAAGTGCTTTCGGAATTAGATCTACCAAAGGGTATAAAAAATAGAAAATTTATTGGAATTGAGGACATCCTGAAAAATGATAACCTGCAAAAAGTAAAAATTCCTGTAGATGCAAATTTATTTGAAAAGTATAAGACATTATCCCAAGATATTATGGAAATTATTGATGGTAGATTAAATGGCTATAACTTGGATTTAATATACAGGAAATATGAGCATAGGCTGTATAAAAGGAATTATATAAGTGTTATGAATAAGATAAGGTTAAATGCTTTAATAAAGGATTTTGAGGATTTCCATACAAAAGAGTTTTTGCATTCAGTTAATGCGGATGTAGACGTAGATTCATCAGTTAACTGGCTTGCTACTGTTTCGAGAAGAAAGAGTAAAATTATTCATCCTTTAAAGCACTTACTTTTTATTAGATTTTTATTTGGAAGTATTGATGGCTTTATTAGTGCAGAAGAGAATGAATATAAGTTTTTTGGAGAAGGGCCGTGGCCATGCCTGAACCCAGTTGCTGACCACTATATGAAAGATGTTGTGGATGATTGTAAAATAACGAAAAATGATCAAACTGGAAATCCCCAAGGTACTTTTACCTGTTCTTGTGGGTATATATACTCCCGCAGTGGGCCAGATGAATCTGAAGACAGCAGATATATTAAAAACGTAGTAAAAGCCTTTGGAAAGGTATGGGAGGACAAACTTAAGTATTATATAGAAAATACAGATTATGGAGTTTATAAACTATCAAAAATTATGGGCTGTTCCACAAAAAGTATAAAAGTATATGCGGAAAAGTTAGGAATTTATGATAAGTTGGGATTGGGTGAGAAGGCCTACCGTTATCGGATGAATAGTCAAAATACAAACGAACAGGACTTGTTGCATCTCTATAAAAATGAGTTACTGGAATATATAAATAGTAATCCAGGGCATTCAAGGAGTGAAATAAGGTTAAATCGAAGAAAGCAATGGAGATATGTAGCAAAAAATGATAAGGAATGGCTGGAAGCTAATTTGCCTGAACCCATACCACACAAACTTAATTTTGCTGACTGGAGTAAAAAGGACATTGAGCTGGCAGAAAAAGTTTCGGAAGCAATTTCTGAAATTAAGAAGTCTGATAAGAACAAAAGGGTAACTATTAACCTTATACAAAACCGTATTAATTATTACTCTTTAGGGAAGAACCTCAATAGACTTCCAATAACAAAGCAGATTGTAGAGAGTTATCTTGGTAGCATCAAAAGCTGCAAAGATAATAGTTTAAAATAGAAAACTGTTAATGTAAGGTGAATATGTAATGTTAAGCTCTTTTACTGACCCCTACGATGATGAGATATTATATAGTGCTATTGCAAGATACCATCAACGCTGGTCTTACCAAAATTATAAAGAAATAATAAAAAAAATGTTTGGTTCAGATACGATTATTCCTACAATTGGGTTTCCATGCCATTTAGACTATTTCTCAAAGCAATTTACTGATAAACGGTACACGGACAACAACTATTTTTTATTTAAACATACATTGCTGCCAATATATGTTCCGTTTTTAACCGAGGACAAAAGGAATAAAATTATTAATGATATGAAGTATTCGGATGGTAAAGGTATATATACAACTTTGGGTTTGGCAGCAGGTGGTATCTGTAAAAAGGAAGGACTCTTTTACTGTCCCTTGTGTGTAACTGCTGATTTAAAAACTTATGGGGAGGCATATTTCCATAGGATACATCAGATACAAGGGGTAGAAGTTTGTCCAGAGCATGGGTGCTTATTAAAGAAGTATCCGAATGACCGTGGGCTTGTAAGCAGACTTCAGTTCATTAGATTGGATTACAGGAATATTGACTGCAATGTAGTGTTTGAAAGCAACGAAAAGCTATCAGATCAGCTTTTAAAGGTGGCTAATTCAGCAAAGTATATTCTGAATAGCAACCTGTTAAACTTTAATATTAGCAAGGTTTTTGATAAGTATATCATGCTTCTTAAACAAAGACAGTTATTAACTGTTAAGGGATTCGTGAAGCAAAAGCTACTATATGAGGAGTTTAAACGCTATTATGGTGATGACTTACTTGACAGGCTTCAAAGCAATTTTGAAGAATCAAATGAAAGTAGTTGGTTGAAAAGTATAACCAGAAAGCAGCGAAAAATAATTCACCCTATAAGACACATACTATTTATTCAGTTCTTATGTGACAGTGTAGAAGATTTCTTTAATAAATCTTTTGACAATAATCCATTTAACAAGGGGCCTTGGCCATGTCTAAATCCTGCTGCAGGACATTACATGGAAAGGGTTGTAAACGACTGCATTATCACAGCCGATTACGATACAAGGAAGCCAGTAGGGACTTTTATTTGTTCTTGTGGATTTATTTATTCACGAAAAGGTCCTGATAAGACTAAAGAGGATGAATTTAAAATAGGGCGTGTCAAGAATTACGGAGAGGTATGGGAAAATAAGTTAAAGTCACTAATTGCAGAACAAAAATATAGTTTAACAGGGTTAGCAAAACTAATGCAGTGTGATTCAAAAACAATTGTTAAGTATGCTGAACGAAATGGAGTTTTGCACTTAATTAATACTTCAATGAAATCAGAGACTTATTATAAAGATACAGATAACTTAAAAAGTATTATTGATTACCAAAACACTTACGCAGATGATTTCTTAAGTCTTATGAAAAATCATCCTGAATATACAAAAACACAGATAAGAAATATATTAAAAAAGCAATATGCATGGTTTTACAGGAATAATAGACAATGGTTGAACAATAACTTGCCTAAAAGTATATCCAGGGGAAGTATTGACTGTAGCAAAGCAAGGGTTGACTGGGAGAATAGGGATATGTTAATACGGCAGCAAATAGAAGAAGTATATAATTTACTTAAAACTTATAAAAAACCCGTGAGAATAACCAAAAGTATATTAGGCAGGATGCTTGGACAAAGTGCTTTGTTAGAGAAATATTCTGCCAAACTTCCTAATACAGAAGAATATATAAACCAGATTGTTGAAACTGTAGAAGACTTTCAAATACGAAGAGTAAATTTTATTTGCGAAAGATTATATGCGGAAAAGGGATACTTAAACAAGTGGGAGATAATCAGGTTGGCAGGGTTAAAGGAAGGATATTCTGCAAAAGTAGAAAACAAGATAAATGAGAATATTGAAAAGTATAACAAAAAGACAAGAACAATTTTTGAGTAATAAGGATTAAAAGTTCTGGAGGATACGGGTGTGAAAAGTAGAGTAATAATTTATGTTGATGGCTCATATGCAAATGGAACAGGCGGTTGGAGTTTTATTTACTATTGTGTGAAAAAACTTCGGAAATTCACAGTTGCATATGGGGGATGTCCTGCTGAAAACAATACACAAATGGAGGTTATCGCTTGTATAAAGGCACTTTTAAATATAGAGTTCAAAAGTAACGTGGAACATATAGAAATACGCACTGACCATATTGGTATTGTAAAGTTTTTTGAAGAAAAGTGGTATGAAAAGTTAGATAATGAGCTTTGTGGGGAACTACAGACAAGGTTGTTGAAAAGTGCGTTAGGCCAGTGGTATAGGCTTGCATGTGTTGTAAGAAATATTGACTGTAAGATTTCATTTAAATTAGTTGATAAAAAGCGTAAGTTTTATAAAATGGTAGATAAATATGCAAGGGAAGGGTTATATAACTCTAAAACGCAAGCCAATTGTTTTATGAAAAAATCAATTGAAAATGAGTTTATTGAAGTCAAAGACAAGGATGATAAAGAATATGTTCAAGCACCAGTTGCCTGGCAAAATACTGTAAATAGTAAGAGATGGTACGAGGGACAGGAAGTAATTCAAATACCTGTGAAAGATATAATTTTAACCGAAAATGATCACCTTAATGCAAAAAGAATTGATTTAGATGGTATATTAGCCACATATAATGGATGCAAACAAATTAATATACCTGTGGCAGTACGAGCTATAGAGAATAATAGATTTGCTCTCATCACAGGTTTTACAAGATATTGTATTGCTAAAATACTTGATATTGAAACCATACCAGTGGTCATTACGAATTTAAGTTATAATGAATTTAAATTAAAATATGGTGTTTAATGGGTCTTGATAATAAATGTTTTTGGCAACTACAATTTCAAGCAGTTAGCTTCCGCAAAATTTCCAGTTTATCATTGACAATGAGCCTCTGTGAGTATGATTTGATGTCAGGGGGATGCCCCAGAAATCCTGTGATATCGCTCCTGAAAGACTATCATACTCACTACTCATTGTAAATAATTCGCTACGCTAAACTGGAAATTTTTAAGTTCCGCAATGCTTGAAAGCATAACTTCCGAAAACAATACTAAAAGAAATGCTATCTAAATACCATGAAATGGACAAAACGGAATTACATAAATATGGGACAATATTATTAATGAAGAATTATAATTTAATCAGAGGATATAAATATTAATGTGAGTGTTTAGCCAAAAGAGGTGATTAGTATGTTACAACAAAAAAATGTAACACAATATGATAACAAAAGGAATTTATTAAACGAATGCTTATGTGATTTTAAAATAAATACTGGATATGATTTTTGTGAAATACTACGAGACAAAAATAAGTTCCGTTCATTTGTAGAAGAAGATAATAAAAAGGATTTACGAGAATATACAGAAAAATGTTACGATATTTTAGATAATATTGAGAAAATATATACAGATTTAATTATTAGATAACCAAGTCAAATAATGCCTTGGTTTCTTGCTTATTGATGTCCCCTATAAATAACTTGTTCAAATCAAAATAAACTCGTTCAAATATAAAAAATTGGTTCAAAAAATAGAGAGAAAATCAGGAGCTGAAACCTGGCTTTCTCTCTTGTTTTTTAGGAAAAAGTAATTAGAATTTAGTGAGAAGGGAATTCCTAACTACTTTTTTGCACGACTTTATTTTCATTTTTTGCATTAAAAAAGGATTAAAAAGGAAGAGAAAAAGAGGGAATTTTGAAAGACTTTTTTTGCAGGAATAAATTAGGAGGTAGGAAAATCAAGGGTTGAGAGGGGGAGTTTTGAAAGAGTTTTTTTGTAGGAAACAACTATTAAAATAATAACCATTTCCAATTGATTACAATAACTTATAAGAGTATAATATAGATTGTATATAAAAAATATAAGAATTTTATAAAAGTATGAGAGAAGGTGTTTCATTGGACAACATAAAAACCTTTTTTAAGAATCAAAAGGAAGCAGCAGAAGCTATAAATTATATAATTGATAGTTACTGGGAAGACAGGATTGATGAAAAAAACATGATCGAATTATTAAAGGGCATTATGAGAAACAACGATTCATTAATATTTAAAGATAATGAATTTGTTACACTTTTAAAGCAAAAGTGCGGAAAGAGAAGACTTGAAATTGCTCTAAAGATTAAGGAGCAAATGTGAATAAAAAGTGTAGGGAAGGGGATTAAAAATTGAAAACGCTATTTGAATTATGTAAGCCACGTGAGTCAGTATTTGATGAAACAAAACGAGATGATGTTTTAGATTTAACTGACCTTGTTGAAAATCGTATTAACCCAGTGGAGTTTTTTGAGGAAAACTTTCCAACACAAGGAATGAAATTGTTAGTTGAGACAGCATTTAAGCGCTTTCACAGACAGGGAGCTACAGGAGTTATAAAACTTACACAGTCAATGGGTGGCGGAAAGACTCATAACATGATTTCTTTAGGACTACTTGCAAAGCACCCAGAATACAGAGAAAGAATATTGGGCGATAAATATAAGAACAGTCATGTTGGTAAAATCAAAGTAGTTGCATTTACAGGTAGAGAAAGTGATGCGCCATATGGAATATGGGGAGCTATTGCAGAACAACTTGGTAAAAAAGAAATGTTCAAGGATTACTACACACCACTTCAAGCTCCTGGGCAAACGGCATGGATAAACCTTCTAAAGGGAGAACCTTTATTAATTCTTTTAGATGAGCTTCCACCGTATTTAGAAAATGCAAAGTCAAAAACAATAGGGGATTCAAATTTAGCTGTAATTACAACAACAGCTTTAGCAAATCTTTTCAATGCTCTTGGGAAAGAAGAACTTTCAAATGTATGTCTTGTTATATCAGATTTAAAAGCAACTTATGAGAGTGGAAGTGAGCTTTTACAATCAACATTCAAGGAACTTGAAAATGAAGTAAATAGATCAGCCTTAAATATTGAGCCAGTTCAGAGTACATCTGATGAAGTATATCACATTTTGAGAAAAAGGCTTTTTAAGACATTACCATCAGATGATGAAATAAATGAAATTGCAAGCGCGTACAAACAGGCTGTTACAGAGGCAAAGCAGATGGGTTACACAAACACTTCTCCTGAACAGATTTACGTTGGTATAAAGGATTCATATCCTTTCCATCCATCAATAAAAGATTTGTATGCAAGATTTAAAGAAAACCCAGGATTCCAACAGACAAGAGGACTTATTAGATTAATGAGACTAATTGTAGCACAATTATATTCTGGAAATCCTTCAAGGGCAGAAAGTAAGTATCTTGTTAATGTACATGATTTTGATTTAAATGATCCAGAGATGCTTATAGCTATCACACAGATTAAACCGTCTCTTACTAATGCCATAGCCCATGATATAGCTGCAAATGGTAAAGCTATAGCAGAAGAAGTTGATGCGAGCCTTGGAGAAACTTGTATGAGAGATTTAAGTAAATTAATACTTGTTTCATCCCTTGCAGATATACCAAATGCACTACTTGGATTATCCATTCAGGAAACTATAGGTTACCTGTGTGAACCTAATAAGGATATAACACGTGTAAAGAAGGCCCTTGATGAATTTGTAATGAAATCTTGGTATTTATATACAGATAGAGATGGAAGATTGTTCTTTAAGAATACTAAAAATCTTATAGCAGAATTAAATTCTCTGGTAGATAGCTATGATTCTGATAGCGCAAAGAAAGAACTTCGGACTTTTCTTGAGGAAAAGTTTAAACCTTCTATTAATGACTGCTATCAAAAAGTTCAGGTATTTCCAGCTATAGATGAGATTAATTTAGTAGAGGATAAGGTACTTCTTGTTCTATTTGAACCATATGCAGGAGGATCAGGATTAAATCCAGCACTACAAAAGTTCTATGATGATGCACGCTATAAGAATAGAGTAATGTTTTTATCTGGTCAAAGAAGTACTATGGAAAAACTAATACGTGCAGCAAAGGAGCATAAGGCAATTAGTGTAATTCTTGGAAGAATGGAAGAAGAAAAAGTACCAGCTAATAATCCACAGTATCAAAAGGCTGTAGAAAAGCAGCATAAGATTAAATTGGAATTATTGCAAGCAGCAAGGGAAACTTTTGTTAGCTTATATTACCCAACTAAAGATAGACTTGCAAAAGCTGACTTTTTTATGGAGTTTACAGGAAATGACTATAATGGGGAAAAGCAAATAAGAAATGTCCTTATGCAAAGACAAAAGTTCACTGAACACATTAGTGATGATAATTTTAGAAAGAAATGTGAAGATCGTCTATTTACTCAAAAAGAAATGCGTTGGATTGATGTAAAAGAACGTGCAGCAACTAATCCAGCATGGCAATGGCATATTCCTTCAGCTTTAGATGCTTTAAAGGATAATATGATTAAAAAAGATGTTTGGAGAGAAAATGGAGGATATGTTGAAAAGCCACCATTCCCAAAAGAAAAAACAGAAGTATTGATTCAGGAACTTCGTCGAGATGATGAAACTGGAGAAGTTATATTAAAGTTACTGCCAAAGTATGGTGACAAGGTTTATTATGAAATAGGAGGAATAGCGACAGCGGCATCAAACCTTGTTGAAAATATAAATGAATTTAGAACCACAGAGTTAAAGCTATCATTCATATGTGTTGATAGTACAGGTGAGCATGAAACTGGAGATCCAGTAGAGTGGAAAAATAGGATTACGATAAAGTATAGGGTTTATGATAAGGGAGAAGAAAAGGTAATTGAATTAAAATCAGCACCAGAAGTTCCAATAAAATTTACTACTGATGGCTCAAATCCAAAGGAACATGGTGGGATATACGATTCCGAAGTGATCATCCCAAAGAATGCTACATTTGTGTTAGCTGTAGCCGAAGCTCAAGGAATTTATTCTGATGTATTGCAGGTGAAGATTGATTGGGCTAAAGGTGAAACATTAAATGTAGATAAGCAAAAGTCACTTAAGCTGTATAAGAGACATAAAACCAATGATACTGCAGAAACCTATGATGAACTTGCTAAACTTAAAAAGCATAAGGCACAGATTTCAGATGTTATTATTACACTTTATAAGGTTGATGAAAGTAGTAATGAAAAGGGTTGGATTGAGATTACAATGGATGCATCAATAAAAGCAGATATTGAAAAGTTAGAAGCAAGCATAGACAATATCAGAAGCAACTTCATGAGTGAAGGAAAGGTAAATGTAAGCCTTGAATATGGAATGGCAAGGTTTGAATCAGGTCAAAACTTCCTTGACTATGTTGCTGAAAAGAAAAAAACACTTAAAGATTATAAGGAACAGGAGATTGTTCAGTAATGTCAGATAGAAAAGAAGCAATTGGATTTGGTTTTATACCATCCGAGTCGCAGCATCACTTTTTAGTAGTTATCCCAAGAAGTCAGAATAATAATATTGTTATTTACGAGCGTTTTAAATGGGAAGAAAACGTAGAAAGTCAATCGTTAGATTATGCTAATGATAGACCTAAAGTAGAGCTTTCAAAGCACAAGTGGAAACTTATAGAGGATGCTTTAAAATTAGAATTTAATGAAAGGCTTAAAAAGGAAAAACTTCCTGTTGGCAAATGGCGTATTGGTCAAGTGCCTGTACAAAGGTTATACGGTAAGGAGATGGTTCTTCTTGCATGGGCTATTGAAGACTGTGATCCTTCAGTCATACCCATTGCCATAAAAAATTGGCTTGGATTAAGCCCAGAGGAGCGATGGTGGCTGTTTACCATGACCAATGCCGCCACAGGACACATAAATGATAAGAGAGGTTGGAGGAAGGCTATAAGATATGCTCTTACTGAAAATCCAATTGAAGAGAATAATAAACAGCTAAATATTTTTGATTTAGCTATACAAAGGGAAATTGATAAATAGTTAGGATGTGATAGAATTGTCTAATGATAAATCATTTATTGAGGTACAGTTTCCTGTATCAAAGGTATCAAAAGAGAGTTATAAGGAAAGAAAAGCAGGCAGTAATCAAACCTTAACAGGTCTTGGTAAATGGTGGGGGCGTAAACCACTTATCCTTGTAAGATCTATAATTTTGGGGTTGCTAATGCCTGCGAGTGATAATCCCAAAAAAGATAGAGAAATATTTCTGAAAATTTTATCAATGGATGAAGCTGGGTTATTAAATAGAAAGAATCAGACAATACCTATTGCGGATATATATAAAAATTTAACTCCTACTGAACAAAAGAGGTTCTTCAGTGAAGACAAGGGGAAAATAGTATATAAAAGAGGAATATCAAAGTCAGAAAAACAAGATCTTCAAAAAACTGTTTTTAAAAGGTTATCTTATGATGAAAAACTTAAATATTGTTGTAGGCCTGAAGAATTGGAAAATATAGATTCATTATCATGGCAAGAAATAAACGGTTATTTAGGAACAGAAGCCAATACAATCCAAGAATTAATTGTGCAATTAAGCAAAAAAAGGTTTGGTCATAATGTTAAAGTTGGAGATTGTTTCAGTGGAGGCGGAAGTATACCATTTGAGGCGGCAAGAATCGGCTGTGACGTTTATGGATCTGATCTCAATCCTATAGCTGCATTACTTACATGGTCAGGTTTAAATATAATAAATAAGTCTGAAGAGGAATTTATTAAGCTATTAGAATTTTTAGAAGATGTTTTTGATGAAGCAACCAAGCAGATTGATGCATGGAAGATTGAAACTAATGAATATGGTTGGAAAGCAAAGTATTATTTGTATTGTAACGAGACCACTTGCCCTGAATGTGGATGTAAAGTTCCTCTTTCACCGAGTTGGGTAATTAATGATCCAGATAAAGTTATAGCTATCTTAAAGTATAATGAGATTAAGAATAATTTTGATATTGATATAAAAACAGGAGTATCAAAAGCAGAAATTATAAATGCAAAAAATAATGCTACGATACAAGATAATAATCTATACTGTCCAAAATGTAAAAATAGGACACCAATATCGGCAATTAGAAAAGATAGAAGAACAAATGATGGCAAATTAAAATATGGTTTAAGGGAATGGGACAGTACAGACTTTGTGCCTTTGAAAGAAGATATATTTCAAGAAAGATTATATTGTATTAAATATTTTGAGAAATTTAATGATAAAACTTGGGATGAAGTCATAAAAAAACCTGCTTCTGCAACGGATGCCTGTTATGGTAATGCATATTACTGCGCTCCGACTGAAAGTGATTTAGCGCGAGAAGAAAAGGTTATTAAATTGTTAGAAGAGAGGTTTTTGTCTTGGCGTGAAAAAGGATATATTCCAGATAGTAGAATAGAAGAGGGTAGTGAAACGACAAGACTTATTCGTGAAAGAGGATGGAGCCATTGGCATCAGTTATTTAATCCAAGACAACTATTGATGCATGGATTATTAATGGAAATTGCAAATCAGAAAGCAAATAACCAGGAAGAAAGAGTTATTAGTTTGTTGGGTATAAACAGCTGTGCAAATTGGAATTCAAAGTTATGCTATTGGTTATCATCAAGAAAAGGTGGCGGGGGTGCATCAACATTTGTTAACCAGGCCTTAAATACAATGTTTACTTATACAACAAGGACAATACTTTCATTGTATTTATCTTGGACTCTTGATATAAAAAATTATGAGTTTAATTCCAATAGTACAATTGAACTAATTGATTCGAGATGCATAGAACAAAATTGTGATTTATGGATAACTGATCCTCCATATGCAGATGCGGTAAATTATCATGAACTATCAGAATTCTTCTTGGCATGGGATAAAAGTTTGATTTCAAAGATTTTTAATAAATGGTATTCGGATAGTAGAAGAGTATTAGCAGTAAAAGGGACAGGTGAAACTTTTAACAATAGCATGGTAGAGATATATAAAAATTTAGCAAACCACACGAATGATGATGGTATGCAAGTAGTAATGTTTACTCACCAAGATGTTAGTGTTTGGGCTGACTTAACAATGATTTTATGGTCAGCTGGACTCCAAGTTACAGCTGCTTGGAATATTGCAACGGAAACAGAATCAGGTGGGTTAAAAGAAGGAAATTATGTCAAAGGTACTGTTCTTCTTATATTGCGAAAACAAACTTCAGATGTAACAGCATACTTGGATGAACTTTATCCAGAAATTGAGGAAGAGGTAAAGCGTCAAATTGATAGCATGAGAGAACTTGACGACAAAGAGGATCCTAACTTTAGTGACGCTGACTACTTACTTGCTGCCTATGCTGCATCATTGAAAGTATTAACTTCATACAAGCAGATTGAGGATATTGATATAAAATATGAACTTTCAAAAACGAGAGTACCAGGTGAGGAATCCCCTATTGAAAAGATCATCAAAGAAGCGGTAAAAATAGCGTATGATTATCTTATACCATCAGGATTTGATCAATTTACATGGAAGCTACTTATTCCAGAAGAAAGATTCTATATTAAAGGACTTGATCTTGAAAAAGATGGAGTATATCAAGTAGGAGCTTATCAAGAGTTAGCAAGAGGATTTGGTGTCAGAGAATATAAGGATTTGCTTGCAAGTACAAAAGCGAATCAAGCAAGATTAAAGACAGCTTTAGAATTTGGTATGAGAGGGATGGGAGATAGCGATAGATTTGGATCATCTGTGCTTCGTAATGTATTAGCAGCATTACATCAATCAATAAAAGAAGAAGATACATCCAAGGGAAGAAACTGGCTTAAAAATGAATTACCAAACTACTGGCAACAAAGAAATACCATAATAGATATACTTGATTATATAGCTACTCTTGGGAATATAGAAAATATGAGTCATTGGCAACAAGAGGCTAACTATGCAAAATTACTTCGAGAGTTAATTAAAAACGATGGAGTATAGTTAGGAGGGCTTATATGATAAATCGTTACTCTTCACGGAGAAAAAAGTTAGATGAAGCCTTCTTAAACAAAAAGCTAAAGGGAGCTTTAGCTTATGATAGAATAGCAGGATATTTTAGTTCTTCTATATTTGAAGTAGCAGGTGAGGCTATAGAACAAATGAAGGGGTCTGTTAGGCTCATATGCAACTCTGAAATGGAGATTGATGATGTAAAGACTGCGAGTGCTGCAATAAACTCCATGAGAAGAGAGTGGTGCAATGCAAAGCCTGAAGAAATCTATGCTAATGCTCCAAAAAGATTAAAAAAGTTATATGACCTTATAAAAAGTGGTAAATTGAATATAAAAGTTATTCCTAACGATGTATTTGGTTTAATTCACGGTAAAGCAGGTGTTATTACCCTTAATGATGGCAAGAAAACCGCATTTATGGGTAGTGTAAATGAAACCTATTCGGGCTGGAAATTAAATTATGAAATGCTTTGGGAAGATGATTCACAAGAAGCTATAGATTGGGTGCAAGAAGAATTTGATTATTTTTGGAACAGCCCTTATGCTGTTCCTCTTTCTGACTTTATAATTGAGGATATAAAAAGAATATCTGAAAGAAAAGTTATATATTCAGTTGATGAATGGAAGGAAAAGCCTGAAGCTGCTTCAACAGTTATAGAAGCGCCAGTATATAGAAGAGAGTTTGGCTTATGGGAACATCAGAAGTTCTTTGTAAATCTCGCTTTTAATGACCATAAAAAGCCTTATGGAGCAAGATATATACTTGCAGATATGGTGGGATTAGGAAAAACAGTTCAGCTGGCTTTATCAGCACAATTGATGGCTTTGTATGGAGACAAACCAGTGTTAATAATTGCCCCTAAAACATTACTTTGGCAGTGGCAAGATGAAATAAATTCATTGCTTGATATGCCGTCAGCAGTATGGACAGGTCGTGAGTGGGTTGATGAGAATGGAGTTCGTTACCCAAGTAGTGGAGATGCAGGAATTAAGAAGTGCCCAAGAAGAGTAGGAATTATATCTCAAGGACTTATTACAGCAGGTTCTGAATCTATTCAGCATTTGCTATCCTTGGAGTACGAATGTGTAATAGTTGACGAAGCACACAGGGCAAGAAGAAAGAAGTATATTCCAGGAAAAGAAGATGCTAAACCAGATCCTAATAACTTAATGAAGTTTCTACTTCAAATATCTAACAAAACAAAGAGTATGCTATTAGCAACAGCTACACCAGTGCAATTGTATCCTATTGAAGCATGGGATTTATTAAATATTCTATCTCAAGCCAATGATAGCGTATTGGGAAGTAGTTTAAGTATGTGGAGAAAACATCCTGGAAGAGCTATAGATTTAATTATGGAAAGAGAAGTCCTTGATCGCTTTAATCCAGAAGTAATAGATTGGATCAGAAACCCTTTCCCACCAGCTCATGAGGGAGAAATGACATTTGGGCGTATAAGGACACAATTAGATATGGCAGAAGACCAATTTGTTATTAAGCCAGAAGCTATAAATAGATTAAGTGGACCAGATCAAAGAAGAATTAGAAGAATTATTGATGATAATTTCATGACAGAGCATAATCCGTTTATACGACATATAGTAAGAAGGACAAGAGATTTTCTTGAAAATACAATAAATCCCGAAACTGGAGAAACATATCTTAAAGCAGTTAAAGTAAAGTTAATGGGCGAAAAAGATGATGAAGCAATAGTATTACCACCATATTTACAGGAAGCATATAGATATGCAGAGGAATTTTCTAAACTTCTTCAGAAAAGAGTTAAGGGTGGAGGATTTCTTAAAACATTGCTTCTTAAGAGGGTAGGAAGTACAATGATTGCTGGTAGGAATACAGCAGAAAAGATGCTTAATAACTGGGGAAGTATTACATCAGAAGATGATTTTGAAAATGAAGATTGCCTTGAAGAAACTTCTACCCAAAGTGAAATAAAAAATATTACTGAAGAAGAAAGAGAATGTTTAATACGATTTATAGAGACACTTGATGCCAATAAAGAGAAAGACCCTAAATATCAACTGCTGCTTAAGCTACTTATAGAAGATAATTGGATTGAAAGAGGATGTATAATATTTTCACAGTTTTTTGATTCAGCCTATTGGGTAGCAGAAAATTTATCAAAGGATTTACCAAAAGAAAAAATTGGAATATATGCTGGCGGAGATAAATCAGGATTAATCATTGATGGTATTTTTGAAAAGAGAACTAAAGAAGAAATAAAGCAGATGGTTAAAAAACATGAGCTGAAAGTTCTTATAGGAACTGATGCTGCAAGTGAAGGACTAAATTTACAGACATTGGGAACATTGATTAACTTGGACTTACCGTGGAATCCAACCAGGCTTGAGCAAAGAAAAGGAAGAATTCAGAGAATAGGTCAAGTTCACGATGAAGTGTATATATACAATATGAGATACAAAGGATCCGTGGAGGATAAAGTTCATTCAATTCTTTCTGAAAGATTAGGAAACATACATGAACTGTTTGGTCAGATTCCTGATATTTTGGAGGATGTTTGGGTAAAGGTAGCCGTGAATGAAGTTGAAGAAGCAAGAAAAAAGATTGACGAAATACCAAAGCAACATCCATTTGAATTGAGATACCACGTACACGTAGGAAAAGTAGACTGGGAAAGCTGTGAGAAAGTGCTTGATAGTAAGGAGAAAAGAAAGTATCTAATGACTGGGTGGAATACAAGAGTATAAATATTGGTCACTGGCTCTGTTGAATGAATATAATTCGTTTGACAGAGCTTTTTTATGAGGTTATGTCCAAGTGGGATAGATAAGCATTTTTTTAAAACTGTTAAGTGAAGAACTACTAAATATCAGCTTAAGCACAATTTAGATAGCTTAAGCAGTAGCATAAGCTATAGCTGAAGCATTTTTTCATAGTCCATATGGAAACAGAAAGTCTCTACTCTTTTATATATTTAATAAAGAAAATAGTGAGTTTGCTACTCGTAATGGGAAATGCTAAAGCTAAAAGACTTAAGCTACTGATAGCTTTAGTTTATTTCATTTATGAAAGGATTTACAAAGGGATTTATTTGCTATTGTCTCCTACAAAAAAACTCATTCAAATAAAAACAAACTCTTTCAAATATAAAAAAAGTTGTTCAAAAATCGAGAGAAAATCAGGAGCTGAAACCTGGCTTTCTCTCTTGTTTTTTAGGAAAAAGTAATTAGAATTTAGTGAGAAGGGAATAGGGAATAGGATAAAAGAATAGAGGTTAAAAGGTAGATTTATCAATGGTTTTCAAAGATAAAGAGAAATAGGAAATTTAATAAAAGCTCCACTTACTAACCTTAAAACCTAACCTTTTACTAATTCCTATCCCTTAATTTTTAACCACTTTTTTGTACGACTTTATTTTCATTTTTCACCTTAAAAAAGTAATAAAAAGGAAGAGAAAAAGAGGGAATTTTGAAAGACTTTTTTTGCAGGAATAAATTAGGAAGTAGGAAAATCAAGGGTTGAGAGGGGGGAGTTTTGAAGGAGTTTTTTTGTAGGAAACAACCGTAGCAGTATCAATAGTTTTATGTAAATAGAGGAATTTGGGTAGGTTTGTAGAATTAATCTTATATGTAATATAATGTTAAGATTATAGATTTGAAAAAATTTACGATTATGTTTAACGTAACTATTGGAAACTAATATTAAATTATGTTTTATTTTGTAAAAATGATGTATAATTATGGTATGAATTGTATGGGGGTGAAAAAATGGCTAATGTACAGAGGTATTTTGAGGAGTTTCATGACAACATAAAGCTTTCAGATACCGATGAAAATCAAGAATTGCGGGAAAAAAGGGATATTATACTAAATAGGCTTGAAAACAAAAAGGGGGATGATGTTCCAAAATACACGACTTTTAATCAGGGCAGTTATGCAATGGGGACAGGTGCTAAACCAATAAAAGGTGAGTACGATATTGACGTAGGTATAAGGTTTAATATTTCTAAAGACGATTATCCTGATCCTATTGCAGTAAAAAAATGGGTATATGATGCAGTGAAAGACCATACGAGTAATGTTGTGATGAAAAGACCATGTGTAACAGTGACATATTTAAAAGATGGAGAACCTGAATTTCATGTGGATTTAGCGATATATGCTGCAAATAATAGTGACGGGAAGCTGTATTTGGCAAAAGGAAAGCTAAATTCTAATGATGACAATAAAAGCTGGGAGCTATCAAATCCTTTGGAATTAATAAATAAAATTAAGGATAATTATCAAGATGCTGATGATAGAAAACAGTTCAGAAGAGTAATTAGATATTTAAAACGATGGAAGGATGAGAATTTTTCTGTAGACGGAAATGCAGCACCAAATGGAATTGGTTTGACTGTTGCAGCTTATCAACTATTGAGTATCAGTAAACAGTATGATTTCGCAAGTGGTAAATATAAATATGATGATTTAAGTGCTATTAAAAACTTGGTGCAAAGTATTATAAATAAATTTCAATTAGAATATCGTCCAGACGAGGATAAATGGGTTGAAAGGTTACATATTAATTTACCAACAGAACCGTTTAATGATTTGTTTGAGAAAATGACTGACAACCAGATGTCGGAGTTTAAGGCAAAGTTGGAAGATTTAAAAACAGCATTATGTAAAGCTCAAAATGAGGTTGATACACATAAGGCGTGTATTATTCTAAAAGGAGTTTTTGGAGATGATTTTCCAGTGCCGCCTAAAGATGAAACAGGGCAGAAAAAATCTCAAGCATTTATCAGTACAAGTGAATCAGCTTAAAGGAAATGAAAATGTTAAAACTTATCGAGGAATATATAAGAAATTCTCTGCCCTATTATAAAAATGTTAAAGTATTGAACGAAAACGAATATCCTAAATATAAGGATCATGTTTTTTCGCTTGTAATGGAAGGGAAAGTCACATTAGAAGGGCAATCTGTTACTATTCAGATTGCCCTTGATAAACACTTTCCATTATATAAACCTTTATTCTTCTTAAAGCCTTATGATGCATTAGGTTTCATTGCCCATGTAGACAGTAGTGGGTTTATTTGTTATATCCATGATGAGGGTTTATTGATTGATACAAATAATGTTACTGGAATTATTGAAGAAGCATTTGATAAGGTTCTAAAAACTTTGAAAGATGGCATTAATGGGATTAATCGTAAGGATATTCAGAATGAATTTGAGTCTTACTGGAGTCATCTTGACAATACCTTTCTTATAGAATCAAACATTGAGCTAACGAATAATGTAAAAAAAATAAAGGTGGCTAAATTTGAAAATTATCCATACTATTTTGCTGGTGATAGTATCTCGGATATTATGAATTATTGCTATAAGTATATTGGAAAAACTCGTATGGGAAAACCGATATTTATAGATGCATTATATATACCACTTCGGGAAGGCACAGATATTATTCCTCCAAGCTATGGGACATTCTGGACTATGAAAAAATTCAGACACATTATATATAAAAATGTAACAAGTTCAAATAAGAAAATTATAGAGCATATAGTTAAACATAAGGTAAGAAGTAGTGATGTATTAATTGTTTTAGTTAGCATCCCTCTCTTAAATGGGAATAAGGCATTCATTGGTGTTAAGTATTCAAATTTTTCAGCAATAAAGCAAGGGGCGAATAAGAGGACAGAATATTTTTCGCATCCTTTATATAAGACTGACGCTAAATGTAAATTTGTTCCAGTAAGAATTGTAAGACATGATAAAGGATATATCATGCCAAGAGGTGGAGGAATAAACCTATTAACCTCTAAAAAGGTGGCACTGATAGGATGTGGGTCTGTTGGCGGGTATATAGCAGTTGAATTAGCAAAAGCTGGAGTGCAAAATATTACACTCATAGACCAGGATACATTAATGCAGGAGAATGTTTACAGACACACTTTGGGAGTAAACAGTCTAATACCCGAAAGGTATAAAAATAACGAAGGAACGGTAAAATTTCATTCCAAAATTCTGGGTTTAAAGAGAGAAATAGAAGAAAAACTACCTTATACCAACATAGAAGTTCTTCCAGAGTATATTGATAGAATTGAAAATATAATATCAAATAACATAGTTGATTTTTGGAAGTATGATTTAGTGATTGTTGCTATAGGGAATCCTACAATCGAATTATATATTAATGAGTATTTTCACAAAAAGAATGGTATGCCTCCAGTTATTTTTACATGGTTAGAGGCATATGGAATAGGTGGCCATGCAATTTTAACAAACAATAACAATAAGAATGGCTGCTTAAAATGTTTGTATACTGATCCATTTGATAAACAGGCTCCTTTATATAACAGGGCTTCTTTTGCTGCGGCAGGACAATTTTTTGCAAAGCAGATTTCTGGATGTGGTAGTGTTTATATGCCTTATGGTTCAATAGATTCTATGCAGACGGCCATTGTGGCAACAAGGCTTGCTATTGATGTATTGATTGGCAAGGAAAAGGATAATCCTATATTGTCGTGGAAAGGTAATGCAGATTTGTTCTTGGATAATGGATTTAAGTTGTCAGAGTATTATTTTCTGACAAATGAAAATTTATTTAATAGCAGATATTTATACAAAAATGATTTCTGTGATATTTGTGGAAATTTAAAAGGTGTGTGAAATGTATAATAAGTCAATTATATTTCGTAAGAGTGATGGTGGGAAAATAAAAATTGATGTATATGCACTACAAAAGATTATGAAATATCTACAGGATGATCAAGAGAAATGCGAGGCTGGTGGTGTGTTGTTAGGTAGGTACATTATTGATTCCAGTGATATAGTAGTAGATGATATTACTACACCGATGAAAAATGATACAAGGCAAAGGTGTTTTTTTCTTAAGCAAAAGAAATACCACCAAAAGGTAGTAACTGAAAAATGGATAAAAAGTAAAGGAACTTGTAATTATCTCGGCGAATGGCATACACATCCTGAACCTATTCCTACCCCTTCGTACATTGATATTAGTGAGTGGAAAAGGCTATTAAAAGAGAACAAGTTTGATAGTCAATATCTTTATTTTATTATTGCTGGGACAGAAAAGTTGAGAATATGGGAAGGGAACAAAAGTTCATTAAGTATAATATTGCTGGAACAGATTGTTAATAAGGGGGAAGAATAATGAAGTATAGATGGATACACTTATCGGACATTCACTTTGCATATAAGAATTATCAAAGCAATAGATTGAGAGGAAAATTGTTTGACAAGATTGCAGAGATAGTGAAGCAGGATAAAGTGAATTTTCTATTTATAACAGGTGATATAACAGATAAGGACGCCGAATATGATGAAGACCTTTATAAATTTATTACTGAATTATTAAGGGTTACAGAATTGGATGAGAAACATCTTTTTTTTGTTCCTGGAAATCATGATGTGAGCCGTAAGTCAAAAGAAAGAATAGAAAAAATAGTACAAATAAGAGAAGCTGGTGATAAAGGATTAGATGTAGTGAATGATTTGAGTGATGACAGTATTGAGATGTTACTTTCCGCTCAACAAAAGTTTTTTACTTTATATGAGCATATTAAAAAAGAAAAATATCCAGTTAAAGACATTCATTTTGTTAGAGAGGTAGATGGTGCTAAAATCATTCACTTTAATACTGCATGGCTATGTGGTATGGACGGGGAAGAGGGACGCCTTTTCTTGGGTTCAAATAAACTTTATAGTTGCTTAAAGGATGCAGGACTAAAGGCAGACGATCTCAATATTGCGATAGGACATCATAGTTTTGAGTGCTTTCATAGAATGGAGCAAGATCAACTCAAAGGCTTTATGAAAGATTATAATATCGATTTTTATTTGAGTGGCCATTTACATGAAGCAATGATTAACTACAACAGTCATATAGATACACACTTCTGCGTATGTCGGCAAATGAGATCTGATAACTTCGATGCAGGTGGTCTTGCTATAGGGAATATTGATACTGAAACAGGTAATAATAATATCCAATTCCATGCTTGGAATCAGCGAGGTTACTGGACGTGGGATACCGAAGTTGGCCATGAAGCGCCGTATGGAATATATAGCTTCAATACAGCCAAATTTCCAGCTACAAAATATAGGGAAAATCCTGTTGTAGTCATACATAAAACAATGAATACTCCAATTAATCAGCAGAAACTCCTAAATGATATGGGCTTTGGCAAAGTACCAGTTTATCACTATCCCTATTCAAATATTGAAATAAGTACCCAGGAAGAATGGATGGAACATAAATCTAATACAGATAGTTTTATTAATGGTGTAATTTCAAGATTAAAGGACAATGTAGTACATATTTTCCCTTTATCACAAATTCCTCTTCTTATAGAAATGGGGTATATGCTACAAAACGATAATGATAATATTAAGATTTACCAGTTTGACGAAAATGGGAAATGGGTACTTGATTCCGAAAATGCGGAAAAAATACCTGTGACAATTAGTTATATCGAAAATAATCCAAAAACTAAAAAGCTGATTGTGGTGTTGGAGATAAGCAGCACGATAAAAAACGAAGATATTGACGTTTACGTAAGTACTTCAGAACACTCAATATTGCGATTTACTATTGATAACCCATTGCGTTATAAAGTTATATACGAATCGCAAGTAAAGGATATTAAGAGCAAGTTTAGAAGTGAAACCGAGAAACATATATATGATTATGATGAAATCCACCTATTTGCCGCAATGCCTGCTGGTTTGTCAGTAGAAGTAGGTAGGTGCATATTGAGGAGTATGTGGCCAAAGGTGTATTTATACAATCACAGAAGACAAAATGATCCCAGATACCAATTTGCCTTTAGTATAAATTAATTTTTTAAAATACTTGAAAATATAATAAATATTTTAATATACTTTATTTGCATATTTCAAAGTGATGAAATTAAGTATATATGAAATTATAATTATACGACTAATTTGTATAATTATATTATACTAATAATTTGCTATAAATCATAATTTTTTTTGTGGAAACAATATGTAAAACGTTTTATTCCATATATTGTAGGTTTAGTAAACAACTTTATTTTAAAATGCATAATCTTTTGCAACGGTGGAATGCAGGTTTGAGATGTGTTTCAGTAAACAACTTTATTTTTAGAAAACAGTTGTTTACTAACAATATAAAGTTAGTAGACAGCTTTATTTTTAAGCATTTTGTTTCGTAAACAGATTATAAAATGTGTTTAGAATTTTTAAATTAAAAATCAAAAAAGACTTGATTTCACAAAGAATCATTCAATATCATTTAACCATAGATGGAGAATAAAATTCTTTAAAAGAAATACTTGAAAAATTGTGAGTTCTTTATTTAATATAAAAAAATACAATAAAACGAGTAATTATAAATAACATGTCAAAGGAGATGGTGTACATGAAGAAAGTATTCAAAGGAAAAAGAGGTTCAGAAGTTATCCAAAACTTAATTGTCATTGCTATAATGGGGGCTTTAGCTATTACATCAATAGGAGCTATATCCTCAAAGATAAAGTCTAAAAATGAGGCTGTTGTAAACTCAATAGATACTAACCTTACACAGGCAGCTAATGATGTCGGAGCAGGTCTTAAATAAGAAATTTATTTTTAGATTTTAAAGTAAAATCAGAATAACATATAATAGGGGGAGTTGTAATATAGTATATGATAAAATATAACACTCTCCTATTATATACATTATAAAGAATACGTTGCAAAGGAGTTGATAAGCGTGAAAAGAGCGTTTAGAAATAAAAGAGGTTCAGAGGTTATCCAAAACTTAATTGTTATTGCTATAATGGGAGCTTTAGCTATTACATCAATAGGAGCTATATCCTCAAAGATAAAGTCTAAAAATGAGGCTGTTGTAAACTCAATAGATACTAACCTTACACAGGCAGCTAATGATGCCGGAGCAAAACTTAAATAATAGAAACCAGATGCAACGCGCATAGTGAGGAGGGCAGGAAATATCCGTTGCCCTCCTCTTTTCATTTAGATTGAATATATGATAATACATTTCTTAAAATACTATGGATAAAAACAAAAAAGGAGATGATAACATGAACAAGACAAATAAAATAAACAATAAAAAAGGTTCTGGTGTAATACAGACTTTGATAGTAATTGCTATTATGGGTGGATTGGCAGTAACGATGCTTGCGTCTATCAATAAAACAATAATTAATAAAACAAATGCTACTAACGAGGCCTTATTAGGTTCACAGAAGATAGATGTTGATAAGCTAATAAACGGAACATCCGATTAATTAGGAGAACAGAGGTGAGCGATATGAAAATAAGATTTATTAAAGATAAGCTGAAGGAGAAAAAAGGTGGAAGTACGTTATTTGAAATAGTTGTAAGTTTAGGATTGCTCACATTTATATTGTTTTATCCTCTTGCCACGTTCTCGCTGACACATAAGGAAAATTTGCTTGAGGATGTATTAACAACTACTATGCAAATGGTATCAGTTGAAGGTGGGCTTACAGATAGGGTTCAAAATATAACTTTTGAAAATTTAGAAGCTAAAGGATTAATTCCTCCAGGAAAAAGCACTGACCCTGCGGTTCGTAGAGCTATAACTATTAGTTCAAATGCTGATGCAAGAAACGGAAATACTTCTGCATTAAAATATAGAGATGATGCAGACCCTAAAATCTCAATAGAAATAAGATACCCTGCAGATTCAGAGGTTAAGTTCATTAATGGCTTATCCAAGATGATAGGAGCAAACAAGGCAAATCTTCCATTTAGAGTTGCGAATGGTACGCAAGTACAATGGTTTTACTCCCTTAAAGGGTATATATTAAGCGAAAAAATCAATTATTAAAAGGAGGTGTAGCCATGATACTGAACAAGTTAAGGAGTAAAAAAGGGGCAACATTTATTATTGTTGCAATCATGATGGTTATACTATTCCCTGTAATAATGTCAGGAATAATTGATTTGAACAATATCCATAAAACTTCAAAAAGGTTAAAGATAAGTTTGAATGCTGCTGTAAAATCAGCAAGTTCAAGGATAGATTGGCAACAAGTCCCTAATGGCACACTTCAAATAGATGTACCAAAAGCAAATGGTGTATTTAGAGATATTTTTAGTGAAAATTTTAGGGTTACTCCAAAGCAGGTTAATAACTATTATGAGGCAGTTGATACCAATAGTGGAAATAAAGTGAGTTTTTATTCTACAATTTATAATAATAGACATAAAGGCTCTTTTATAAATTTCCCTGGTGCTGGTACTATTCCATCACAAGTTACAAACAGAAATATTACTGTTCCGGTAGATAGACCTACGGTTGTTGGTGTAGCAACTGTTAAATATAAATTAACTCCGTTACTTGGGGGAGGAACAATTAATATAACACAGTTTGCCTCTTCTGAACTTAATGATATTCCTCAAAATAAACAAAAGAGTGCAACTTATCCAAACCCATAGATGATGAACGCATATAAGAAATAACTTATGTGCGTTTTTCATTTTTTTATTACAATCACTTCAGTTAAACTTGACTGATACAGAAAAAAACTGCTAAAATAAATATGATATAATAATAACAATCATTTAAATATACAGGAGGGGATTATAAGATGAAAAAGGTATTTGTAAATATGGTTTTTGCATTTTGCTTTGCATTGATGTTTGGAACAAAAGCATATGCTCAAACACCGCAGCAAATCCCATTAACAGTTTTAAGTAATAAAACATGGACAATAAATCTTAATAAGGAAGTCAGTGCAACAAAAGAAAATCTTGAGAAATACATATATGTATATCAAGAAGATAATAAAAAAAGAGTGCCTTTAAAGATTTCGGTAGACCCAGTAGATAAAAAGAAAATATATGTTAGCCCTAAAACAGAATATGAGAGTAATAGATATTTTACATTAGTAGTAAGTAAAGGTCTTCTGGGAGTAAAGGGAAATGCATTAAAAAAAGACTACACTAAAAGGTTTAGGGCTATTAACATATTCAGTGTAGGTAAAGTTATTGGAAATAGTGGAGTATACAAGGGAGAAACTGTGCTGCTAAATTCTGGCCAATTTAATGTAACAGTGGTATTTTATGATGGAGATATTATAAAGTCAGAAAAAGTCCCTACAGTTTGGGATTTAGAAGAAGTATCTTTATCCAAACCGGGAGTTTATTCAGCCAAAGGGAAATTAATGAATTACGATCCGAGAGAACCTTTATTTACAGGTGAGTTTACTTGGACTGTTAGAAAATAAGATACTTTAAAACACCATGAGTTAAATTCTTGGTGTTTTTACATATAAAAAATAATTTAAAGGGAGTGGTGGTATGTTAATATATTATGTTTCTGGATTTACCTAAAAAATTAATAAGGGGGTGGTTTTTTTGAGTAGACACAAATCAAAGAAACAAATTATAGCCTTACTTTTAACAGTATCAATGTTTAATAATTTTATTTAATTGTTGTCCACTAAAAATAAACTCGTTCAAATGTAAAAAAACGTTCAAATAGAAAAAAGTTGTTCAAAAAAAGAGATAAAGTCATGTATAAAAAAGCCTGACTTTATCTCTTTTTATTTGAGATAAAATAGAGAAAATATTATCGTTTCAATTTTATGGTCAATATTTAACTTGGCATTAGTATATAGAGTAATTGCCTCAATAAGCAATTTTAAAAAGAAATAAGACAAAAGTAACTTAGATTTTAGTAATTTCAATGTATAATAGTAAAGTAGGAGGTATTATATATGAGCAATATACTGATTGTTTATTATTCATTGTTCAAGTTCACAGAGAGTTTGGCATTGGAAATAGCAGCGCAAACTGGCGGCGACTTAAGAGAATTAGTTCCTGAAAAGAATTATTCCTTTGACTATAATACTGCTGTTAAAGAAGTAAGAAATCAGATTTCTCGAGGATTTTGCCCTAAATTGATATCTGGAAATGAGCCAATAGATTGTTATAAAACAATATTTATAGGTTCACCCAATTGGTTTAAAACAATAGCACCGCCAGTCTTGAGTTTTCTTAGGCAGCATGATTTTACAGATAAAATAGTAATTCCTTTTTGTACTCATGGAGGCGGAGGATTTGGTAATATTAAAAAGGATATAGCAAAAGAGTGTCCAAATTCCATAATACTACCAGGTTTTTCTGCACAAGGAACTGTTTCATCAACTGAGGTTATGAATTGGCTTAAAAACAATCAAAAACAGTTAAAAATTAATAAAGAATTATAATCCACTACATGATAATAAACTTCCCAACTTATCCCTATTTAGAAATGACTTTATTTTAAAATTTACTGCAAGAAATAAGAAATAAACATAGGCAAATGGGTGGAAATAATGTAGAAAAGGAGACGTATAAAAAGTTATGAGTAATTATCCTGAACCAACCGTCAGTGCAATTATATTTAATCCTGAAGGGAAAATGTTGATTTGCAAATCTCATAAATGGGGAAATAAATACGTAATTCCAGGAGGACATATAGAATTAGGAGAAAAAATGGAAGAAGCGTTGAAAAGAGAGATATTAGAGGAGACGGGTTTATATATCTATGACATTAAGTTAATTA
>NZ_PVXN01000059.1 GCF_002995795.1 Clostridium thermopalmarium DSM 5974
TTTAACTAGTAAGATCCCTGGAAGACTACCAGGTTGATAGGTCAGAGGTGTAAGTGCAGTAATGCATTAAGCTGACTGATACTAATAGATCGAGGACTTGATCAAATAATGCACTGTGCAATTTTGAAAGAATAATTTCTTTCAAAAGAACGTTCCGCGATAGCTCAATGGTGGAGCACTCGGCTGTTAACCGATAGGTTGGAGGTTCGAGTCCTCTTCGCGGAGCCATTTTTTATTTTTTGAAAAAATAATAAAAATTTTATTTCTGATATAAAAATATCTGATATAAAAATAGTAGTAGGAACCAATCCTACTACTTATTTAATTAATATGAGATTTTTTTTTATTTGACATTATAAGTAGAGTAAATCCAAGCAATATAAATATTATACTTATCACCTGGGCCATTCTTAAAGAACCAAGCATTAGGCTATCGGTTCTTAAGCCTTCTATAAAAAATCTTCCAACGGAATATAACATTATATATAAATAGAATATAGAACCCTTTTCTAAATTTTTTCTGCTTAAAATCATGAGTATTGCAAATACAATTAAATTCCACATAGATTCATATAAAAAAGTTGGGTGATAATAAGCACCGTCTATAAACATTCCTTTTTGTATAAAATCTGGAAAATGAGATATAAATTCTTTAGAAACCATGCCACCATGAGCTTCTTGATTAAAAAAATTTCCCCAACGGCCAATAGCTTGAGCTAGTATAAAGGAAGGAGCAATTGTGTCTAGTAAACTTAAAAAGTCAACCTTTTTTACTCTACACATAATATAACTGCTTATTACAGCTCCAAGAATACCGCCGTGTATTGCGAGACCGCCTCCTCGAATGTTTAATATTTCAGAAGGATTTGCACTATAGTAGGACCACTCAAATATTACATAGTATAACCTTGCACACAGTATAGAAACAGGAAGAGCAACTATAAAAATATCAGTTACTTCATCGAAATCTAAATGATAAATTTTACTTTGCTTAGAACCGAGAAAGTATGCTATCATAATTCCTATACTTATTAAAATTCCATACCAACGAATGGGAATACCAAATACATAAAATGCTATTGGATTCATCAATATCACTTCCTTTTTACTATTTTATTTCCATCACTTTCCAAGACTATTGTTTTATCTATATCAGTTCTAAAGGTAATTATACCTTTTTCTTTTAATTTAAGCAAAGTTTCTTTATGAGGGTGCCCGTAATCATTTCCCTTACCACAACTGATAACGGCTATTTTAGGATTAACTTCATCCAAATATTTTTGTGAAGTAGAAGATTTGCTACCATGATGTCCTACTTTTAGTACATCAGCACTTAGATTATAACCCTTATTAATTAACTCTTCCTCTCTTAAAGATTCTGCATCTCCAGAAAATAAAAAGCTGGTATTATTATAAGTAATTTTTATTATGAGGGAGTAATTATTTAAGTTATCATGATTACTATAAGATGGAATTATAAAGCAACATACTTTTTCTTTTAAGTCTAATCTTATTTCAGATGAAATAGATGTTACTTTAAGTCCTCTTTTATTTAAACTTAAAAGCATATTTTTAAAGCTATCTGTATTAGCTGTAATATTAGGAGAATAAAATTTGTTTATATTAAAATGATTTATAATATGACTCATACCACCTATATGATCGTCATGAGGATGAGTAATAATTACATAATCAAGTTTTTTTATTTTATGTCGTTTTAGGTATGAGAAGGTTTTTTTGTTGTTAGGACCGGCATCAATTAAGAGATTTTTATTATTAAATTGAACTAAAATAGAGTCACCTTGATCTACATCTATATAGTGAACTAAAAGCTTATCTTTTGATGGTAGTGTTAAGGATGTTTTTATAGAATAATTATATATAGTGTATATAAGAAATATAAGGCTTATTGATAAAAGTATTATAATGAGTTTTACAAATTTTTTATTGATTTTCATTTGCTCACCTCTTATAGTAATAAAGATTATAAATACCATATTAAAAAGTAATAATATTAGATATTAAAATAATGTGTATATTATATAATGATGCCAATTTTGTGTAAAAATAAACCTGTATAGCTATAGTAATGTAAACTATTTATTGAATTAAGTATGTTATGAAGATATAATAAAAGAAGTTCAAAAAATCCATGAAGGGAAGGAATAACATGAAATCTATATGGATATATGCTTATGTCATATTTAACTTAATAAGTACATTAACTTTAGATCGAAAATATAAAAATTTAAAGAAGAGAGGAAAGGAAGAAGAAGCAGAAAAGTTTTTGCATGATACTGTTTTTTATTGGGCAAACAAGGTATTAAAAAAAGCTGGGGTTAAAATAGAAGTAAAAGGACTCGAAAATGTACCAGAGGAAGCATGTTGCTTTGTATCAAATCATCAAGGCAACTTTGATATATTAGCGATTTTAGCTTCAATAGATAAGCCTATGGGTTTTATTGCTAAGAAGGAAATGGCGAAGGTACCGTTTATTTCAAGATGGATGAAAAATATAAGATGTGTATTTATGGACAGGGAAAACCCTAGAGAAGCTTTAAAAGCTATAAACCAAGGAGCAGAGAATTTAAGAAGTGGCTATTCTATGGTTATTTTTCCTGAAGGAACGAGAAGCAAAAGTCATAATATAGGAGAGTTTAAAAAAGGAAGTTTAAAGATGGCTATAAAGGCTAAAGTTCCTATAGTACCAATTACTATAGATGGAAGCTATAAGATTTTTGAAGAACACAATGGGTGGCTTAGAAAAGGTGAAATTAAATTAACAGTTGGAAAACCACTATATTTGGATAAGCTTACTTCAGAAGAACAAAAAAAGTTATCAGAAATAGTTAAGATGGAAATAGTTAAAAACCTTTAATAAGTTTTTCAATTTATTTTGAAAAAATGAATGAAATGTGTATAAAAGTTGCAAAAAATTTTGATAATGACCCGAATATATGATATAATTATGCACAAATATGACATTTGTTGTACTATAAATTCATATATAAATATTTTATGAAAAAGGGGCTGGCAAATATGGGTTATAATATTGTAGAAAAAATTTTAAGAGATCATCTAGTAACTGGGGAAATGAAGGTTGGAAATGAAATAGGTATTAGAATAGATCAAACCTTAACACAAGATTCTACAGGTACAATGGCTTATTTGCAATTTGAAGCGCTTGGAGTAGATAAGGTTAAAACAAAGAGGTCTGTAGCGTATATAGATCACAATATGCTGCAAACCGGTCCTGAAAACGCTGATGATCATAGATATATACAAACTGTAGCTAAAAAACATGGAATTTATTTTTCAAAGCCTGGTAATGGCATATGCCATCAAGTTCATTTAGAGAGATTTGGAATTCCAGGACAAACACTTGTAGGTTCTGACAGCCATACTCCAACAGCAGGAGGAATAGGTATGCTTGGAATTGGAGCAGGAGGACTTGATGTTGCAGTAGCTATGGGTGGAGGAGAGTATTACATAAAGACTCCAAAAGTTGTAAAAGTAGAACTTAGTGGAAAATTGAGTCCCTGGGTATCTGCGAAGGATATAATATTAGAACTTTTAAGAAGACTTACTGTAAAGGGCGGAGTTGACAAGGTTTTTGAATATGGAGGAGAAGGGGTAAAAACTCTTTCTGTTCCTGAGAGGGCAACAATAACCAATATGGGGGCAGAATTAGGAGCGACTACTTCTATATTCCCAAGTGATGAAGTTACTTTAGAATTCTTAAAAGCTCAGCATAGAGAAGAAGATTTTGTGGAAATTAAAGCTGATGAGGATGCAAATTATGATGAAATTATAAAAATAGATTTAAGTGAATTAGAACCAATGGTTGCTTGTCCTCATAGTCCAGATAATGTAGTAAAGGTATCAGAATTAAAAGGAATTAAAGTTAATCAAGTTACTATAGGAAGCTGCACAAATTCTTCTTATGTAGATATGATGAAAGTTGCAAAAATTTTGGAAGGAAAAACTATTCATGAGGATGTATCTTTAGTTATAGGGCCTGGATCAAAGCAGGTATTGAATATGCTAGCTGAAAATGGAGCACTTGCAAAAATGATATCGGCTGGGGCTAGAATAATAGAGTCAGGATGCGGACCATGCATAGGAATGGGACAAGCACCTGCAAATAATGCAGTATCATTAAGAACTATAAATAGAAACTTTGAAGGAAGATGTGGAACAAAATCTGCTGGAGTGTATCTTGTAAGCCCTGAAATTGCAGCTGTATCTGCCTTAAATGGATATATTTCAGATCCTAGAGAATTTGGAGAGGCTCCACATATAGAAATGCCAAAAGAATTCTTAATTAATGATAATATGATAGTGAAACCAGCAGAAAATGGAGAAGAAGTTGAAGTCGTAAGAGGACCTAATATTAAGCCTTTCCCAATGGGAGAAGAATTAAAAGATACAGTAGAAGGAAAAGCGCTTATAAAAGTAGGAGATAATATAACTACGGATCATATAATGCCATCTAATGCAAAACTTTTACCTTTTAGATCTAATATACCTTATTTATCAGATTACTGTCTTGCACCTTGTAATCCAGAATTTCCAAAGAGAGCTAAAGAAAATAATGGAGGATTTATAATCGGAGGATTAAATTATGGTCAAGGTTCCAGCAGGGAACATGCAGCATTAGTTCCTCTTTACCTTGGAATTAAGGCTGTACTAGCAAAATCATTTGCAAGGATACACATGGCTAATCTTATAAATAATGGAATAATGCCTTTAGTATTTAAAAATACGAATGACTATGATAAAATTGATGAATTTGACGAACTATTAATAATTAATGCTATAAATGGTGTTGAAGAAGGAGAAATTATAGTAAAGAATAAAACTAAAAATGAAGAATATGTTATGAGCCTTCAACTTTCAGAGAGACAAAAGAAAATGATATTAAAGGGTGGACTCATAAATAGTATCAAGTAAGAAAAAATAATTTTCAGGTTAAAAGTTATATATTAGAGAGTAGGATTTTAAGTTAAGTAATTTAAAGTTCTACTCCTTATTAAAAAAGGGGGAGAAACAGTGAGTTATAACATAACATTAATTCCAGGGGATGGTATAGGTCCAGAGGTGATGAAAGCTGCTAGGGATGTTATAAATGCAGCTGGAGTTAAAATTAATTGGGAAATAGTAGATGCAGGAGAAGGGGTTATTGAAGAGTATGGAACTCCTCTTCCAGATCATGTGATAGATAGTATAAAAAGAAATAAAATTGCTATTAAAGGGCCAGTTACAACGCCAGTAGGAAAAGGATTTAGAAGTGTAAATGTAGGGTTACGTCAAGCACTAAATCTTTATGCTAATGTAAGACCTGTAAAAACTTATAAAGGTATTCCTTCTAGGTATGATGATGTAGATCTTATAATAGTTAGGGAAAATACAGAGGATCTATATGCTGGAATTGAACATAATGTAGGGGACTCAGCAGCAGAGAGTATAAAGATAATAACTAAAAAGGCTAGTGATAGGATAGTTGAGTTTGCTTTTGATCTTGCTAAAAAGCAGGGAAGAAAAAAAGTTACGGCAGTGCATAAGGCGAATATAATGAAGTTATCAGATGGTCTATTTCTAAAGTGTGCTAGGGAAGTTGCAGAATCAAATAAGGATATTGAATTCTCTGATATGATTGTAGATGCTATGAGCATGAGATTGGTTCAAAGTCCAGAAAAGTACGATGTACTTGTAATGCCAAATTTATATGGAGATATACTTTCAGATATGGCTGCAGGACTAGTTGGAGGCTTAGGAGTAGTGCCAGGAGCAAATATAGGAGATGATATGGCTGTCTTTGAAGCCGTACACGGTTCAGCACCAGATATAGCTGGACAAAATATAGCTAATCCTACAGCTGCTATCTTAACTGGAGTTATGATGCTTAAACATTTAGGGGAATTTGAGGCAGCTGAGAGAATAGATAAAGCTCTATCGAAAGTATTAGAAGAAGGCAAAATTCTTACTTTTGATTTAGGAGGTAATGCTAAAACTACGGAATTTACGGGGGAAATAATAAAAAAATTATAAGTATATTAAATATGTAAGGAAGATGTGCATTTTAAATGTGCATCTTTTTTGTATATTTATATGCATAACTATACTCGGAAAAATATTAATACTATTTTATGTTATTGATATTTTTTTATAAATGTACGTTAGAAATGTTGAATTTATGAATAACAATACAAAAATATATTATAAATATACAAAAAACTATTGCATATTTATAACTACAAATGTATAATTATAATTATAAAAATGGATATATGATTTTGCACTGCCATGTAATCATAAAATTGGTTAAATACGGGAAGGGGCGTATAATATGAAAAAGATAGGGGCAATTTTACTAACTATAACTATGGGACTTTCAGTATTTGTTGGATGTGGAAAAAGTACAAAAACAAGTGTAGGAGCAAATAATAGTTCATCAGTTGCTTCAGAAGGTAAAACAGATACTTCTTTAGAAGATGTTAAAAAAGCAGGCAAATTAGTTATTGGGTTAGATGATGGCTATCCACCAATGGAATTTAGAGATGAGAAAAATAATTTGGTGGGATTTGATATTGATTTTGCTAATGAAATTGGTAAAAAATTAGGAGTAAAAGTTGAATTTATGCCAACAGAATGGAATGGTATATTATTAGCTCTCCAATCTAAAAAATTTGATGCAATAATAGCTGGATTAAACATTACAGAGGAGAGAAAAAAGTCTATAGATTTTTCTAAGCCATATCTAATGGGAGGACAAGTAATAGCAATTAAAAGTGGAAATAACTCCATAAAAACTCTTGCAGATTTAAAGGGAAAAATAGTTGGATGTCAATTAGGTTCAACTGGACAAAAATCTGCTGAGGATAATTTAAAAGATATAAAGGAACTGAAAAAATATGAAAAAATTACTCAGGCATTTAGTGAGCTTACAATAGGAAGAATAGATGCTGTTATTATGGATGCTCAAGTTGGAGGTTATTATATTTCTAAAAAACCAGGTGAATTTGAGGTGTTAAATGAAATGGTAAGCGAAGAGCCAATGGGTATTGGATATAGAAAGGGAGATAAAGAATTAAAAGATGAAATTCAAAAGATAGTAGACGAATTAGAAAAAGATGGTATTTTATCAAAGCTTTCTATTAAATGGTTTGGGTATGATGCATATAAAAAGTAAAAATAAGTTCCAGTCTTTATTATTAAAATCATGAAGAATGGAGGACGAAATGGATATAGAAATCTTAAAAAATATGTTTCCTATACTTCTTAGGGGATGTATTGTGACTGTAGAACTCACAGTTATATCAGTTGTATTGGGAAGTATTATTGGTGTAATTATTGCTACCTTAAAATTATCTAAAAATAAAGGAATAGTTATTGTTTCATCTTTTTATACTTGGCTTTTCAGGGGAACACCAATGCTTTTACAATTATTTTTCTTTTATTATGCTTTGCCTTTTATGGGGGTGGAGCTGACTTCTATGCAGGCTGCTATATTAGGATTAAGTTTAAACTCAGGAGCTTATATGGCTGAGATAATAAGAGGAGGTATACTTTCCATAGATAAGGGGCAATTTGAAGCCTGCAAAGCTTTAGGATTTACTAGTTTTCAAACATTGAGAAGAGTAATATTGCCACAGACCTTTAGAGTGATTATTCCGTCTTTAGGAAATGAATTTATTACTATGCTAAAAGATACTTCTTTAGTATCTAGCATTGCAATGGAAGAACTTATGAGAAATGCTCAGCTTCAAATTTCAGCTACAGCAAGGCCGGTAGAAGCTTTTTTTATAGCTGGATGCCTTTATTTACTTATGACAACAGTTTTTACAACCGTATTTTCAGTAACTGAAAAGAAGTTGTCTGTATATTAAAAGAGGTGTTTATTAGTGAATATGATTGAAGCCAAAAATCTAACTAAAAGCTTTGGAAGTTTAAAAGTATTTGAAAATTTGAATATGACGGTAGAAAAAGGAGAGGTTGTTGTAATTATAGGTCCATCAGGATCTGGTAAAAGTACATTTTTAAGATGTTTAAATGCTTTGGAGATACCTGATTCTGGAGAGATTATCATAGAGGGAGAGCCTTTAAATGTTCATAATAAAAAAGATACCAGATTAAAAATTGAAAAAATGGGCATGGTATTTCAGAACTTTAATTTATTTCCTCACATGACTGTTGAGGAAAATATAATTGAAGCTCCAATTACAGTTAAAAAGGTAAATAAGGATGTTATTTTGAAAAAGGCTCATGAACTATTGGAAAAGGTAGGATTAGCTGATAAAAAAGATTATTATCCTTCCAAGTTATCAGGAGGACAAAAACAAAGGGTAGCTATTGCAAGAGCCTTAGCTATGGAACCTAATATAATGTTATTTGATGAACCTACATCAGCATTGGATCCGGAGCTTGTAGGAGAAGTTTTGAATGTTATGAAGGAACTTGCAAGAGATGGAATGACTATGATAGTTGTGACTCACGAGATGGGATTTGCAAAGGAAGTAGCAGATAGAGTGATCTTCATGGATGGAGGAAAATTTATAGAGGAAGGTCCTCCAGAGGAGATATTTTCAAATCCAAAGGAAGAAAGAACCAAACAATTTTTAGATATGGTATTATAGCTTAAATTGAATTTAAAAGATTATAAGTTTACAAATTTAATAAATGAAAGGGAGTATTATATATGAAAGATAAGGTTGTTTTAGCATATTCAGGAGGTTTAGATACTTCTATTATAGCTCACTGGTTAAAAAATAATTATGATTTAGATGTTATAGCATGCTGTGTCAATGTAGGTCAAGATGAGGATTTTGAAGAAATTAAGAAAAAAGCAATTAAATCAGGAGCTTCTAAAATATATATAGAGGATGCAACAGAAGAATTTATAACAGATTATCTTTTTAAGGGAGTTAAAGCAAATGCAATATATGAAGGCAAATATCTTTTAGGAACATCCTTTGCAAGACCTTTAATTGCTAAAAAGTTAGTAGAGATAGCTCATGCAGAAGGAGCAAAATATATATGTCATGGATGCACAGGAAAAGGAAATGATCAAGTAAGATTTGAAGTTGGAATAGCATCTATCGATCCTACTATAAAGATAATTGCTCCTTGGAGAATTTGGGACATAAAATCAAGAGAAGATGCTATAGACTATGCTAATGCAAATGGAATTGATGTTCCAGTAACTAAAGAAAAAATATATTCAAGGGATAGAAACATATGGCATACTAGTCATGAAGGTGGAGATCTTGAGAATTTAAAAAATGAACATAAATCCCAAATGTATCTTATGACAGTGCCACCTGAGAAGGCTAAAGATGAGCCTACTTATGTAGAAATATATTTTGAAAGTGGAATACCTAAGAAGATTGATGGAGAAGAATTAAATCCAATAGATATGATGAATAAATTAAATAAATTAGGCGGAGAAAATGGAATTGGAGTTGTAGACTTACTAGAAAATAGATTGGTTGGAATGAAGTCAAGAGGAGTTTATGAAACACCAGGTGGAACAATACTATATGCTGCCCATAAAGAATTAGAATATTTAACTATAGAAAAAGAAACTTTCCACTTTAAAGAGATTGTATCTCAAAAATACGGTGAACTAGTTTACAATGGATTATGGTTTTCTACTTTGAGAGAAGGATTAGATGCTTTTTTAGATAAAACTCAAGAAAAGGTAACTGGAACCGTAAAACTAAAATTGTATAAAGGAAATATTATGATAGCAGGAATGGAATCACCTTATGCTTTATATGAAGAAACTATATCTTCCTTTGGGGCAAGTGAACTATATGACCATAAAGATGCAGAAGGATTTATTAATTTATTCGGTCTTCCTTATAAAATCAACGCAATGCTAAATAAGAATAAATAAGAAGAAAAACGTAATAATTAGCCACTAATGGCTAAAGAATAGATTTTGGCTAACTAAACTTTGCAACTTATAGAAGAACGGAGTGATTTTTTAAATGAAGCTTTGGGGTGGAAGATTTAAAGAAAGCGAAAATAAGCTTATGGAAGACTTTAATAGTTCCTTAAATTTTGATAAAAGATTATATAAAGAGGACATTAATGGAAGTATTGCTCATGTTAAGATGCTCTCAAAGTGCGGTATTTTAAAAGAAGAGGAAGAGAAATTAATAATAGATGGATTGAACTCTATATTGCAGGATATAGAAAAAGGTGAATTGTTTATTGAAGGAAATTATGAGGATATCCATAGTTTTGTAGAAATCAACCTTATAAAAAGAATAGGTGAAGTTGGGAAAAAGCTTCATACAGGAAGAAGCAGAAATGATCAAGTTGCAGTAGATATGAGAATGTATGCTAAAGCTAGAGCTTTTGAAGTTTTAAAAGAACTAGAAGAATTGATGAATACAATTAAAGATGTAGGAGAAAAAAATAATGTAATAATGCCTGGTTATACTCATCTTCAAAGGGCTCAGGTGGTAACATTCAAATATCACATGATGGCGTACTATAATATGTTTAATAGGGATAAAAAAAGATTATTAAGCGATATTGAAATAATGGATGAAAGTCCTCTTGGATGTGGAGCTTTAGCAGGAACTACTTATGATATAGACAGAGATTTTACGTCAAAAGAATTAGGGTTTAAAAAACCAGTTGATAATTTTATGGATGGTGTCAGTGATAGAGACTATTTGATAGACCTTATGAGTGCTTTTTCTATAATTATGATGCATTTAAGCAGGTTAAGTGAAGAAATCATATTATGGTGCAGTAAAGAGTTTGATTTTATAGAAATAAGCGATGAATTTTCAACTGGCAGCAGTATTATGCCTCAAAAGAAAAATCCTGATGCAGCAGAACTTATAAGAGGAAAAACTGGAAGAGTATATGGAGATTTGATGGGGATTTTAACAACTATGAAAGGAATTCCGTTAGCTTATAATAAGGATATGCAAGAAGATAAAGAAGGTTTTTTCGATGCTTCAGATACAGTTATGAAATGTTTGAAAGTTATGAATGGAATGCTGTCTGGAATTAAAGTTAAAGAGAATAATATGTATAGAGCTGTAAAAGAAGGATTTCTTAATGCTACAGAAGCTGCGGATTATCTTGTGAATAAAGGAATGTCCTTTAGAGATGCTCATGGAGTAATAGGTTCTATAGTTTTATATTGCGAAGAAAATAACGTTGCTATAGAAGAATTAGATGTAGAAACATTAAAGAAGTTTAGTAAATTATTTGATGAAGATATATATGATTTTATAGATTACAATAAAACTTTGACAAGGGGAATAAAAAAATATATAAATAATTAATAAAAATATTTGACTATAAGAAAGTTTTAATTTATAATAAAATAAAAGCGTATATCGAAGTTTAGTGATAGAGGTGCGGTATTTAAGAGTACTGATGTTGAGGAAAGCACGATGAGGCATCAAGAAAGGAAATATCGCCGAAGCATATAGCTGATGCTTTAAGGCTATATAGCTGGTTTTGCATAGAATATATGTAAGACTGTCACAAAGCAATTTGTGGAGAGCTATCATTCAACTTATTAGGTACTATATTTTGTTTATATATTATATTTATATGTAGTGTTTAATAAGCCTTGAGTGAACTCTCAAGGCTTTTTAATTTCTACAAAAATGGCTTCTCACAAAATTTTCGATATATGTGCAGTAAAATTTTATTTAGGGGGAAAAAGATGAGAAAAAGAAGAGTTTTTATGATCACCTTTATGCTTATGCTTTGTGTATTTGCTACTACTGCACTAGGAGTTGATTTAGAAGTAGCAAAGGCAAATGCGGCTAAGTTCGGAATTTGGACATTGCTGCCACCGCTAATTGCTATAATTTTAGCATTTGTAACTAAAAATGTTGTTATATCGCTATTTATTGGTGTATTTTCAGGAACATTTTTATTAGAGTTAAATGAAGGTAATATATTTAATGCTTTATTTCATGGCTTTCTAAATATTATATCTCAAATTTTAGGTTCTCTTGCAGACCCATGGAATGCAGGTATTATACTTCAATGTATGACCATCGGAGGACTTATAGCTTTAATTACAAAAATGGGAGGAGCAAAGGCAGTTGCTGAGGCTTTATCTAAAAAAGCAAAAACACCAGTAAGTACTCAGATTATCACATGGTTGCTTGGAATTCTTGTTTTCTTTGATGATTACGCTAACTCTCTTATAGTTGGACCTATAATGAGACCAGTTTCAGACAGAATGAAAATATCAAGAGAAAAGCTATCTTTTATAATTGACGCTACAGCAGCTCCTATAGCCGGTATAGCCGTAATATCAACGTGGGTAGGTTATGAGCTTAGTTTGATTAAAGATGGATATGATTCGATAGGACAGCAGGTTAACGCTTATAGTATATTCTTAGAAAGCATTCCATATAGATTTTATAATATATTAATTTTAGTGTTTATAGCATTTACAGCAATATTCTTAAGAGAATTTGGACCGATGCTTAAAGCAGAAAGACGTGCAAGAATTACAGGAAAATTATTAAGTGATACTGCAAAGCCTATGGTTTCCTCAGAAACTACTGATATTGAACCAAAAGATGGAATAGTTTTAAGGGTTAGAAATGCTGTAGTTCCAATATTGGTACTAATAGTAGGAGCCTTTGCTGGATTCTATTATAATGGATATAATGCTATAATAGCTGGAGATGATAAAGAACTAATAGCACTTTTGCTAGATAGCCCAGTTTCATTTAGAGCAATCCAAGAAACTTTTGGAGCGTCAGATGCTAGTGTAGTTTTATTTCAAGCAGCATTGCTTGCAAGTATAGTAGCTATAATCATGGGAGTTATCCAAAAAATATTTACACTAGGAGAAGCCATAGAAACTTGGATAAATGGAATGAAATCACTTATTATAACAGGAGTAATACTACTTCTAGCTTGGTCATTAAGCTCAGTAATTAAGGAGTTAGGAACGTCTCACTTCTTGGTAGCTATGCTGTCAGATAGTATACCAGCTTTTGTATTACCGTCAGTTATATTTATACTTGCTTCAATAATATCTTTTGCAACGGGTACATCTTATGGAACAATGGGTATATTAATGCCACTTACAATACCTCTTGCATTTAGTATAAATCCAGATCATGCATATATGGTTACTGCAGTAAGTTCAGTACTTACAGGAGCTATATTTGGAGATCACTGTTCACCAATTTCAGATACAACTATTTTATCTTCCATGGGAGCAGCATCAGATCATATAGATCACGTAAATACTCAGCTTTATTATGCAATTGTAGTTGCAGCTGTGGTTATATTTGCTGGATATATTCCTGTAGGGTTTGGAGCACCAATAGCTTTGGTTCTGCCAATAGATATAATTTTAATTGCATTACTAGTTAGGTTTGTAGGTAAGCCTGTAGAAACAGAAGAAATGCTTCAGGAAACTGTATCAAAGCAAAGAGCTTAATGCTATAAAAGAACTTAAGACAAAAATCTTAAGTTCTTTTTTTATGAGATAACAGAAATATTTTGTTCTGTAAAACATTTGTAACATTGCTAGCAAGCTACAATGGCCGTAATGAAACCTATGATTCTAAATTGTAGTTTTGCTTGCTGCAAAACATTCATAACTTTTTACGAGAATTGTTGAGATATTTAAACATCACGCATAGGATTTGCATTGTAGAAAGCGTTGAACAAGCATTAGAATCTTTCCTAAATGCAAATCTCATGCATGATGTTATCTATAAGAAAATTGCACCGTAATCTTCTTATAGTGTAACTTTTGCATGTTTTAAAGATATCTGGATAGCATTAAATAGTATTATGGCAGTTACTGTGTTTACTAGGGCTGCTGGAAGGACTACAGCTATAAACATTGCTGTAAAGGATTGAGGTAATCCAACTAGTATAGAAGCAGCAGTTAAAAATACAGTTCCGCTTAATACAGTTCCTATAGCAGTAAAGATTATAATTTTAATTTGATTATTTAATTTATTTCTAAAAGGCAATAATAATAAATAAATTACATTTGAGGTAATGATTTTATCTATAACATTGGCTGGCTGTCCACCTGGGAAAGTTGTAGTAAGAGCAGATAGAATTCCAGCAATTATACCTACTATTAATGTAGTTTTATAGTCTTCGTTTAAAATTATAATTATAAAAACCATGGTTAAAGACAAGTCTGGCTTCATTCCGAAGAATATAGGTGGAGCAACTTGATGCAAAATAAATCCTATAGCAAGCAAGAGTGAGTTAATAATATTTTTTTTAAAATTTGATTTCATAATAATATCATCCTTTCTTAAATAAATTTTTTTCAAATTATAAAGTAACCTATACCAATGTGATATATCTTTAGTTCATGCCATATTAACTCACCCCCCTTAATTATTTTTATAATAAAAAAAACTTCACCCTAAATAATAGGGCGAAGTGTCATTCGCGTTGCCACCTATATTATGCTTAAGGTATAGATACAAATTTAAATATCTATATACTTAAACATATCTCATTTCAGATACTAACATATCCTATCGCTATAACGTGCGAAACACGGTAAAGACTACTCTCCAAAAATAGATTTCGGTTTACATCTAACAGGTCCATTCACTAAAGTCTAACGTATTGAGATCCCACCATCCTCAACTCTCTGAAACTAAGATCATTAGCTACTATTCCTGATCAATGATTTTTTACTTTATTTACTAAAAAGTTTGTTTTATTAAAGTTTAATATAATAAAGTTATAAAGTCAATAAAAAAAAGCTTCAAATTTTAAAAATTTTGAAGCTTTTTTTAAATACCATATTTTTTATTATTTAACTTCATGAGTTTCTCTATCTCTTCCAAAGAAAGAAATAGCATATAATCCAGCTAAGCCTACTAAGGCATATACAACTCTACTAAAGGCTGACATATCTCCAAATAGAGCGGCAACTAAATCAAATCTAAAAAAGCCAATTAATCCCCAATTTATAGCGCCTATAACCACTAGTATAAGTGCAAGCGTATCTAATGTTCTCATAAAAGCTACATCTCCTTTAAATAATAATTTCTACAGCATTATTATTTACAATTTTAAAAAAAATATTAGTAAAAAAATAAAAATACTAGCGAAAATATGAAAAAGTAAAAAGTTGCACCTTATCTAAGGCAAGGCAGCTTTTTAAGTTATGTAATATTTTAAAATAAATTATAATTGTATATTTCTATCAATAGGCTGCGAAAGAGATATAAAAGTATCTGTTCTTTGAATTTCTGGAATAACTTGAATTTTATTCATAAGCAAATTCTGAAGATCTGCTATACTTTTACATATTACTTTTGTAAATATTGAATATTCTCCAGTAGTATAGTGTAGTTCTACAACTTCTTTAATTTTATTTAACTCTGACAATACACGAGAAAAAGAAGAAGCTTTATCTAAATATATACCGATAAAGCAGCATACATCATAACCAAGTTTAGTATTATCTAAAATCAGTTTAGTGCCTTTAATTATGCCCATATCTTCCATTTTCTTCATTCTTACGTGAATTGTACCACCGCTAACATGACATTTTCTTGCTATTTCCAAGTAAGGAGTTCTAGAATCTTTTATTAATATTTCTAATATTTGAATATCTAAATCATCAAGACCATTTATTTTTAAATCCACAGAAATCACCTCAAAACAATATAATATTTATTAACATTATATCAAAGTTTTTAATAGACTATCAAAATAAATCTATTTTAATAATAAAAGAGTTATAAAGTAAAAATATTAAATTTATTTCAGAATGACACTTGATATAAAAGTTATTTTTTCTTGTATTATTGAAGCTATAATTAATCTTGATAAATGTGTATATATAAATGTATAATAATATAATAAACATTTAGAGGAAAGGAATGAGGGTAATGGCTTTTTTTAAGGCATTTATACAAATGCTTGTAATGATAATTGTTATTTTGTCATTATACAACCTATTAAAGATTTATGTTTTAGAAAATATTAAAGTTAATAAGTGGGTAGTGCTTATACTTGCAGCAATAGTATTTCTTCTTCCTAATATTATATGGGTTAAGCAAATGCAAGCAAGACCTTGGCTTATGTATATACAAAGTGGAGTATTTTTGATATTATTTTTATGGTTTATGGATTTAGCAGGATTATCTAATAGACAGGCATCTAATCGAGGCAATAAGAATAACACTATAATAAAAGCTAAACCTAAGCCAAACAGAATTAATAAAAATAATATGGAAGTTATTAAAATGGGTAAGAAAAAGAAAAAATAATGTTAAAAAACAGCAAAACTTTAAGTTTTGCTGTTTTTTAGGAGGGAATTATGTTTGATACTCATATTCACACGAACTTTTCTACAGACTCAAAAATGAAGATAGAAGAAGTACTCCGAAAGATAAAACAAGAAGATCTAGGAGCTATAATTACAGAACATATGGATTTAAATTATAGAGATAGCAGTATGTTTAGATTTAATTGTGAGGATTATTTTAAATTTTATTCTTCTTATAGAGCAGATAATGTGCTTTTAGGAATTGAAATTGGAATGAATAATAAATTTTCACATGAATATAAAAATTTAATTAGGAAATATCCTTTTGATTATGTTTTAGGATCTCTACATGAAATGTATGATACGGACTTATACGAAGCTGATGAACTGTACAAAAACAAGAGCAAAAGAGAGCTTTATGAAGAGTATTTTTTTGAAATGGTTAGTTGCATAAATGAACATCATTTTATAGATAGCTTAGGGCATATAGATTATATTTGTAGATATGCTAAATATGAAGATACGGAAATATATTATGATGATTATAAAGAGCTTATAGATAATGTGTTGAAAGCTGCGATAAATAAAGGAATTGTTATGGAACTAAATACTAGGAGGATGGGGAACAAAAAATCTGTTTATAATCTTCTTAAGATATATAAAAGATTTAAAGAGTTAGGTGGCGAGTTTTTAACCATAGGCTCTGATGCTCATTCTGCTGAAACCATAGGAATCCATTTTAATGTAGCCAAGGAAATGGCAGAAGCGTGTAATTTAAGAATAGTTTATTTTAAAAATAGAAAAATGGAGCTAATTTAGTATTATGAGAAAAATGTGCAGTTTTTTATATTGAACATCTGATATGGAATTTGTATAGGATGCCAGACACTTAAGATTAACCGATAAAGTTAAGTGTCTAGCATCAAAGCTTAAGTAAATATTGGAGATGATATTCCAACTTTTCCGTCCACATGAATTACCTTTACTACATACCAAGCACCTTTTTTAAAAGGTAACGATAGATTCCATTTTATCTTATTTTTTTTATGAGCGCTTTTTTTCTTTACCACAATTCCGCCATTGGATATAATTTGTATCTTATTTATAGGAACTTTTTTATCTTCAGCTATAATCTCTAAGTTCATTTTATTAGAATTGTTTTCAATTATACTTCCCATCCATTTTCCATTTGCTTTAAAAACAAGCTTTAAGGAGCGGCTTTCTGTAGAATAGGTTCTACGAGACTTCAAAGCTTCAAAGAATTCATCATATCTTAAGAGTTTACATATAACTACAGTTAGATTATCTGTATCTCCCCAATTTTCCTTATGATTATCTTGTCCGTTTATAGCTCCTAAATGCCATCCTTTATCTAAGAGTTTATAGTAGTATTTTTCTCCACTTAAATATTTAAAAGGTGGAGAGCCATTTCCAACTTCTATAAAGTTTATATACTTATCTAAAACATCGTCATATTGAAGAGATTCAATGTATTTATGTGGATGGTTAATACAAACTATAGGATTTTTCTCCTTTTGAAGCCAAGCCTTAAAATCTTTAAAGTTCTTTATTTTGTTCTTGTATAGATTTATTGTATTTAAAATATTAAAATCACCTAGACCTCTAGAAGAAACCTCGAATCCATATAGTGGTAAAAATTTTTTGTTTATATTTGCAAAATATAAAGAACTGATTTTTACAGCATTCCATCTAGAGATTTCATTAGAATTATATTTGACTTTTTTACTAAGAAACCCTGAGTGATCTGTGATTATTAAAAAGTCTAGAGATTTTTTATAAGCGTATTTGAATGCTTCTAATGGAGTACCTTTTCCGGTAGAGAAGGAAGTGTGAGCATGAGGAATTCCGTAATAAAAATTATATTTATCCGACTTAGAAGAACTAGTGGTTATAGTAAATGACCATTGAATTTCTTGTATCTGCCTTCTGAAGTCTTTAATAAAGACTTTAATATCATGTTTTCCTGATTTAAGTTTTTTTTTAGGAACATATATAATTTTATTTTTATGGACTTTATGATGAACTTTTTTATTGTCTACATACATTTTTATATCAACTAAGCTATCAATATATTTATTACTAAGAATTGTCAAGTAAATGTCAGGAAGTCTATCAGTTAAAGTAGCATTATTTTCAGGAACAGCTATAAAAAGTTGATTTAACATTATATTATCTCCTTATGCTTAAGATTTTATAGTTAAAGGTCTATACTAATATTTTATTTTATTAAGAACATTCTGTGTATTGTATGTAAAATATCCCGTAATTTAACTAAGACTATAACGTTCATATGGCATGGTATAGGACACGAGATTTGAAATTTCTTAATCTGATATTATATATGCAAATGACTTGATAGAATTAAAAAATTTATATTAGAAATGATGATTAATTAAATCTATAAAAAAGACTGCAAGATCGTGCAGCCTTTTTGCTCAAATTTTAAACTTAATTACATCTAAAATATACTAGCTAGTTGCTATTTTAGCTACATCCAGTAGTAGATCCACAATCTAGGCAAACCTTACAGGTTCCATTTCTTACCATCCTTGTGCTTGAGCAGACAGGGCAGGTGCTATCATAAAGACGTTCTCCTTCTACTTTTTTTTCACTTGATGCAGCAACATCTTTAGAAAATCCAAATGTTGTTTCAGAATTTATAGTAAACATATTTGACAAATAGTTCTCATCTTTAATTTGGCATCTTGAAAAGTCACCTAATTCTATATCTATAATTTTACTTATTAAATCTGATATAGAAGTTACATATTTAATATAAGGATGTTTCTTAACAAAACCGTATGGTTCATATTTTTGTCCTCTTAACATTCTAGAAATGTCTTGAGGTGGTACATGATATTGAAGCATAACAGATATAGATTTAGAAAGAGAATTTAAAAGTCCGGTGATTATAGTTCCTTCTCTATCTGTAGTTATATAGATTTCGGAAATTTCTCCTTCAGAATTTCTATTAACAGTTGTATAAATTTTAACATCATCAATTTGAGCAGGGTGAGTAGTACCGTACCTTATACCTGTTAATTTATCTCTTCTTGAATAGTGATGTTTAGTTTGAAGTTCTTTAACCTTTTGTAATAGCTCATTATAAGTTAAGTCTTCGAGTTTTTTATTTCCATTTTCAGATAGACTAGTGTTAAGAGGTTGACTTGCCTTTGAGCCATCTCTATAAAGGGTTATACCTTTAACTCCAAGCTTCCAAGAAGATAAGATTACATCCTTAAAATCTTGAATAGTAGCTGTTTTTGGAAGATTTACAGTTTTTGATACAGCACCGGAAATAAGAGGAGTTATGGCTGCAACCATCTTAACATGTCCCATTGGAGAGATATACCTTTTTCCACTGCCGCATTTATTAGCTGTATCGAAGATAGGTAAGTGTTCTTCTTTTAGGTGTGGAGCACCTTCAATTTTTCCGTCTATTATTTTTTCATATTGAAATCCGTTCTCGTCTACAACTTCTGTTCTCATTATATAATCTACTATGTCTTTTATCTCTTTATCAGAATATCCTAGATTTTTAAGAGATACTTCAAGTACTGGATTTACAATAGTCATAAATCCGCCGCCAGACAGCTTTTTATATACAACGTGGCTGAAAAATGGTTCTATAGAAGTAGCACCGCAGTCCATAGCTAAGGATATAGTACCTGTTGGAGCTATAACGGAAACTTGAGCGTTTCTATAACCGTACTTTTCACCATATTCCAAAGCATTTTTCCAAGCATCTTTTAAAGTTTTACTTAAGTTTTTAAGTTTTAATTCATTTAGTATGTCATGATTAACTTTTACTGGAGTATAATTTAAGTTTTCATAAGAATCATCAAGGGCTCCAGCTACTCTGCTATGATTTCTTATAACCTTTAGCATATAATCCTTATTTATATCGTATTTAAAGAAGGTTCCAACTTCTTTTGCCATTAGAGATGATATATAATAAGAATGTCCAGTTAATATTCCTATAAGTGCAGCTGTTAAATTTCTAGCTTCTTCAGAGTCATATGGGTATCCACAAGCCATTAAAAGTGAAGATATATTAGCGATTCCAAGTCCAGTGGTTCTAAATAAATAAGTCTTTCTTGCTATATCTTCTGTTGGAAATTGACCCCAGTGAATAGAAGCTTCTAGAGCAAGCTGAATTAAACCAACCATATGTACATACCCTTTTAAATCAAATTCCTTTGAGGTTGTATCATAAAACCTATATATATTTATTGAAGCTAAGTTGCAGGAAGTATCATCTAAGAAAGCATATTCTCCACAAGGATTTGTAGAGTTTATTCTATTATATGGAGCGTTAAATTTTCCATCTTCACCACATGGACATGTATGCCAAGCATTAAAGGTATCATCAAATTGAGGAGATGGATCTGCACATTTCCAGGCAGATTCGGTAAAAGCATTCCATAATTCAGATACTTTTATATTTTTATTAACTATGTTGCTCACTCTACCTTTAAGTTCTATAGTAGCGTTGGGGTCAGCTTCAAGGTTATCCACTTTTTTCATAAAGTCATCTGATAATCTGACAGAATTATTTCCATTTTGGCCAGATACGGTTTCATAAGCTTCACCTTCAAAGCTTGTATCATAACCAAATTTTCCAAGGGCTTTAACCTTATCTTCCTCTTTTGCTTTCCAAGTTATGAAATCCATAATTTCAGGATGATCTATATCAAGACAAAGCATTTTAGCAGCACGTCTTGTAGTCCCACCAGATTTTATAGCACCTGCATTTCTATCAAAACCTTTTAAAAAGCTCATAAGGCCAGAAGAATATCCTCCTCCAGATAAAGGCTCTCCCTTAGCTCTTATAGGAGAAAAATTTGTTCCTGTTCCAGAGCCGCCTTTAAACAACCTTGTTTCTGTTATATATTGCTCTGATATAGAATGAGGACCCAAAAGTTTATCTTCTATAGAGATTATGAAACAAGCAGAAGCTTGAGTCCTGCTGTAGGCATCTGTACATTCCACAACTTTGTTTTCTTTTTCATTAAAATAGAAATTACCTTGTTTATTACCCTTTATGCCATAAGCTAAAGCAAGTCCAGTATTAAACCATTGAGGAGAGTTTGGAGCGTACATTTGATTTAATAATCCATAGACCATCTCATCATAAAATATTCTGCTTTCTTCCTCTGTTTTAATCATTCCTTCATCTTTTAAAGCTTCCATCCAAAAACTTACAAGTCTATGAGCTACCATTTTCATACTGTTTTCATATCCTAGTTCATTAGGAACTCCAGCTCTTCTGAAATATTTTGAAGCTATTATATCACAGGCATTTTGAGAATAATGTTTTGGGAACTCTAGATTTTTCATGTTTATAATAATTTTGCCAGTTTTATGGTCTTTTAAAATAACATCAACCTTTTTCCAAGTAAATAAATCATAAACAGTTTTGGAGTTATCTTTTTCGAGTTCCGTGGTAAAGTATCGTTTAAATATATTAGATATGGAATTCATATAAACCCTCCTAATTATTGGTACTATATGTAGTAATTGAATTAACTTCAGATACTACATGTAGTATTATATAGTAAATAATATTATTCTTCAAGGAGAAAAATTGTAATAATTTTACTAATGTTAAAGAAAGCATTGATGATAGCTATTCTTTAATAATTAAAATTATTTTTAATTCATTATATGAAATGTTTTCATTTAATTATTGTTTTTTCTGGGATATAATATGTAATTGAGAAACTTATGTGTGGAGGAAGATGCGTATGATATACAGATATGAAGATAAAAAACCTAAAATAAGCAGTGACGCATTTGTAGCTGAAAGCGCAGATCTTATTGGAGAAGTTGTATTAGAAGAGGATTCAAATATTTGGTTTGGAGCAGTTTTAAGAGCTGATGTCAATAAGATAATTGTAAAAAAAGGGGTTAATATTCAAGATAATTGCACTATTCATGTGGATAAAGATCATCCAGTATACATAGGAGAATACTCAAATATAGGACACAATTCAGTAATACATGGATGTAAAATAGGAAATCATGCTTTAATAGGTATGCAAAGTACTATTTTAGATGGAGCTGAAGTGGGGGATTATACCATAGTAGGGGCAGGCAGCTTAATAACGGGAGGCAAAAAGATACCTTCAGGAGTGCTTTGCATGGGCTCCCCAGCTAAAGTTATAAGGGAACTTACAGAAGATGAAATAAATCATATAAAACAAAATTCAGATCATTATATAGAAATCTCGAAAAAATATATGAAACAAGGGGGAAAATCAATGAACAGAAAAGACAATTATGAAACTATGCTTTTAATGCTTAAAGGACAAATTTCAGGGGAAGATGATTTAATAGCAAATCTATCTAATGCAACATCTATTATAAATCTTATGACAGATAATATAAATTGGGCTGGTTTCTATTTAATGAAAGATGGAGAGTTGGTTCTAGGTCCTTTTCAAGGAAAACCTGCTTGTAATAGAATAAAGATCGGAAAAGGAGTGTGTGGTACTGCGGTGGCAGAAAGAAAACTCCAGAGAGTGGATAATGTTCATGAATTTGAAGGTCATATCGCTTGCGATGCTGCTTCAAATTCAGAAATAGTGATTCCAATAATAAAAAATGATATAGTATATGGGGTCTTGGATATAGATAGTGAGGAGTTTTCAAGATTTGGAGAATTGGAAGAAGAATACTTCACTAAGTTTGTAAAAATACTTACAGAAAATATGAAATGGGAGTAATAGGACTAAATCGCGACAATCTTTAGTATTGAACTTTCCATATGGGATTTGCATTTAGGAAAGTTTCACTACGCAAAGAAGCCCTAATATTTCTTGAGTTTAAAACCACTAAGCCTTCTAAACTCGCTGCTGTTCAGACAATAGAAGGTTCTTATGGCGATTTAAACTCAGAAATAAAGAGCTTTTAATGCTAGTTTAACGCTTTTTATAATGCAAATCTCATATTCCAGTTCAATATTAAAAAAAGTTTATCCACATTTATTAAATGAGAGCGTCTTATTCTTATATTTTGCTCTTTAAAATTTTCAGTATTTCACTAATAAAAAGTGGCATTAAGCTTAATAGGGCGATCCATTTCCAATCTCCACTGTTAAGAGGATATACACTGAATATGCTGCTTAAGTAAGGAACATATAGTATTATAATTTGCAGAATTATACCTAATACAATTGAAAAAATTAAAAATCTATTTGTAAAAAATCCAATTTTAAATATAGACTTTTTTTCATTTCTCATATTTAAAGAATGAATTAGCTCTGAAATACTCATTGTGATAAAAGCCATAGTTTGTGCATGTATTACAGAACCAGGATATCTATGAAGTCCTATCTGAAAAGCGATTAAAGTTAAAATGCATATAATAGATCCGCTAAAGAGAATATTTCCTATGGCGCCTGTAAAAATAGTTTCATTAGAGTTTCTTGGCTTTTCTTTCATTACACCATCATCTTTAGGGTCTACACCTAAAGCTAGAGCAGGGAAGGAGTCTGTTATAAGGTTAACCCATAATATGTGTATGGATCTCAAAGGAGATGCCCATCCTAAAAGTATGGAAAAGAAAATAGACATTATTTCTCCGATGTTACAAGATATTAGAAATAAAATAGATTTTTTTATATTATTGTATATATTTCTTCCTTCCTCAATAGCTGAAACTATAGTAGAGAAATTATCATCAGTTAATATCATGTCCGAGGCTTCTTTAGCAACATCCGTTCCTGTAATTCCCATGGATACACCTATATCTGCAATTTTTAGAGAAGGTGCATCATTTATACCATCACCAGTCATGGATACTATATTTCCTTTAGATTTAAAAGCTTTTACTATTTTGACCTTATGTTCTGGTGATACTCTAGCAAATACTTTTAAATTCATTATCTTTTCATTTAATTCTTCCTGGGATAGTTTATCTAAGTCTAAACCAGATATAACTTCTAGGGGATTTTCAGCTATATTTAAGGATTTAGCAACGGCAAAGGCGGTATCCTTATGGTCACCGGTTATCATAACTGTAGATATTCCAGCCTTTTTGCATAAGGATATGGAATTTTTTACTTCCAGCCTAGGAGGGTCAATCATGCCTACTAAACCTATAAACACTAAATCTCTTTCTAAAGAGTTTATTTCCGTATTATTAATATCATTTATAATTTTATAAGCAGCACCTAAAACTCTGAGAGCTTCACTGGACATAGCTGAGGTAGCTTTTAAAATAGAATCTTTTATATTATCTGTCAAAGGTACTTCAATTCCGCCTATAAATACTTTGGTACATATTTTTAAAAGGTTATCTACAGCACCTTTAGTCATTACATAAAAATTGTCTTTATATTTGTTTACTGTAGTCATAAGCTTCCTATCAGAATCAAATGGAATTTCATTGACTCTTTCATGTTCTTTCTGAAGTTCATCTTTAAAAATATTATAGGAAGCAGCTACATCCAAAAGGGCTATTTCTGTGGGGTCACCGGTTGAGCTTTCTTTAGAAGATGTGGCATCATTACATAAAACTAAGTTTTCTATAAGTAGTTTGTGAATCTTATTATTAATGTCTAATTTCTTTATATCATCAAAAATGTTGTCTGCATAAAACTTTGTTACAGTCATCTTATTTTGTGTTAGAGTTCCTGTTTTATCAGAACATATGATATTTACAGAGCCTAGAGTTTCTACAGCAGGAAGCTTTCTTATTATAGCGTTTTCCTTTATCATTCTCTGAACACTTAAGGCTAATACTATAGTTACAATGGCAGGAAGCCCTTCTGGAATAGCGGCAACAGCTAAACTTATAGAAGTTAAGAATAACTCAAATAGGTCTCTTCCTTGAATGAAACCTATTAAAAACATCAAAGCACATATGGATATAGCAGCTATACCTAATGTTTTACCCAATTTTTCAAGTTTTTTTTGAAGAGGAGTAAGTTCTTTTTTATTTTCTTTAAGAAGAGAAGCTATTTTTCCTATTTCAGTATTCATTCCTGTGCTTACAGCAACCCCAATACCCCTTCCATGGGTGGCTAGGGTAGACATAAAAGCCATGTTTTTTTGATCACCTAATGTGGTTTTACCATCTTCAAGTATTAAGTTAGCATCTTTATCTACTGGTATGGATTCGCCTGTAAGGGCAGATTCTTCAATCTTTAAATTAACTGTTTCAATGAGGCGTAAATCGCAAGGAATATATCTTCCGGCGTCTATGATTATAATATCTCCAGGTACTATTTCTTCAGAAGGAATTTCTATTAGTTGGGCATTTCTCTTTACAATAGCTTTGGGAGTAGACAGATTTTGTAAGGTTTCTAAGGATTTTTCTGCTTTATATTCTTGAGTAACTCCAACTATTGAATTTAAAATTATAATTATACCGATTATAATAGCATCGCTAGTTTCTCCTACTAAAAAAGATATTATTGCAGCTCCAATAAGAATATAGATTAGAATATCGTTAATTTGGGACCAAATAAGAGTAATGAGAGTATCGCGATTTTGAGTTGCTAACTTATTTAATCCATATTTTATTTTTCTCTTTTCTACTTCTTGTGATGAGAGACCTTTAGAAGGGTCAGAATTAAAGATTTTTAGTATATCTTCAATTTTTAAACTATGATACATTAAAATCACCTCATAATATTATATAATAGATTTTAAAAAAACATACTTTAAAAGGAGTATGGAAGGTTCATTATGTCTGTGATAATATTGAAGGTATATGAGTATTATCCCTTAAATGAAAATAGTTGTAAAAAACGAGGGTAAGTAAATATAAAAATAAGTATTATACCAATTCTTACATATGCTATAATATTTATAAAAATGAGATTAAATATAGTATAAGGTAGAGGTGATGATGTGGAGATATCAAGAATAAATGGAAGAACTCAAATAAATTCCAAAAGAAATGTTGTATCGAGTAAAAAAAGTTTTTCACAAAGTTTTAGCTTTGCACAACAAAAAAAATCAGAACAGCAATTAAAGCAAATGCTAGAAGATATAAAAAAGAAGGGGAATAGATTAGTTATTACAAAATGTTATGCTGATGTGGTAGCTTATAAAAAAATCATAAAGGAATATTTAGAGTCAGTTTTAGATTATATGTATAGAGTTAAACAAGATATAAGCTTTTGGCAAACTCAATATTTTATAACAGTTGAAATAATAGATAGTAAGTTAGAAGAACTTACACAAATGTTATTAAGTGATGAAAAAGAAAACTTAAGTATAGCAAGTACTATTGATGAAATAAGTGGACTCATAGTGGATATATATAAGTAAATAAAGGTTAAATAGAGCTATATGATGGTAATAAAAAATGCTAATCACTTATTCTTAATATTCTAGACAAGTGATTAGCAATTATATATTTAAATTAAATAAAATCTTATTTGTTATTGAATTGAAACTTAAATCTCAGTAGCTTGGTTGCTAATTATTAATCCATAGTTTGTAGCTGGCATCTGATGGCATTCGTAAATCTCCTCTTGGAGAGAGGCTTATGGTTCCAACCTTAGGACCATCAGGTATAGCAGAACGTTTAAATTGCTGAGTGAAAAATCTTCTTATAAATTTATCAAACCACTTTTCAATAGTAGCATCATCATAATCTTCTTTAAAAGCTTCTTTTGCAAGGAAAAGAATTTTCTCAGGAGTGGCGTTATGTCTTATAAAGTAGTATAGAAAAAAGTCATGCAATTCATAAGGTCCTACAATATCTTCAGTTTTTTGAGATATCTCCCCGTTGCTATTTTTTGGAAGAAGTTCAGGGCTTACTGGTGTATCTAATATATCTTTTAAAGTTTTTGAGATTGTAGAAGAAAAATTGTGATTCGCTGAATATTCAACCAAATATCTAACAAGGGTTTTAGGGATAGAGCAGTTTACAGAATACATAGACATATGATCTCCGTTGTATGTAGCCCATCCTAAAGCCAGCTCAGAAAGGTCGCCGGTTCCAACTAAAAGAGCACCTTCTTTATTGGCTACGTCCATAAGAATTTGAGTTCTTTCTCTTGCTTGCACATTTTCATAGGTAACATCATGAATTTCTGCCGCATGTTCGATATCCTTAAAATGTTGAAGACAGGCATCTACTATATTTATCTCTCTAAAATCAGTACCAAGTTCCCTGCATAAGAGAACTGCATTATTATAAGTTCTATCTGTAGTTCCAAAACCAGGCATTGTTATAGTTATAATATTTTTTCTAGGAAGCTTTAGCATATCCAAAGTTCTAACTGATACGAGCAATGCTAAAGTAGAATCTAATCCACCAGAAATTCCAATGACAACTTTATCAATTCCAGTATGATTTAAGCGCTTTGCAAGTCCAGCAGACTGTATATTAAGTATTTCCTCTGAGCGTTCTTCTCTTTCATGTTCATCAGAAGGTACGAAAGGATGTTTATCTATAAATCTATCAAAATTGTGAGGTTTAGTGTTTTCAAACTCGAAGTTGATTTCGAATGGTTCAAAAGGACAAAGTCTAGTGCTATCTCTAAAGCTTAAGTTTCGAATTCTTTCATTAATTAATTTATCTACATCAATAATTGAGGTAATAATTTCATTTTCTCTCTGAAATCTATGATTTTCTTTTAACAAATTCCCATTTTCTTCTATAATTAAATGTCCACTAAAAACTAAATCTGTTGTAGATTCAAATACTCCTGAAGAAGAATAAACATAAGAAGAAATACATCTAGCACTTTGTGAAGATATCATAGATTTTCTATAACTAGATTTTGACACAAGTTCATTGGATGCAGAAAGATTTCCTATTATATTGGCACCAAGAAGAGCAAGATATGAACTAGGTGGTATTACAGTCCATAAATCTTCACAAATTTCAAATCCAAATTTAAAAACTTCACTTGAAAATATTAGGTTTATTCCAAAAGGTATATGTTTTTGAAAAGAAAGATCTACATAGTGATTAATTATATCATAACCTTCGGTAAACCATCGCTTTTCATAAAACTCTGAATAATTTGGTATATAATTTTTAGGAACAATTCCGAGTATTTTTCCGTTATATATAATATAAGCACAATTATATAGGCGATTCCTATAAAGTAAAGGAGCGCCAACTGCTATTAAAATATCTTTACCCAAAGAAAAGTCACGAATATCCTGTACTCCATTGATAGCTTCATGAATTAGGTGCTGCTGTAGAAATAAATCTCCACAAGTATAAGAAGTTATAGCTAGCTCTGGCAAGACTATTAATTTTGAATTCTCTTTTAAGGCTGCATTTATGCATTCTTTTATATTTTTAACATTGAATTCTATATCTGCAACATTAACCACAGGGCATGCCGCTGCTACTCTAATAAAGTTCATTAAATTCACACTCCATCTTTTTGTTTATGTATATGTATTAATAATATTTTCACTATTAAACTTTAACCCCTAAAATGCTTGTCTGTCAACATGTTATATCTTATCAATCTACCTAGATTGAGCAAAGGGACTAAACTTTCAAATGAATTTTTGCATAATTTATTTCTAGAGTGCATATAAAATTGAGATAAAAGTACACTGAGTAATAAATAGAATAGAATATAAAGGATATATAATAATTTTACTAATTATGTTAAATGGCGTATAATTTAATGTATAATAACTTTGTAGTGTTATAATATTTAATGAAAGAAGGTGGTATCAATTGTAAGGGGATATATAATATTATGGATAATTATAGCTAGCGTGACTTTAGGGATAGATATAGTAACTAGTAGTTTCTTATTTATATGGTTTACAATTGGAGGAGTTGTATCCTTAATACTTGCAATTTTAGGATTTTCTTTTTCAGCTCAAGTTATTAGCTTTACAGGATTAAGTATAGCTTTAATGGCTATAGGTTATCCATATGTTAAAAAGACCATAAAAAAAACTGTTCCCATAACTCCCACTATGGAAGAGAGATATATCGGGCGAGAATTTATAAGCGATAAAGATATAGTAGATAAGACTACAATAAAGTTTGAAGGAATATATTGGACTGTAAAAAATAAGGGGGAGAGAATAAACAGAGGAGATAAGGTTAAGATTATTGGTATTGAAGGCAATAAATTGCTAATTAAAAAATTGTAATAAGGAAGGGGCAAAAAAATGTTTTTTAATATTTTAGGAATAATAATTTTAGTTATAATTCTAATTTCAATAGTGTCGTCCATTAAAATTGTAAACACGGGATATGTATACATTGTAGAGAGATTTGGTCAATATCACAGGACTCTTGAGCCAGGATGGCACTTTATAATCCCATTTGTAGAGTTCGTAAGAAAAAAAATATCAACTAAACAGCAAATTTTAGATATACAACCTCAAAGTGTTATAACTAAGGACAATGTTAAAATTTCTATAGATAATGTTATATTTTATAAAGTTTTAAATGCAAAGGATGCCGTTTATAATATTGAAGATTATAAATCAGGTATAGTTTACTCTACTATTACAAATATGAGGAATATAGTAGGAGATATGTCTTTAGATGAGGTTTTATCGGGAAGAGATCGAATTAACTCTAAACTTTTAGAAATAATCGATGAAATTACAGATGCCTATGGAATTAAAATTCTCTCTGTAGAAATAAAGAATATAATACCACCAGCAGAAATTCAGCAGGCTATGGAAAAACAAATGAAAGCTGAAAGAGATAAGAGAGCTGCAATATTACAAGCTGAAGGTCAAAAGCAAAGTGAAATTGCAAGAGCAGAGGGAGAAAAGCAATCAAGAATACTCCAGGCAGAAGCAGAAAAAGAAGCTAATATAAGACGTGCTGAGGGGCTTCGTGAATCCCAGCTTCTTGAAGCTGAAGGTAAAGCTAAAGCTATAGAGATTGTGGCTAAGGCACAAGCGGAGGCCATAAATATAGTTAATAGAGCTATAATTGAATCAGGAACCAATGAAACTGTAATAGCTTTAAAACAGGTAGAAGCACTTAAAGAAATGGCAAATTCTCCTGCTAATAAACTTATACTTCCAAATGAAACTTTATCTTCTCTTGGCAGTATATCAGCTATAGGTGAAATGCTTAAAAAGGAAAAATAACTTAAAATATGCTCAAAGGAAAGACAGCACTTAAACTAAGCAGCTGTCTTTTCTTTTGAAGTTTATTTACATAAAATGGTTGAAAATATATATTTATACATTATAATAAAAGTAAAGTAAATTAATCCAAAGATTAGTATACAGATTAAAGGAGCGTAGCAAATAAATGAGAATATTAATATTATCATGGGAATATCCACCTAAAAATGTTGGGGGCTTATCTAATCATGTTTATCATTTATCTCATAGTTTGTGTGAAATGGGGCATGAAGTTCATGTAGTAACCTGTCAAGATGGGATAGCTCCTATAAAGGAAAATGATAATGGAGTTTTTATTTATAGAGTAGAGCCGTATAAAATACAAACTCAAGATTTTATAAAGTGGGTAATGCAGTTAAATTTTGCAATGATAGAAGAAAGTATAAGGATAATAAAATTACAAGGAAGAATGGATATAATACATGCTCATGATTGGCTTTCTACATTTGCTGCTAAGGCTCTAAAATGGGCTTATAATATACCACTTATAGCTACTATTCATGCTACCGAATATGGAAGAAATGCTGGAATTAAAACAGATATGCAAAGATATATATCTTCTACAGAATGGAATCTTACCTATGAAGCTTGGAAGGTAATTGTTTGCAGCAATTATATGAAAGAGCAGATTGCAACTATATTTTCTACACCAAGAGAAAAAATATGGATTATACCTAATGGAGTAAAGGTTGTAAACTTTCAGGAAAAGAATGATTTATACAATGTTAGAAAAAAATATGCAAAAAATGATGAAAAGATTGTTTTATATATAGGGAGACATGTTTTTGAAAAGGGAATACACATACTTATAAATGCAATTCCTGAAATATTAAAAGAAAATGCTAAAATTAAATTTATAATAGCTGGAACAGGAAGTATGACAGAAGAATTAAAAGATATAGTATTAAATGAAGGAATTGAAGAAAAAGTCATATTTACAGGATATATAAGTGAAGAAGAAAAGGGTAAATTATATCGCATATCCGATGCAGCAGTTTTTCCTTCTATATATGAACCTTTTGGAATAGTAGCTTTAGAAGCTATGGCAGCAGGATGTCCTGTAATTGCCTCTGATATAGGAGGATTTTCAGAAATAATACGCCACGGAATTAATGGGTTGAAATTTATGAGTGGCTCTACTACTAGTTTAAAGGACAGTTTGCTAGAAGTATTAAATAATACTGAATTGGCAAATAAATTAAGAGAGAATGGATTAAAAAGTGTAAAGGAGAACTACTCTTGGAAGCAGATTGCTGAGCTTACAACCGAAGTATATAAACAGGTATTAAAAGAAGCTAAAGGAACTGAGTGGGCAGGTTAGGAATAGAGATAAGGATTGTAAGAGGAGTGAAGTGCATGAAGGCAATTATTATGGCAGGTGGACTTGGAAGTAGACTGAGACCGCTTACTTGTAATACACCTAAATCTATGATGCCAATATTGAATAAGCCTATTATGCAATACATAATAGAGTTATTAAAGAAAAATGGCATAGAGGATATAGGAATAACCTTACAATACTTAGCAGATGAAGTAACCAATTATTTTGAAGATGGGAATAAGTTTGGAGTTAGAATAAAATATTTCATTGAAGAAACTCCATTAGGGACAGCGGGAAGTGTAAAGAATGCAGAAGATTTTTTAGATGATACTTTTATTGTTATAAGTGGAGATTCTTTAACAAACATAAACTTATCTAAAGTTATTGATTATCATAAAAGCAAAAATGCTATAGGGACTTTAGTACTAAAAGAAGTACAAGTCCCTTTAGAATATGGAGTGGTCTTAACTGATAAAGAAGGAAGAGTTACTGAATTTTTAGAAAAACCAAGGTGGAATGAAGTTATTAGTGATAAGGTAAATACAGGAATATATATATTAGAACCAAGAATTTTTTCCTATTATGGGAAAAATAAAAAATTCGACTTTAGTGAGGACTTATTCCCTATGCTAATTAATAATGGAGAAACTTTATATACTTATGTTGCAGATGGGTATTGGTGCGATATTGGAACTATTCAAGAATATACTAAGTGTCATTTCGATATATTAAGAGGAAATGCTAAATTAAAAGTTGATTTAGAAAAATATAAAAATAAAATATGGGTAGGAAAAAACTGTGAAATAGATATAAAAACAAAGATAATACCTCCTGTATTTATAGGAAATAATACGAGAATATATGGAGGGGCTGAGATAGGACCGTATACTGTACTTGGTAGAAATAACATTATATCAGCTGGAGCAACTATAAAAAGAAGCATATTATTTGACAATTGTTATGTAGGAGACAATGCAGAGATAAGAGGAACAGTTCTTTGTAAAAATGTACAGTTAGAATCGAAAACGTCAGTATTTGAAGGTGCTGCAATAGGCGATGATACATTAATTAAAACAAACTCTATAGTGAAGCCAGGAGTTAAAATATGGCCTAACAAGTTAATAGAATCAAATACTATAGTAAAATCCAATATTATCTGGGGTGAAAAGTTTTCAAGAACCCTCTTCGGAAAGAAAGGGATAACTGGAGGTATAAACATAGATATAACTCCAGAATTTGTCTCAAAGTTAGGCTCTGCATATGGTTCGTTGCTAAAATACGGAAGTAGAGTAGCTATAAGCTGTAATGATAACGGAGCGGCTCAGATGATTAAATATTCTCTTGCTACAGGGCTATTATCTATGGGCATGGAAGTTTATGATCTTGAAGAAACAACTACGGCTATGACAAGATATGCTGTTAAGTTTTTCAGAGTTAGTGGAGCTATTCACGTTATAGTAGATAAAGATAATCCACAAAAGGTTAATATATTATTTATGAATGAGAATGGTATAGATATAGATAAATCCATGGAAAGAAAAATTGAAAATAGCTTTATAAGAGAAGACTTTAGAAGGGTAAGGACAGATTGCTTTAAAGGTGTAGTTCATTTTGATAATAATGAAAAATATTATATCAGATCTATTATTAATAGATTAGATATACCCAAAATTAAAATAAAGAAATATAAGGTGGTAATAAGTACTAGAAATTCTTTAATATGTTATATAGTAAAAGAGATTTTCTCTGAACTTGAAGTTAATGCTGTATTATATGAAAAGGTTAAGGATTTAGTTGGACTTAGCAAAAAAGTTGTAGAAAACAAAGCTAACTTAGGAGTATATATTTCCGATGAAGGAGAATATGCAACTTTTGTAGATGAAAAAGGAAATATAATAAAAGAAGATTCATATGATGCATTAAGGTATTTTATAATGTTGAAATACTCTAAAATTAATACATTAGTGGTACCAGTAACTTCATCTGAAGCAATAAAAAAAGTTGCTTCTATGTGTAAAGTTAAATTTATAAGAACAAAGACATCACAAAAAAGCATTTTAGATGAGTATATAAAAAATGAAAAAAGCTTGACAAAAATGGACATTATAAATGGATATTTGATTACTTTGGATGCTGTAGGAATACTTATGTTTACCTTAAACTTAATGGCAAATGATAGCTTGTCTCTATTTCAAATTATATCTAGATTTTCTACCTATCATAAGAAAGAGCAAAAGGTCAGATGCCCTTCTAATATTAAAGGAAAAATAATGCGCAGTTTAATGGAGAAAATGGATTATAAAGTTACAGAAATTATAGAAGGAATTAAATTTGAATACGGAGATGCTTGGATACTTGTTATTCCAGATGTAGAGGAGCCTTTATGCAAGATATATACAGAATCTAAAGATGTACAGTTAGTAGAAAAAATAAGCAATGAATTTGCTAAAAAAATTGAAGAGATGGTTGATGAGAATAATTGTATTAATAAATAGCTCAATTACTTTCTTTATTTGAAAGTAATTGAGCTATTTATTAACTTTGGATTTTAGGTAAAGTTTATAAAAAAATATTGACTTTCACATAATAATTGCTTAGTATATCCTATAGGAAAAGTAGGATATAGGAGGGCTTTATGAAACAACATTTATTTTCGAGAACTGAATTATTAATTGGGAAGGATGGATTAGATAGATTAAAAAACAGCAAAGTAATAGTTTTAGGATTAGGTGGAGTTGGAAGTTTTACTGCTGAGGCTTTAGTAAGGGCAGGAGTAGGGAATTTAGTTATAGTGGATGATGATACTGTTTGTTTAACTAACTTGAATAGACAGATACATGCTAAATTTGATACCATAAGCAAGTCTAAAGTAGAGGTTATGAGAGATAGAATACTAAGTATAAATCCTAAGTGCAATGTAGAAGTCTATGAAACATTTATAAAAGAAGATAACATAGATGAAATAATAAAAAAAGATGTAGATTATGTAGCAGATGCTATAGATACTGTATCATCTAAAATTTCTACTATAGTTTGGTGTAAAGAAAGAAATATAAATATAATAAGTTGTATGGGGACTGGGAATAAGATGGATCCAACAGCATTTAAAGTTTCAGATATCTATAATACCAAGATTTGTCCTTTAGCAAAGGTTATGAGATACGAACTTAGGAAAAGAAGTGTTAAGGAACTTAAGGTAGTGTATTCAGAAGAAACACCTCTTAAGCCTAAATTAGAAGAAGTTATTACTTGCAAGGAAGGCTGTGTATGCACAGGAGGAAGTAAAAAATGTTCACATAAGAGACAAATACCAGGAAGTATATCTTTTGTTCCACCTGTTGCAGGCATGATAATGGCTGGAGAAATAATTAAAGATATTTTAAAATTAAAATAAGCTTTGTGATTAATAAAAATTAAAATACACTGCAATTTTTAAGCAGTGTATTTTAATTTTTTGAAACTATTTGCAACAATTTGTAGGTTAATATTGCACAATAAGTACAAAAATGTGTACACTAAACAAATTATTATGATTTATATCTAAATTAAATTTACTTTTGGAAAATATAGTATGTATATTGATGTGTTATTAAATTGCTAAAAAAAGCTGCAAAAATTTATATAAATTTTAAAAAACGTATATTAATTTTATTAAATTTGTGATATTATATTGAATAACAAAGGAATTTAAATTAATAGGGGGTTGTTTTATGGAAGCAAAACAGTATGTAGAACAGGTGTTTGAAGGTGTGTTAAAAAGAAATTCATATGAAAGTGAATTTCATCAAGCAGTAAAAGAGGTTTTAAAGTCTTTAGTTCCAGTTTTAGAAAAACATCCTGAATATATTGAAGAAGGGATTTTGGATAGAATTGTTGAACCAGAAAGACAAATAATGTTTAGAGTTCCATGGGTAGATGATGAAGGAAAAGTTAGAGTTAATAGAGGATTTAGGGTTCAATTTAATAGTGCTATAGGACCATATAAAGGAGGACTTAGATTTCATCCAAGTGTAAATTTAAGCATAATTAAGTTTTTAGGATTTGAGCAAATCTTTAAAAATTCTCTTACTGGTCTTCCAATAGGAGGAGGAAAAGGTGGTTCAGATTTTGATCCTAAAGGAAAATCTGATAGAGAAATCATGAGATTTTGTCAAAGTTTTATGACAGAGCTTTCAAAGTACATAGGAAAAGATATAGATGTACCTGCTGGTGATATTGGAGTAGGTGGAAGAGAAATCGGATATTTATATGGACAATATAAGAGAATGACAAATTCTTATGAGGGAGTTTTAACTGGAAAGGGATTAACTTTTGGAGGAAGCCTTGCAAGAACAGAAGCAACTGGTTATGGATTAGTTTATTTTGTTGATGAAATGTTAAAAGCAAAAGGAATGAGCTTTGAAGGAAAAACTGTAGTTGTATCTGGAGCAGGTAATGTTGCCATCTATGCTATAGAAAAAGCACAGCAATTAGGAGCAAAAGTAGTATCATGCAGTGATTCTAATGGGTATATCTATGATGAAAATGGAATTGATTTAGCTCTATTAAAGAGAATCAAGGAAGTAGAAAGAAAGAGATTGACAGAGTATGTTAAATATCGTCCTGAAGCTAAATACACAGAAGGAAAAGGTGTATGGAATATACCATGTGATATAGCTCTTCCTTGCGCTACTCAAAATGAATTAAATGAAGAAGATGCTAAGACATTAGTTAAAAATGGAGTAATAGCTGTTGGAGAAGGTGCTAATATGCCTTCAACTTTAGAAGCTATAGATGTATTTATAAATAATAAAGTTCTTTTTGCACCTGCAAAAGCTGCTAACGCTGGTGGAGTTGCTGTTTCTGCTTTAGAAATGTCTCAAAACAGCATGAGATATTCATGGACTTTTGAAGAAGTAGATGCAAAGCTAAAAGGCATAATGAAGAATATTTATGAAAATTCATCTAAAGCTGCTAAAGAATATGGATATGAAGATAATCTTGTAGTAGGAGCAAACATTGCTGGATTTATAAAGGTTGCAGAGGCTATGATGGCACAAGGAATAGTTTAAAAAATATAGAAGTGAATGGGGTTAGAAAATCCAAAACAAGGAAAAAGAATTAAGTGTTAAAAAGTATGTATTTAAGAAGTCATAAACATTGATTTATTCGATAAATCATGATTATGGCTTTCTTTTTTTATTTAAGTGGGGACAAGGAACAGAGATTCTTAAATGAGGATGAGGATATTAGTAATAATCAAAGTGCATTTAATGACTTAGATACTTATGAGTATAATAGAAAATATATAGAAAAATACATGGGTGCATCTATAGATATATTTGTAGGATGGAGACAAGGTGGAAGTTTTGATAAAGATTTTTTAATGAAAAGATACAAAGTATTAGAAATTCAATAATTATTTTTAAGTATATTGTAATAACTAAATTATAATAATATTGTTATACAGTATTTGGTCTAGTGTTGCCATAGTGTATATTTTTAGTATAATAAGGATAATGAAAGAAGGACAATAAATGAGAAGATATATAAGAGTAAACAATAAGATACTTATTATAATAGTAACAGTAATTATTTTTTCATTAGCTGCCGGAGTAGTGCTTAGTCTTGAAGAACAAACAGCATTTGCTCTTCAAGTTAAAAAATCTTCTCCTAATGTGACAGCAAGTGTTGATAATACTTTTCCTGTACAAAATTCAATTGTAAATATAACCGTGACAGGTCCAGCAGGAGCTGAGGTTAGGATAGTTTGTCATTATAAATCTGGAGATACTTATTATTCGGGAATGATACAAAGTAATGAAAGAACCATTATACCTGTTCTAGTTGGATTAGCTGAACCAGGATATGCAGTATCCGTAGATGTATCTGTAATTTCTGATAAGATATATACTACTCAAACTATGTTTATTCCTCAATAAAAAGTGTGACTAAACTCTTAGAAATTTTAATGGATATATGATATAATAACAAAAAAAACGTAGTGATTAAGAACATTTGTAGGAGTTGATTAGAATGGTACAAACAGGATATGTAACTTCTATTCAAGGTGAATACGCTGTGGTTTCCTTTAAAAGACAAGGAGGCTGTGGAGATAGCTGTGCTAGCTGTAAGTTAGCTTGTGCATCAGCAGGGGTTACAACTGAAATAAAAAATACACTTGGAGCTAAGATAGGAGATAAGGTAAAAGTTGAAATGAAGCAGAATGCCTTTAATAAAATGCTGTTGTGGGTATATGTTTTCCCATTGATTATGCTAGCAATTGGAATAGGAGTAGGCATGAAAGTATTCGCTACATTAGGATATGGAAATGTTGAAATTTTAAGTTTTTTGTTAGGAATTGTAGCTCTTGGAATTTCATATTGGATTTTAAGTAAGATTAGTAAAAAAACTGCTCAAAAAGAAGAATATTCTTTAAGAATGACTCAAATTGTAAAATAATAAAAAATAAGCATTTTCTAAAGTATTTTTTTAGAAAATGCTTATTTTTTATTTTGTTTGGGAAATATATAATAGAATATGTTTTAAAAATTTGTGAATAAAATTAAATTTTAAACGATTTTGAAATCTAATAAATTCTGCAATCTTAAAATATTCTATAGTATTAAGAGAAAAGGAGAATTATATTATGAAATTTACAAAAGATATGACAATAGGAGAAGTAATAAGAATAGACAGGTCAAAAGCAGAAATTTTAATGAACTTTGGAATGGGATGCGTAGGGTGTCCATCATCTCAAGGTGAAACTCTTGAAGAGGCAGCTATGATACATGGAATTGAATTAAATGCTTTATTAGAAGCATTAAATAAAGAATAGCAATAAAAAAGGCATTTCGAGTGAAAAGTGCCTTTTTTTTATTCATTGTAATAGAAATAGTTCTAAGCAAATATATATTATAGTGTAAGTTTGTAGATGGGGGGATAAAAGATGGGAAACTATAATTCTCAGTATGAAAATTATTATAAATCTATTATAAATAAAAGGAGTAACAATAAAAATTATTTTGAAAGGTATTCAGAAAAAAGTTATAAGGGAAACCCAGTAATAAGAAAAATAATTCAAGACTTATGTGGAGTACTTGCCATGTTCATAGTGGTTATTGTTTGTAAAGTTATACAAATTCCACAAACACAAATGATTTATAAATATTCTAAACAAGTTGTAAACACTAATTTGGACTATAAAGAAATTGTAAGTAAAGTAAAAGCCTTAGATGAAAATGAAAGTATTCAAGATAAAACAGTAGAAATCATAGATAAGATAAAAACAAAATTTACAAGAGGACAAACTATAAAAGAAAAGATAAGAGAAAAATTCACATTACCTGCTGAAGGCATTATTAAAGAAGATGATGAAGGTATAAACATAGGAACTTCAGAAAAAGGAGAGATTTTTGCAAGCTATGATGGAAAAGTAAAGGAATGTGGAAAAGATACTGATCTTGGAAGCTATATAATAATAGATCACGGAGAGGGTATAGAAACTTTATACTCTAATTTAGATAAAGTATTAGTAAATAAAAATGACCTAGTAAAAAAAGGAGATAATATAGCAGAAAATATTGATACAAAAAAGCATGTCCATTTTGAAGTTCTATTTATGGGACAGAACAAAGGTTTAGAAAAGATGATTAGGGCAGAGAAATAAAGAATGAAAGAAAAAGAAGAGCTAATCATAAAAATCAGCAAGCTTTTTATTCCTTATATAATTGTACTCATAATCATAGGATTTAAAGGAAAGATTTTAGTATCCTTTGTGCTTGTATTTCTTCATGAACTTGTACATTATGTAACAGCTAAAAAATTAGGATTTGGTGGATTTGGTATAGAAATTTTGCCTATAGGAGCAGTACTTAAATTTAAGGAGTTAGATGAAGCGGATCCAAAGGAAGATTTAATAATATCTTTAAGTGGGCCTTTGTTTAATTTAGTTTTTGCTGTGATTTTCTATTTATTAAATATTAAATTTCAAAGTAACTATCTGGATATATTATATATGAGCAATTTATCCTTAGGAATTTTTAATCTTATTCCAGCATTTCCTTTGGATGGGGGAAGAATAATTAGGGATATTATTTCATTTAGAACATTTTATAAAAGAGCAAACAAAATAACAGTTAATATTAGTATTGGCATAGGAATAATCATAACGGGTTATTTTTTAATACTCATGGTATTTGGATATAGATATATTAGTATTGGTATTATAGGAGGTTTAATAGTAATTACATCATATAAAGAGAAAGAAAGGATAGTATATTTAATTATGAGTGATATTGTGAAAAAAAAATATAAATTTATAAAGAGAGGATATATGGGAAATAGAAGTATATCCATATATTGCAAAAAGACTTTGTTAGATGCTTTGAGTATAGTAGATAAAAATAAATATAATATTTTTATAGTATTAGATAGTGATATGAAGGCAATAAATGTAATATACGAAGAAGAATTAGTAGAGGCGTTAAAGGTATATGGAAATATAACAATAGAAGAATATTTGAAGAATATAGATGAAATAGATAAGATAGATAAACTTGCTAAAGTGAGTATTGACGAATGGAAAAAGTGGAAGGAAGATAAGAAAGAACTTTAAGGAATTGATTTTATTTTTAAAATTATGGTACAATACAAAGATATGATTGAAGAATTAACACAGGAGGAAGATTAATGAATAAAATATCAGATGATATATTATATAAGGTTGAAAAACCTATCAGATATACAGGTGGAGAATTAAATTCTTTCTACAAGAATAAAGATGAAGTAGACATAAGATTTGCTTTTTGTTTTCCAGATGTATATGAAGTTGGAATGTCTCACTTAGGAACTAAAATCCTGTACTATGTTCTAAATCAAAGAAAGGATACTTTCTGCGAAAGAGCATTTGCACCATGGCCAGATATGGAAAAGCTTATGAGAGAAAATAACATTCCTATGTATACTTTAGAAACTAAGGATTCTTTAAAGGAATTTGATTTCGTTGGTTTTACACTACAGTATGAAATGAGTTATACTAATATACTAAACATGCTTGATATGGCAGGTATTCCTGTAAGAGCTTCTAAAAGAAGTGAAGAAGATCCAATAGTTATATGTGGAGGACCATGCGCATATAATCCTGAACCACTTTATGACATTGCTGATATGTTTGCCTTAGGAGAAGGCGAAGCTCAATTAAATGAAGTATTAGATCTGTATCAAGAATGTAAAAAGAAGGGCTTAAGTAAAAAAGAATTTTTAAGAGAAGCAGTAAAAATAAGGGGGATATATGTTCCAAGCCTTTATGAAGTAAGTTACCATGAAGATGGAACTATAAAAGAATTTAAGCCTAAATATAAAGATGTACCTGAAAAGGTTACTAAGGCAGTAATTCGAAATATAGATGAAGTAGATTTTCCAGATAAATTAATAGTTCCGTATGGAGAAATAGTACATGATAGGGTTACTGTTGAAACTTTTAGAGGATGTACTAGAGGATGTAGATTTTGTCAAGCAGGGATGATATATAGACCAGTCAGAGAAAAGACTACAGATAAGATAATGGAACAAGTAGGTAAATTATTAAAGTCTACAGGATATGAAGAAGTTTCACTTGTATCCTTAAGTATTTGTGATTATTCAGATATTCAAAATCTTGTAAGATCTTTAATAGAAAAGTATAAAGAAAAAAAGGTAGGGATATCTTTACCGTCTATAAGAATAGATTCTTTCTCAGTAGACTTAATAAATGAAATTCAAAAGGTGAGAAAGACAGGACTTACATTTGCACCAGAAGCTGGAAGTCAAAGAATGAGAGATATTATAAACAAAGGTGTTACAGAGAAGGATCTTATGGAGTCTGTATCCAGTGCTTTTAAGTCAGGTTGGTCTACTATAAAGCTTTACTTTATGATAGGGCTTCCATATGAAACCAATGAGGATATACTTGGCATAGCAGACCTTGGAGAAAAGGTTGTAGAAGAGTATTATAAGGTTCCTAAGGGAGATAGGAAGAAAGGACTTAGAGTTACTTTAAGCACTTCTATATTTGTACCAAAGCCTTTTACACCTTTCCAATGGGCACCGCAAGATACTATGGAACAAGTTAAAGAAAAAATTAAGCTTTTAAGAGAGTCGATAAAAAACAGACATATAGTATATAATTGGCATGAGTCTCCAGTTAGCTATATAGAGGCTGTGTTTGCAAGAGGAGATAGAAAGCTTTGTGATGTTCTTGTAAAAGCTTTCGAGAAAGGAGCTAAGTTTGATGGTTGGGGAGAGTACTTCAACTTTGAAATTTGGAAAGAAGCTATGGCTGAATGCGGTGTAGATGGAGATTTCTATGCATATCGTGAAAGGGATTATGAAGAAATTTTACCATGGGATTTCATAGATATAGGTGTTACAAAGGAGTTTTTAATAAAAGAAAATGAACGTGCTAGGAAAGCAGAAGTTACTCGCGATTGCAGACTTGGATGTACAAATTGCGGTATAAACACATCAGAATGCTTTAAAGAGGGGGCTTGTTTTAAAAATGCGATATTTAATTAAATATACTAAAGGTAGTGATATAAAATTTGTATCTCATTTAGAACTGATGAGAACTATTCAGAGAATTCTAAGAAGAGCTGATCTTCCTGTAGCATATTCAAAAGGATTTAATCCACATATAATCTTATCAATAGCTCAACCTCTTTCTGTAGGTGTGTATTCTAAAGGAGAATATATGGATGTAGAGTTTAGCAAAGAAGTGGATGAAGATTATATAAAAGAAGAATTTAATAAGAATGCACCTGCAGGAATTAAAGCATTAGATGTGGTGAAAGTTAAAGATAAAGATGGAAAGAAAAAGAAGCCTCAAGCTATGGCAGCAGTGGAAGCAGCAAAATATACTCTGGATTTAAGATGTACTGATGAGAAGAATGTAGAACAAGAATTAAATAAATTGATGAAGTTATCAGAATGGAATATAGTAAAAAAGAGTAAAAAAGGTGAAAAAGAAGTAAATATAAAGCCTTTAATTAAAGAAATTAAATTTAGCATAAAAGAATCTATTCTTCATATAGAAGCTTTAGTAACTGCTGGAAGTAAGCAAAATTTATCAGCGCAGGTTATTGCAGAATATCTAAAAGAAAACATTGATGGATTAGATAAAGATGCGTTTACTTATATTGAAAGAATAGATATGTTTGCATATAAAGGGAAAAGGTTGCTTCCACTTAATGAATATTTTAAGTAATGTAATTTAGAAAAAGAAGGTTAAGAACGTAGTTTAAAAATTTTATAATATAAAATATAAGAATTTAAAAATAAAAATGCTGAGGTTCATTGTAAAATTAAATGCAACAGATAAAAAAATATTAAAACCATAGTGAAAATCATGTATGATATAGGTGTTGAGTATAAACATACAGGAGATTTTCACTATGGTTCATGATACTGATTATAA
>NZ_PVXN01000060.1 GCF_002995795.1 Clostridium thermopalmarium DSM 5974
GGATGAATATATTGTTTCTACTAAAACATTGTACAACTATATTGATAAAGGCTTTTTATCTGTACGCAATATAGATTTACCTTTAAAACTACGCTTAAAACCTAAGAATAAAAGAATTAAGCAAAATAAGCGTATCTTAGGTAAAAGTATTGATTTAAGACCAGAAGAAGTAAATACCCGTGAAGAATTCGGACATTGGGAAATAGATACTGTCATTGGTAAAAAGTCCGGTGATAATGCTCTCTTGACTCTAACAGAGCGTAAGTCCCGTTATGAAATAATGATAACTTTAAATGCTAAAGATAGTAAATCTGTTGATGATTCAATAAAAAAGCTTATGGAGATGTATAGAGATACTTTTAAACATGTATTTAAAAGTATCACAGCTGACAATGGGGTTGAATTTAGTAATTTAGAAACTTTGCTTAAAGAATATGGTATAGAGGTATACTATACTCACCCTTATTCTTCCTTCGAAAGGGGTACTAATGAACGTCATAATGGTCTTATACGTCGTTTTATCCCTAAGGGTAAAAGCATCAAAGACTTATCTTTTGATACAATTCAAAGGATTCAAAATTGGATGAATAGGTTGCCACGTAAATTGCTAAATTACAAAACCCCAGAAAAATATTTTTATGAAGAACTATCGAAGATTGCTTAATCCCATATTTTGAATATTATAGATGTCGCTTGTGGTTTATCAAGGGTAAAGCTCCGCCTGCTACGCAGCCCTTGACAAACCCATG
>NZ_PVXN01000061.1 GCF_002995795.1 Clostridium thermopalmarium DSM 5974
CCTGGTACAACAGAAAAAGGCTTCATAGCAGTATCGGTTATATGACTCCTCAACAGCTTGAAGATGCTTTAAGAAAAACTGCATAAAAATTTGAGTTTTTGTGTCTACTATATTGACATAAATCCACAAAGAGAAGTACTTGAACTTAAACTTAAATCAAATAAAGGTATTATAACAAAAGAAATAATCAAAATAAGTGAAAGTTTGGATGCATTAATAGTGAACTATTATCAACAAAACTAATACAACTATTATATAATTTTACACATTATGGGGGTAATTAAATGAACAGCATTAGAAAAAAACTACTTTTAGCCTTTGGTGTTACTACGCTTTTTATGTTCTTGCTAGGTTCCATAAGTTTATTTGAGTTAAGTCAAATAAATCAAAATGTTAAAGTGATGTATCATGATCAGGTAAACGGAATTAATTACATTAAGAATGCCCAATATTACATAGCTAAAGTTCAACGTACAGAAAAAAATATTCTTTTATCACCTACTATCGATGAGAAAAAGGAACATACTATGCATTTAGAAGAATATTATTCAAAAGGTATTATTGAAAGCCTTAATGAATTTAAAAAAATGTCTCATGAAAGTGATATGAAACAAATTGATTTATTGTTAGAAGGTATAAATAAGGTAAAGGAACAGCAATTAGAAGCTATAAATAAAAGTATAGCTTTAAAAAATCAAGAAGCTTATGCAATTTCTAAAGATAACACCGAAAAATTTGCATCAATAGAAAAAACTATAGATGAGATAGCGGAACATAAACTTGAGGAAGCAAAACAAGAATATGATAGCAGTATGTTTATTTACAAGAGAGTTACAACTTTGGTTATCATATTTACAGCTGTTTCACTTGTTATTAGCATTTTATTAGCAGTAACTATATCCTCATCAATTATCAAGCCGCTAAACAAAAGTGTTGATTTTGCTAAAAACCTAGCTGATGGAAACTTAACAAATAGTCTTAAGATAAAAGCTACAGATGAAATAGGTATACTAATCAATGCCTTAAACGACACAGGAATAAAACTTAATGATATTGTTACCCAGATAAAATCGACTTCTAGTGAAGTAGCATTAGGAAGTGAACAGTTAGCATCAGCAATGGAAAACACTACGAAAACTTCAACTGAAATAGTAGAAAAAATTTCAAACTCATCACACAATATACAAGATATTGTTTCTGCTGTAGAAGAAATAAATACAAGTATACAAGCTATTTCATCAAGTTCAGATACAGTATCAGTGTTTGCAGATGAAACAAAGACTAGCTCCTTTACTCTTAAAGAGTATGCCGATAAAGGAAGAATGTCAGTAGATACAGCTGCTTTAGCTATGTCAGATATCCAAATCTCCACTACAGAAGTTAAGTTTATAATAGATGAACTCAATGTCTTATCAAATAAAATTGGAAATATAACTTCCATGATTACAAATATAGCAAATCAAACGAATATGTTAGCATTGAATGCAGCCATAGAAGCTGCAAGAGCTGGAGAACATGGCAGGGGCTTTTCTGTTGTAGCAGAGGAAGTAAGAAAACTGGCTGAAGAAAGTGCTTCCGCTACCAATAGCATTGAAAACATGATTAAGGAAATTCAATCTAAAACTGAAGTTGCAGTAAATACTATCTCCTTAACAGAGGATAAAGTAAAAGAAGGTATTTCAGTATCAAAGTATGCCAAAGATCAAATTAAACTAGTTATAGATAACATGAATAACCTTATAGAAAAAATAGAGGAAATCTCTTCACAGACAGTTGAGCAAGCTAAACAAGCAGCTAATATCTCTCAAAACATGGATGGTATTGTATTAAGCATACAAAACCTTTCCTCTGCCACTGAAGAAATCAATGCTAACATTGAAGAACAGACAGCTGTCATTGAAGAGGTATCTTCCACATCGGAGACACTTTCTTCAATGACTGAAAACTTAAATTCTATGGTAGAATACTTCAAGGTTATTTAGTTAATTATAAACTAATATCTTGAGTTATAATTATCCAAATCATTTTAAAAGCCTGCAATAGCTTAGTTGCAGGCTTTTAAAAATTATTGTTTTATTATCTAATAAACCTTCCTAAGTTCCAAAATTCTTAAAAAGTTTTATTCTTAAAGTTTTATTCTTAAATTTTTATACTATATAGTCCCTATAGTTTTATTCCATAATATAGATATTTTTGAATTAAATATTATATAAAAGATTTGGTAGAGCACCATTTAATAACTCTTTTTATATAATGTTAGTAAATGATACAGATAGGAGTATTTTTATGTACTATAATATAAACCCTTATGCTAGATGTGCTTCAACCCTGAACACCACTCGAGTTTGCGCTAATAATATTATCTATTTGGCTATAGAGGCATCAAGAATGACTTTTACCCATATGAAACCTAATGCTATAATTCTTGTAAATAGGCAAGAGGTCTTTGATGGTATTGCAGCAACTTCTCTAGTTCATTTTCCTATCGATGCTGCTATTTTATTTACTGATAGAAGTATGCTAAGCAGAGAAACCTTAGCTGAAATTCTTCGTCTTTCTCCTAAAGGATATAGAGGTGTCCAAGTATTTTTAGTTGGAAATATCTCTGATAATGTAGCTTCTGAACTTAACTATGTAGGCTTGAAAACCGAGCAAATAAGAGGAAAGAATCATTACGATACCGCCTGTATAATACCTCGTATTAGAAAAGAATTTAAAAATATACTAATAGTCTCTGGTGAGAATTTTTCGGAAGGCATTCCAGCAGCTTATTGGTCTGCTCATCATGGAGATCCAATTTTATATGTAAAAAAAGATCAAATCCCAAATTACACACTAGAAACAATACGTGGAATGAATGATATTAATATCTATATATTAGGTTCTATTAACACTATATCAAAAGCAGTAGAACAATCTTTATCCAAATTGCCAAATGTGAAACATATAGATAGAATTAATGGTGCTACCCCTTATGAAATTGCTGTAAACTTTTCAAAATATAAGAGCCCTGATGGAGAATTTGGCTGGGGAAGAAACTATAGGGATGGTCATGCCTTTACCTTTGGAGCATTGTATAATCCTATGGATATTATAGGTGGAGCAACCTTTGCCCACATGGGCAAGCACACTCCTCTGCTTTTAATAAAACCTAATTCTGTACCTTCTGTTGTTGTAGATTATTTACAAGCTATTAAACCAAAACCACCAAAAGATATGCCTCGTCCTCCATTTATGCATGGTTTTATCCTAGGATGTCTAAATCAAATTTCATATAACACCCAAATAGATATTGAAAGTTTAATATCTATTGAACATTAAAATATTAATGTATAGACATATAAATTAATATAACTCACCATAATAGAAAAAAACGTCCTTGAATTTAGGGATGTTTTTTTCTATTATAAATTATTTATTTTCTATAAGCTTTAAAACATCTTTATCCCACTTAAAGCTTCTATTTGGTACATCATCTAAATTAGAAATGTTTAGTTCAATAGTACTTGTATTTTTAGAAATAATAAGCTTACCATTTATTTCTTTAGGAACTTTATAAATTCCTAAATAGTGGTGTCCCTCTCCTTCTATCTTTTCCCATAAAATTTCCTTACTTAATTCAATTCCTTCACTGCTTTTAAAACTTGCAATTTTTGAAAAGTCATAATCGTCTAAACTTACCGAGTGTGTACTAAATTGAACCTTGATAACAATATACTGTTCATTTTCTTGTATAGGATTTTCAAGGGTTGCATTTATTTGCACAGCACCTTGTCCATCGAATCTTGATAACTTATCTCTAAGTTCCAATTCTTTGTCTACCGATTAGCTCTCCCCTATTTCATCATTGGTAGTTTCACTAATATTAACTGATTCATCTGTTACCAATACCTCATTATCTATTTGTTCATTACTTTTACTCTCTAAACCTTTCGGTCTGTTATATAAATTAAATCCTGCGAAAATTACTATTATTAATACCAGTGAAACAAAAGTAATATTTCTTACTTTTTTACTGTGCACATATTTCACTCCTTTATGTCTCTTAAATATACATTTAAGTTTAATCTTTAATTAAGGCGAAGTCTATCTCATGAGGTTCTTCTCCAATAGGAATTTTTTTTATCACTTCATAACTATCCATATCTATTACCTCAATTTCTTCTAAATCTTTGTTAGAAACATACATAATATTAGTGTCAGGTACAATAGATAAATGATTAGGCACACCACCTAATTTTATTGTCTTTATTACCTTGCTTGTGTCAGTATCAATAACTGATACATCCTGTGATGACCAATTTGCTGCCCACACCTGTTTATCATCTCTTGTTACTGCTATACCATGGGTTCCTTTGCCTGATTTTATTATATTGATAGTATTATAGTCTTTTAAATTAATTACTGATAATGTCCCATCCCCTACATTAGCTACATAAAGCTTACTTCCATCAATTGAGGGTTCATTTTCATTTGGTATATTCCCTACTGGAATCTTTTTTATAATTTCTCTTGTATTTGTGTCCACAACTGCCACTTCATTTGAAATTACATTGGAAACATAAGCAAACTTACCATCCTCACTAAAATCTATATGTGAAGGACTTTTCCAATCTGAAGTGATTTGTCCAACAATACTATTTGTCTTTGTATCTATAATAGAAACATAATTATATTGCTCTCCGTCTTTTAAATCACCACTTGCAACATAAACATATTTACCATCAGGAGTTATATCTATTCCATGAACATTTTTACCTGTTTTAATCTCTTTTACTTTTTCACCTGTAGATGAATCCACAACAACTATATTCCCACCATCTCCATTACCAGCATAAATAAACCTTCCATCTTTACTTACTGCGATTCCATCGGATGCAGAAGCACCTATATCTATATTTTTAATAACTTCATGTTTATTTGTATCAATAACAGAAACAGTCCCATCTGCAGCATTAGGAACATATGCATAATAAGTATTATTTTTCCCAAATCCTAATTTGCCTTTAGAGTACCCAATGCCTACACCAACTGATATTACACCTATTGCAGCGATTATTGTAAATATCTTAGATCTTTTATTCATTTCTACTCTCCTTCATTTCAGTAAATTTCTATAGTACTATATCAGTTTTTTCCCCTTAACAAATTTAGCTCTGCAGTGTTCACTACAAAAATAATAGGTTTTACCATCTATCTTTTGCTTTATTGCAGTATCAGGGTTTACGCTCATTCCGCATATAGGATCTATTGCAGCATCTAATCTATCGTTATACTGTTGATTTATCTCGTGTCCATGATTCTCACTACTTTGATTACCATGCTTCCCTCCTCCACAGCAACCTCCAGCTTTAGAACTTCCATCATGTGACTGTGTATCGTGAGAATGTCCACCACAACAACCGCCACCTTTAAACATTATTAAAGCCATCAAACCTGCAGAAGCAAAATATAACCAATTTTCAGCTAAAAACTCCATAACATAACACTCCTTTTATTTTTATTTATTTTTATACATTATTAAAACAATTTAACTATTAGCGTAAAACCAATTTCGTTTTTCTACCGATAATAGAATCGTTTATAACCTCCTTTATTATTTCTTTTGATATTTTATTATCTATATACATTACCTGAACTATTTTGGAATCAATATCAATATTGAATCCCAGAACGCCTTTAATCTGGCTTAATGCTTTAGCTGCATTAATAACACATCTATGACAGAGTATATTTTCTTGTTTAAATTTAACTGTATGTTTCTTCACTTAAATCCCTTCCTTCTTTCTTATTTAATAAAATTATATCTTTAAATTGTGAAGGAATTATGGAAAAACACTAAAATTAAAAAATAAAAGAGAAACCTTGAATTAACAAGGTCTCCCTAACAGTAGTTATTATTTTTATTTATTAAAATCTTCATTTATAAAAATTTTTAAAGGATTTAAAATAAAAAGTAGAATATAAATAGCAGCTCCAGTATATATAGTTACATTGAAACCAAATTTCATAGAAATAACTATCGCTAATATGGAACCAAGTACAGAAAAGATACCATTTATACCATACATAAGTGGCACTATACTCTCTTCATTTCCAATGCCTCCCACTCTTCTAATTCCAGATGGAAATGGCATACCCATAAAAAATCCCATTGGAAATAGACTCAAGAATACTACAATGAATCTATATATCATCTTCCAATTCCTTGTTATATTTAAGATATAGCTTAAATTTAATTGATTTATAATAATCATAATGCCTGCAGCTAAAATATATAAAGGCAATTTAGAAGTTAGCTTCCTTACTATATCAGTTCCACTTATAAAACTTCCAATTCCACTACTAACTAATAGGCTAAATAATACAAAGCTAAAAGCAATAGATGAACTTCCAAAATACAATACCATCTTTTGTACCATAGGAATTTCAACTAGCATAAATCCTATTCCTAATGTTGCAAAGTATATAGATGCTTTTTTCTCCTCACTCTTAGTTATGTACTTTTTCTTTATCGATGAAAAAATAACTAAAATCATAGCTATTATATAAAGCATTTCACTTGGAACAAACTTTGAATTATTGTAGAAAAATGGACTATTATCACTAATAGGTTTAGAGTTAAAGCCTATATTATCTATAAGCTGTTTGTAATTCATTTTTCCAGTGGCTAGAGACCTATAGGGTTCTATTTCATATCCAGTATAGTGAATCATATCTCTATTTTGCATATTAGCTGCACTTACTACTGAATTAATTTCCTCTTGACTAAAAGATTCATTTTTAAATATTACTAAAGGCATCGCTACTTGGCTTCCATGAGCTGCACCCTCTGATTTTGTTATACCATTTATTATTACAAAGTACTTAGTAACATCTTTTTCTTGAACTCCTCTATCCATCAATACCTTAATTCCTGTATTTACTACCTTCATAAGATCCTTTGTATCATGAAGCATAAAAGTTAACTTTCCATCTTCTGATAAATGATCAAAATATTGATTTAAAGCTTCCTGTGTAAATATATAATACTCTGCTAAGGAGTACATGGTATTTTCTATAGAATTTGTCATCACCATTGATAAATATATGTTGTCATACTTATCTTTGCTGTTCTCTATAAAGTACCTTCCATCTTGATTATATAGATTAACACCTGGATAATTATATACATCCCCACTAAATTCTTTAAATTTTTCTACAGCTTCTATTGTTGAAGGATTTATTTCTACTGCATCAACTCTTTTACTTCCACCTAACAGAGCAAAAAGTACATCCTTACCTCCTCCTGAACCTATAACAAGAGATTTTTCGTTTTTTCCAAAGGAAAAAGCAATAGAATTAACCTCAGATTTTAAATGCTGCACAGATTCTAAATCTCCATTAAACTTTACAATTGGTGCAGATGCTCCACCATCAGTGACTATAATCTTTTCATCTTTATCCTTAATATCAATAACATCTGTTCTAGATATAACATCCCATTTTGAAAATGAAATTTCAGCTTTTTCATTTGAGCTTTTTAAGGACTCTATTACTGTTGCAGGGCTTGTATAATAAGCATAAAACTTATTTCCTATACCATCCAATAAGCTATTATTCACTAGCAGGAAACCCATTATTAGTAGTAATCCTGAGCCAAAGATCAAGTATAGTCTTTTTTTATAAAACATACTTATGGCTATAGCTGAAATTACCGCAAAAATAATTACTGCAATAACGCTTTTTACAAATCCAAAGGAATTCATTAGTTTTAGTACTAGTAAACTACCTATAGCAGAACCAAGCAAGTCCATAAGATAAAGCTTACCACTACTCTTAGGCTTCTCCTTGAACATTATAGAGGTTATTATACCCCCTAGAATAAAAGGAAAGATAGCAGCTGGAATGTATGCCAAGAAGGTTGGCGTAAAAGGAAAAAAATACATTATTGATATAGATGCAAGAAAACTTATAGGAAGTAATACTGTAGAAACTACTAAGATCTTTTCTGCACCCTTTTTCTTATTCAATATTTTATAAGCTAATATACCTCCTAGTCCTCCTCCTAGAATTCCAAAAGACACTACTATAAAAACCAAATTATAACTCAAAATAACCGAGAATAATCTAGTGAGCAATGTTTCATATATAAAAAGCGACATTGTAGTGAAAAATATTGAAAAATACATCACCCAACTTAAGCTAGATTCTTTTTCTTTCTTATTATTCTTTATCAAAATCCTAACCTCCTATAATTAAATTTAATCTTTGTATAGATTATATCTTTAAATTATGGAGGAATTATGAAAGCACCTACATTTACTTAACATAATAAGCTCTATGGTCTTGAGCTTGATCTAAATATTGCAAAAGCTGCAGCATCCCAATTCCCAAATAAAAATAATGTCACTATCATTCCAGGAGATACTACACAAAACCTTCCTGTAGAAAGCACTCTATTCTACTTTTATACCCCATTTACTGAATATAAGGTAAGGGAATTCGAAGAAATGCTGAGGAGTTTTCCCTGGAGCAATAAAAAAGTCATTTATTATAATCCTAAAAGTATTCATGTATTTTATAATAATAATTATTGGGATATTCGTCATATCAATTTCGAAAAAGATTTAGGGGTTAAAAGGTGGGTAGATTGAATAAATACTATGACCTCTGCATTATCACGAAAAAATAAACAGAGAGTAGCCTTTGGGGGCTACTCATCTATAAACTTCTATTCATCATTCCATCAAAACTTCTATTGCTTTTAGTATTTCCAACACTTCCATTTGAGCCATGACAAGATTCTGCTCCACCCATAGACTTATGCATTTCTATCATCTCTTCTCTTCCTATACCTTCCATCATCCTAGCCATATTTTCATTGCCACTTTCCTTCATTATATCAACCATCTTTTGATAATCTTCTTCTGTGATATTATTCATAAAATCATCCATAGCTTTATAGTTACCTTTTTCTACCTCCTTCGCAAGATCTTTATAACCATTCTTTTTCATAATATCTAGCATATCATCATATATGTCATCCTTACTCTGATTAGCTATTGTAGTAATTTCTGTTTTTATAGGTTGATTTACTGCCTTATCATCTTTTTCATTTGCATAGGCAAATGAAGCTATCCCTAATGTAAGTACTGCTGCTGTTGTTATTCCTATTACTTTCTTAATCATAGTTTATCTCTCCTTTTAGTTAGTTTTTCTATATAAAAAGTATACTTCTTAATTGTGGAGGAATTATGAAGACATCAAAAAATAAGCCTGATATTGATCTATCAGACTTATTTTAAGTAATAACTTTAAACCTCTACTATATTGGCTTACTTGTAAACAATAGTCGTAAACATGCCTCCTGTTGGATCTGTCATATTATTAGTCATATGATGTGGTATGTGACAATGAAACGGCCATATCCCTGGATTATTAGCCAAAAACTCTACATCGGAAGTTTCCCCTGAAGCTACATAAATTGTATTCTTTTTCATTCTATTACATGGACGTATTATATTTCCATCCAAAGCTGATACATAAAATTGATGACCATGAATATGAATTGGATGACCATTTTCCATAGCATTTCCTAATCTTACTCTTACCGTATCCCCACAGTTTACTTCCAATGGAGTAACGAAGGGAAAACATCTTCCATTCATTGTAAAGAAATTAAAGTCATGAGCATGTGGATCAATATCATACTTTCCTTTCTTAACTACTCCCATTGGCAATCCATCTACCTTAAACTCCTGCAACATAATAAAATAGTCCCTATCTACATTTAAATGATACTAGTCTAATATTATTAGTCCTCCTTCTAAGCCCATCATCTGCTGTTTATGTGAAATATGATGAGTATGGTACATATGAGTTCCTGGTGGATTAATCATCTTAAATCTATAGTCAAAATATTCTCCGGGTTCAATCTTAGGTGAAGGCTGAACATCTGGTACCCCATCCATAACATTAGGTACATCCATACCATGCCAATGGACACTTGTCGCTTCAGTCAGCTTATTATACACTCTAAAATTAACATAATCTCCTGGATAAACTTTGATAGTGGGTCCTGGTGTGCTTCCGCTGTAACCCCAAGCCTTAATAAATAGCCCTGGAAGTATTTCTCTTTCTACTTCTTCTGCTACAAGTTCAAAATACTTAATTCTCTTTATCTCCTTGTATGGAAGATTAGGAAGGTCTGGTGTAATAACCATTAAGTAATCCCCCAAAAATAATATTTGTACTTTATTAGTATATTATGTGTATAGCAAGTTAATCAATAATTCATCCTTAATTTTATAATAAAGAGGAGTCTGTTTCTCCATGTAGACTTCTCTTTATTATTTTATATTTTAAAGTATTCTACAATATTATTTAAATTTTTTGTCATAGAAATATTTTAAGGAGCCAATGAAATTGGCAAAAAACTTAAATAATGAATTTATGAAAAGTAACCATGCTCATCACAAGGTAAAATTCCCTGACCCTCACTCACAAGAGTGTGGAAGAATATGCCTTCACTGTGCAATAGAATGTAGTCGCTTTGCAATGTCAATGATGTAGACTTTTAGAAATAAAAATAAAACTTCTTAAGTTCTGAACTTTTAAAGTTCCAAAATTCTTAAGAAGCTACCATCTAATAAATCCTTCTATACACTATTAGTAAATAATATAGAAGGATTTCATATTTATCATTTTTTTACTGAATTTCTGTTTCTAGAAGAAGCATATGATTTATTAACTATACTTCTTCTATTCCTTCTACTTCATACCCTGCATCATCAGTAGCGAATTCTATATCTTCAATATACTCAACATACTCATAACCCTTTGATAGAGCATACTCATACATGTTCGATACTAATTCGCTATCTTTACACCAAAACACAACATAGGAACAGTCATATACTGAAAGTATAATTTGGCAATCACTTTCTAAAAAATCCTTATACTTAGATACTGCTTTAATAGTTCCATCTTTAAAAAAAGCCCTTAAAGTTACAAAAATCATATAATAAGTATTATTTTTAGAACTTTCATAAAGTTTTTCCCCAGATATTATTCTATCATCATTAAATAAGAACTCATTTGTAAATTGATTATTTTTCAATAGATATATCTCGTCATCATCAACCAACCACTGATAGCATTTGACTGGTAAAGATTCTAATATATTAGATAAATAATTTCCATATTCATTTGGAATTTCAAACCTTACTCCCACATTTTTCATTTACCTAGCCTCCAACCTTATTGATAAGTCATCTTACGATTGCGACTTACTTCATACTTTTTAATTTATTTTATTTAATTATTTTTTCTATATAAAAAGTATACTTCTTAATCATGGAGGAATTGTGAAGGATCTATAAAATTATGTAATTTTTAGCTTAATAAATTTATTAGATATTAATCTTAGTAAATAAAGAAACAAGCAGATCTCGTAATCTATGTGACTACAAGATCTGCTTGATTTACTTAATTACTGTTGTCATTTGTAAAGTATATTCTTGTTTCTGAACAGTTTTTTTACTAATTTGGTGCAAAACACTATATGAAATTACAAGAGCTGCTACTCCTAATATCAAACTTAAAACCTCAGTATTTGAATATCCAAGAGTGCCAAATATCCTGTAACCAAGACCTATTCCGGCAAGAAGCATAACTAGTGGAAAGGCATATACCCAAAGAAGCATTTTATTAAAAGCCTTTTCATGCATTTCAACCTTTACTCTATCTCCTACCTTTGCTCCAAGAGTATTTCTTATTTCAGTTGTAACACCTGCTGATGCACAAGCAAGCTTACAACTAGCACAGCTATCACCACAGCCACCTTGTCTTTTAAAAGACATCATAGCATATTCTCCATTAATGGAAGTTATATATCCTTCCTTTATCATGTGATCAACTCCTAAAGCCTTACTAAAGTTTTACCCTCTAACAGGATGAACTAACAATTATAGTTCTTCTATTCTTACTACTTCATATCCTGCATCATCTATAGCAAACTTTATGTCCTCATCCTTTACATCTGTAGAAGCTTCAATTATTGCAGTTTTAGAATCTAAGTTTACATCTACACTATTTACTCCGTTAAGTTCACTTAATGCCTCTTTAACATGACTAACGCAATGTCCACAGCTCATTCCTTCGATTAATATTTTCTTTTTCATTTTTATTCCTCCTAAAATTATATATTAAATATTTAAAATTAACTAACTATAAGAAACTTATTCTCGCTACTTAACTGGCTTAAATCTTTTTAACCTTAATGCGTTAGTTAAAACTGATACAGAACTAAGACTCATAGCTGCTGCAGCTATCATTGGATTCAGTAATGGACCTCCAAAGATATATAGAACTCCCATTGCAACTGGGATGCCTAAAGTATTGTATCCAAATGCCCAGAATAGATTTTGTTTTATATTTCTTATAGTGCTCTTGCTTAACTGAATAGCAGTTGGAACATCCATTAAGTCACTTCTCATAAGCACAATATCTGCCGATTCCATAGCTACGTCTGTTCCTGAACCTATTGCTATACCAATGTCTGCTTGCGCTAAAGCTGGAGCATCATTTATTCCATCGCCAACCATTGCTACTTTTTTGCCTTCTGCTTGAAGCTTTTTAACTTCATTAGCCTTATCTTGAGGAAGAACTTCAGCTAGAATTCTATCTATTCCAACCTGTTTTGCAATAGCTTCAGCAGTTCTTTTGTTATCACCTGTAATCATTGCAACTTCTATACCCATCTTATGAAGATGTTCTATAGCCTTCTTGCTATTTTCTTTAACAGTATCCGCAACTGCTATTATTCCTGCTAGCTTTCCTTCAATGGCTACATACATTGGTGTCTTTCCTTCTTCAGCAAGCTTATTAGAAGCTTCTTCTAAGTTTTCTAATGAAATATTACGTTCTACCATAAGTTTTCTGTTACCAGCTAAAATTTCTTTTTCGTCAATTCTTACTTCAATTCCATGACCAGGTATTGCCTTAAAGGCGTCAAGATTCTTAAATTTTAATTCCTTTTCTTCAGCACCTTTTACTATTGCTTCACCAAGTGGATGTTCTGATCCCTTTTCAGCTGATGCAGTTAATTGAAGCAGTTCATCCTCTTTTATTCCATTTGCAACTACAATGTCTGTAACCTTAGGTTTTCCTTCTGTTATTGTACCTGTCTTATCAAATACGATTGTTTTTATTTTATGAGTAGTTTCTAATGCAACACCACTTTTTATTAATACTCCATTTTCTGCACCCTTTCCTGTACCAACCATAATTGCTGTGGGAGTTGCTAATCCTAGTGCACATGGACACGCAATTACTAATACAGAAATAAATATTGTTAAAGCAAATATAGGTGATTTACCTCCAAGGAAATACCAAGCTAGAGCTGAAACAATTGATAAAGCTATTACTACTGGAACAAAGTAACTTGAAATTACATCTGCTAATTTTGCGATAGGGGCTTTAGACCCTTGAGCATCCTCTACTAATTTTATAATTTGGGCAAGGGCTGTATCTTTTCCAACCTTTGTAGCTTTGTATTTTATTGTTCCATTTTTATTGATACTTGCTCCGATAATATTATCTCCAGCATTTTTTTCTACAGGTATGCTTTCACCAGTAAGCATTGATTCATCAACTGAAGTATTTCCTTCTAAAACTATACCGTCTACTGGCATTTTTTCTCCTGGCTTAACTACAATAACATCTCCAACTTCAACTTCGTCTATTGATATTTCTACTTCCTTACCATCTCTTATTATTATTGCTGTTTTAGGCGCAAGACCCATAAGTTTCTTTATTGCTTCAGAAGTTTTTCCTTTTGTTACTGACTCTAAATACTTACCTAATGTGATAAGGGTTAAAATTACTCCCCCAGTCTCAAAGTATAATTCATTAGCATATTCCCCATTGCCTCCGTAGATTTGTACTATAGCATATATTCCATAAATGAATGCTGCAGAAGTACCTATAGCAATTAAAGAATCCATATTAGGACTTCCTCTAAATAATGACTTAAACCCTATTGTAAAGTACTTATAACCAACAATCATAGGTGGTAAAACTAATATCAATTGCGTTATTGCAAAGTTCCATGGATTCATCATTGGATCAATAACTTCTGGTAGGCTTATCCCAAGGGCTTCACCAAACATATGTCCCATAGCCATATATAATAGTGGTACTGTAAAAATTGCTGATATTATAAATCTTCGCCATAAGGACTTTATTTCTTTTTCTTTTCGTTCTTTATCTGTATCTACTGAAGTTTCCTCTTCGACTGCCTTGTATCCTGCCTTTTCAATAGCTTTCTTTATATCTGAAACTTTTACTTTTGATGATTCATAGCTTATAGTTAATTTTTCTGTTGCAAAATTTACACTTGATTCAGTTACACCATCAAGCTTTCTAGTAGCTCTTTCTACGTTTTTAGCACAGGAAGCGCAAGTCATTCCTTCTATTTTAAGACTCTTTTCCAAATCTTACACCTCCCTTTCTTTACTTATTTTGAGTGTTACCTTTATTGCCTGCAAGATTTGCTCTGTTCATTGCACAACAATCTAGCTTACCAGTAGTATTACCAAAGGCTTTTTCATTTTCCTTAGCCATTTTTTCTATACTCTTTTTTAAATATTCTTTTATAAAATTCTTCATAGTATACCTCCCCCAAAATAATTACTTTCTGATAGCATTTGCACAGACTCCAGATGTCATATCTGCTTTTTTTATGTCCTTTTGCCCACCCCTATCGCTATTCTTTACTTATTTTTAGTATTACCTTTATTGCCCGCAAGATTAGCTCTATTCATTGCGCAACAATCTAGTTTACCAGTATTATTGCCGAAGGCTTTCTCATTTTCTTTTGCCATTTTTTCTATGCTTTTCTTAAAATATTCTTTTATAAAATTTTTCATAGTATATACCTCCTCATATTATTATCTTTGGATAACTTTTTCTAAAATATTTATTATCTCTTCTAATTTTTCTTCACTGCTATCTTGACCTACAGCATCTTTTACGCAGTGATGTATGTGCTGCTTTAGAATTAAAATATTTGATTTTTTCAAAAGAGCCTGTGCTGCAATAATCTGATTTGATACATCAACACAATATCTTTCCTTTTCAACCATCCTAATAATTCCTTCAATTTGCCCTTTAGATGTCTTTAATAATTTTAAAGCATTTATTTTTTCTTGATTCATTCAGTTCCTCCTTTCTATATCTATAGAACTATTACGATGATATGTTAGTACTCTCTGTTCTAAAAAGTAATTAAATTCATCCTCCCCTTCCCTCCCCTGGGGTGGGATAAATTTAAATAAAAAAAGTTCTTTCTTTAAATACATAATATCTAAACATTATGAAGATTGTATGAAGAAATAAAAAACTTTGGAGTTTTTGTATTTCTTCATATTGCTTTTAAATTACTCCACTTAAATAATTAACCTTGTACAAAATAAAATATAGATAATGACACTAATATTAAAGCAAATAAATAAAATATTAAAGTACTTGTTTTAACCTCGTCCTTTATAATAGTATCCATCTTTTCTTTACTTTTATTAAGAATTAATTTGCAAGCAATCAATCCAATAATTATTAATACTAAACTTAGAAGATGAGAAATTGAAAAAGGTCCCCATATTACAGGATTTATCCTAAAGAATTCAACTATGCCCCTTATTATAGGGAATGCTACTAAATATATTACAAATAATTCGCCTTCGAACTTCTTTCTAAAGCTTCTTCTCCATAAAAATACAAATAATATATAGTCTAAGATAAATTCATATACTTGTGCTGGATGTACTACTTGTCCATTATTAAGAATTCCCCATGGCATAATATTTATCATAGGCTTTCCAAAGACATCACAACCAACTCTACCAATACCCTGCGCTAAGGGCAATGCCATAGCTGCAATATCAGCAAGTTTGAAGAAGGATAATTTACTCTTAACTGAATATATATATCCTGCTATAATGGCTGCAAAAATACCTCCGTGTATTGAAAGACCACCTTCATCTATTTTAATAATTTCTGATGGATTACTAAAATAAAATGATGGATTATAAAATACTATATAGAATAATCTAGCTCCTACTATCCCTGAAATTACTACTAAAATAATTAGGTTTAATATTGAATCTTCATCGATTCCTCTTTTTTTTCCTTGTTTAATTGCAAATGCACCTCCTGCAATTATACCTATTGCTATCATTAACCCAAAAAAGTATATATGAATTGGTCCAAAACTAAATAGCTCTTTCATGTTTATACCTCCATAAAATTAAATTATATTGTAAATAATCTCCAATTACTTTTTTGTATTTATTAAGAATAAGTAAATTTATTAAAATACACTCTAAAAGTAGAACCTTCTCCTTCCTCACTTTCTACCTCTATGATCGCTGAGTGTAGCTGCAATGTATTCTTAACAATGGTCAAACCTATACCACTTCCTTCAATTTCATGCCTACTTTTGTCCCCTCTATAAAGTCGTTCAAATATAAATGGTAAGTCTTCTTCCTTAATCCCTATACCATTGTCCTTCACTTCCACGATGATATTTTTATTATTATCATACACATTAACCCAAACATGTCCTTTTTCTTTAGTGAATTTAATCGCATTAGACATCAAGTTTATAAATACCTGTTTCAATTTATCCCTATCTCCATTTATCCTATAATCTCTATCTGGCTCTATATAACAATCTATTTTAATGCCTTTCTCTTCTGCAGCCATATAAAAATCCTTGCATACATCCCTAATCAATTCATCTAAAAATATAGTTTTAAAGATAAGCTTCATACTTTCCACTTCAAATTCCTTTAAAATATTTAAGTTGTTTAACAGCTTTCCAAATCTAATTACCTCCTCATTAAGATGATTCATTCTTTCAGTTGTAATAGGGAGGATACCATCTATCATTGCTTCTAAATTATTTTGCAGCACATTTAATGGTGTTCTTATTTCGTGAGAAATATCAGAAACCAACCGTCTTCTTAAAGCATCTTGGTATTTTAATTTTTCAGCTAGTATATTAGCACTGTTTCTTAAATCTTCTAATTCTTCAATATTACTATTTATATCTGATTTTATATCAAATTCCCCCTTAGATAAGTGTACAGACATATTTGCCACCTCTTTTATTGGCATGGAAAATTGCTTAGAAAAATAAAGACTAACGGCTATTATGATAATCAGTGTTAATATTCCGCTGAGGATTATGCTTTTATTTATAGATGCCTTGAAGTTTATATCCTCTTCAGTCAATAATATAGGAGAATACTGGCCAATCTCTACGTATCCAACAATTTTATTATCAGACTTAATTTCAAACTTCTTTTTAGTATACACCCCTTCATTCTTTACATTCATTTCACTAAGGTTAAGTCTATTTCTTACATCATTTGGATCCATTCCCCATATAACATTATTATCACTATCAAATAGAGTTAAGCAGTAATTTCCCATGTAGGCTTCATGCATTAATTCTATACCAGAATCTTTGCTCAATTTTCCTTCTCTCTTATAGACTTCTACTAGATAGGATACTATCCTCTCATACCTTTTGTTCTGAGTATCTACCATGTACTTATTAAACTTACTATTAATAGTTAAATTCACAAAAAACGTAATAAGCAATATAGCAATAATCGAACAAACTACAAATAAAATACTCAGTCTTTTTCTAATAGTTTGCATTTAATTATCACCACCAAACTTGTAGCCTACTTTAGTAACGGTAATAATATATTTAGGATTTCTAGTATCTTCTTCTATCTTCTTACGAATATTTTTTATATAAACATCAATAGTTCTATCATATCCATCAAAATCAATACCAAATACCTTATCTATAAGCTGCTCTCTTGATAAAACATTTCCTTTGTTTAGAATAAGGACACGCAATATATCAAATTCATTTGGGGTAAGGGCTACCTCTTTTCCATCAATTTTTACTAATCTTTTGTTATAATCAACATATAATCTTCCATCATTAAAGATATAATTTGATGATTTACTATTTCCTGTACTTATTCTTCTAAACAAAGCATTAACCCTGGCTGTTAGTTCTCTAGGGCTAAAGGGCTTAATTAAATATTCATCCGCACCAATATTTAGCCCCTCTATTCTGTCTTCTAAAGCACCTTTTGCTGTTAGCATAAAAATATATACATCAGAACTTTGCCTTATTATTTTGCATATTTCTTCTCCACTTATATCTGGCAGCATTAAATCAAGAATTACCAATTTGATATCCATAGTTTTAAATATTTCAACACCCTTTAATCCTCTAGTAGTACAATAAACTTTATATCCTTCTTTTTCTAGATAAGCTTTTAGAACCTCAGAAACCTTTTCTTCATCTTCAATAATTAAAATGTTATTCATATAAATCCACCTCTTATTGAGTATATTCTGTACTAAATTATATTTACTACTATATCAAATTTTTTTAAAGATTTTATGAAGATTTGTCGCAACTTGATGAAAGTTTATAAAGCTTTTTTAAATATAGGAATCCTGCTCCAGACATAAAATACACCCTATAAAGTAAACCGTTAAAAGATTCTACTCTATAGGGTATCTCTATCATGTTACACTAATAAAATTTCTATTTTTATAGAGCAAGCAAGCGTATATTTGTTTAATGAAAATGTGAATGATGTATATCAGGTGTATGCTCATGTGCATGAACTATTTCATCATGAATATGTGTATGAGAGTGTTCGCCTCCAACTGTGAATGAGTGAGTATGATTATGATGTCCATCTGAATGATTATGTCTATGCTCATGTTCAATAGATCTATGTATATGCTCATGAGAATGTTTTTCTACAACAGCAAAATAAGTACCTATAATCATAATAATTGAGGCTATTATAAAATAAATAGTTATAAGCTCAGAAAAGATTATGAATGATATTCCTACACCAATAAAAGGTCCAACTGCATAATAAGCACTAGTTCTAGCTGCTCCTAAATGTCTTTGGGCACTAACGTAAAAAAATATACTAAGTCCATAAGCCAGGAAGCCAAGCAATAAAGATAATATTATATATACAGTATCCCATAACATTTCTCTTGCCAATACAGCAATAATTAAAGCACCTATTCCTGAACCAAAGCCCTTAATAATTACAACCTGCAAAGGGTCTTTCAATGAAAGCTTTTTTGTGCAATTATTTTCAAGCCCCCAAAAGGTGCAAGCAAGCAGCACAAAAATAGCCCCTAATGAAAAGGAGAAATTCGTAAAATCATCTATAGAAAGTATGCTGCTGGACAAAGTAATAAGTGTTATAGAAAACCATAAGCGCTTACCAATAGCCTCTCTGAATACTGAAAGTGCAATAATTGATGTTGCAACAATCTCAAAGTTGTTCAATAAGGATGCAGTTGAAGAAGTTGTTTTGGTAAGTCCAAGCATTAAAGATATAGGTGCTGCTATGTCCAGCAAAACCATAAGTATAATAAAAGGTAATTCCCCCTTTGCTAGTCTGGCCTCAACTCTCTCTACATTAGAAATCTTTTTTATACTATACACAATTAACATCCCAATGCCTGCACCTAAATACAAAAGTGCAGAGAGTAAGAGTGGAGGTATTCTTACCAGTAACATCTTTGAAAAAGGTGCACTCATCCCAAATAATGCTGCGGCCAGTATAGCTTGCCCAACTGCAATATAATTTCTATTATGTTCCATTTTTCATCCTCCTTATCTCTTATTTTCTAACCTCACAGCATAAGCTTCTAGTTACATATTATTATAGCCTTAGAAGAAATTTTAAACTTCCATCTTCATAAAATCAACATATTTATTTTGTATAATTAATCAAAAGTATTGTCTGGAAAAAATAGTTAAATTTTGACTCTACCCATTAGGTATCAATTAGGAGGATTTTATGAGTATTAGGAGAGAGCAATTTAAGGTGTACGATATGACATGTACATCCTGTGAGAATCGAGTTGAAAAAGCTGTTACAAAAATTCAAGGAGTAACAAATGTAAAAGCTAGTTACAGCGGTCAATTTGCAGAAGTTGAATTTGATGATGAACTATGTAATGTAAAAGAAATTAAAGACGCTATTAAAAAGGCCGGATATGCTACAGAAAGTTCTAAGGATTATAGGTTTATGGGAATTCTTATTATAGTAGCTATTGTAGCATTGCTTGGTTTTAACACCAGCGGCTTTGACATGGAAGCAAAGCTTACTAATGCTTCTTATGCTGTTCTATTTCTTGTGGGTATCCTCACTTCAATTCACTGCGTTGGTATGTGCGGAGGAATTATGCTCTCCCAAAGCATATCAAAGGTAGACACTAACAAATTTCAAGCAATTAAACCAGCGCTATTGTATAACTTAGGAAGAGTTATAGCTTATACAATTCTAGGTGGATTAATTGGTGCTCTTGGTTCAGTATTCGCACTTACAATTACCACAAAAGCAATGATGCAAATAATCGCTGGTTTATTTATGATCATGATGGGCTTTAATATGGCTGGCTTTAGTATCTTTAGAAAGTTTAATATTAAGCTGCCTCATGGTCTTTGTAAGGCTAAGAATAAATCTGGTTCTCCTTTTATTGTAGGGCTATTAAATGGTCTTATGCCTTGTGGCCCTCTTCAAACTATGCAGCTTTTTGCTCTTGGTACAGGAAGTGCTGTAAAGGGTGCCGCATCCATGTTTGTCTTTGCCATAGGAACAGTCCCATTAATGCTAACCTTCGGTGCGATATCAGGAATTTTAAGTAAAGGTTACACAAAGAAAATTCTTAAATTTAGTGGGGTGCTTATTATAACTCTTGGTTTCATCATGGGAAATAGAGGATTCGCTCTATTTGGAATTAATATTAATCCTGTAACAGCACTTGCTAGTACTGTTAGAGGTTTAATTGGGGGTAACTCTTCAGGTGTAGGTGGAGCTAATGTGGCTAAAGCTGTTATTCAAGATGGGGTTCAGGTTATTAACATGACTGCTAACAATAATGGCTATACTCCAAATGCATTTTATGTCCAAAAGGGAATACCTGTAAAATGGATTATTGACGGAACAGAACTTAATTCTTGTAATAATGCTATTGTTATCCCTGATTTAGACCGTGAAATAAAAATAAAACGTGGTGAAAATGTTATAGAATTTACTCCTGATGAGGCTAAGGATATCAACTTTAGTTGTTGGATGGGTATGATAAGAGGTGTAGTAAAGGTTGTTGATAATCTTGACTCTGTGGATACATCAAAGGCTGACCCATCGCTACCGCCAGCAAGTACTGGACCTAGCTGCTGTGCTACTCCTATAGATGATGGTACTGAATATCCTCCTAGTATCTACGGCGAGGACATAACTAAAGCTCCAACAGCAGCTTTAGTAGGAAAAGCAGAAGTTTCAGAAGAATATCAAAGTGCAAAATTCAAGGGTATTGGTTATGAGCTGCAGCCTCTAATAGTAGTTACAGGTAGCAGTACAAAAACAAAACTCACCTTTGATTTAAGTGCTTTCGATAATGTTGAAGGTGAATACATCATAATAGACGGAACCACAGGTGATGAAGTTGCTTCCTTCACTGGGGTGAAAGGTATAAATGAAGTAGAGTTCAGCCCTAGCAAAGCTGGTGGTTATGCTATTATTAAAGATGATTTTATCCTTGGAATAATTGAAGTAGTTGATAATTTAGAGACTACCGATGTAGAACAGGTACGAGATAAATATATTAAATAAATTGCATAGAAAGAGAGAAGTATATGATTATAGTATCATTCTTCTCTTTTCTTTTGTTTAAGTTTTCGGTTTTTAATTTATTAGATTAGAATTGAAGATAATTTGCCACCGAAAAAATTTCGGTGGCAAATGGGTTATTAATGATCTTTACAAATATTTGATTTTATTAAACTTGATTTAACTAATAAATACTCATAAAATTTCTTTACATATTTAGTGTTCCATTTTTGACTTTATATCTATTATTTTTTCAATTTCTACTTGGATATTAAATGTTATGTCATTTAAACTTCCTAAAATATAAGAATGGATATATGGTGGCATATCATGCATAAGCTTATGAGGATTAAGACTTATTACATAGTTCCTAACTACATCTGGTAATCTTTTTCATCTATTTTTAGCAGTGGAGTATGTTTTCCTAAGTGTGCAAATAAAACTCCTCATATAATATGATATCATTTTTAAATCCGCTGAAGGAAAATGCCCAACCATCTTTTTTATTGTGTTTCCATTCAAACATATCCACTGAACTTTCATATTTTCAAAGTTAACTGAAATAGAATATGGGTCAGTACCACTAACTCTTTCCACACTGCCACTAATCATATTTCTAATTTCAACTTCGACATTTTCACTTACAGTTCTAGTAGAGCCTAAAATATAATAATTTTTAATTTGATTATTAGCTATGAAATTCTTAAATTAACACTTTTGCAGGTACACTTTCACCAGTTGGATCAAGTCTTAATATTTCATTTAAAGTTATAAATGGCAGTTGATATCTTTAAGTAAACATAATTGGAGCATTAATTATATCTCCTAACATAATAAAATATCCTCCGTGTTAGTGTTATTATAATTAATTATGCAAATATTAAGATATGTGCTCATATTGCTTAGCAAGTTTGTAAAAAGTACTCTTGCTTAAATTAAGCTTTTCCATAGCTTTTATTGCTGTGATATTCTTTGATTTCCATTCCTTATAGACTTGTTCCCACTGGTCAGGAAGTTCTGCCTTAGGTCTACCTAAATGTTTTCCTTTTGCCTTAGCAATTTTTATACCTTCTTGCTGTCTTTGCTTGATATTTGCTCTTTCTTGTTCAGCGACAAAAGAAAGCACCTCTAAAACTAGATTAGAAACAAAGTTTCCTATTAAATCTTTATATTGAGTTGTATCTAATAAAGGCATGTCTAATACTTTAATATCTGCCCCAATTTCTTGAGTAATATCCTCCCATTCCCTTTTGATTTCTCTCGAGTTTCTTCCAAATCTATCTATTGATTTTATGTATACTATATCACCAGTTCTTAAAACTGTTTTTAGTGCTTTATATTGAGGTCTGTCAAAATCCTTGCCGCTTTGTTTGTCAATATATATATCACGTTCATTAATCCCTATATCCACCATTTCTTTGAACTGCCTATCAATATTTTGATCTGAACTGCTTACCCTAATATAGGCAAAAACTTTCTGCATAATTGGTTACTACCTCCTTTTATTCAATGTAATACATATTAATCATATCGCAACAGTACGTAAAGGTCACCATTTATTTTTATACGTTCTTAAATGCTTTTCATAACCTTTATAGACTAAAATAATATAAAAATATTACAGTGTATAAAGGTGTACCTTTTAAGACTAAACTTAAAAGAAAAAATGATATAAACTATTTATCCCGTTCATATCACTTTACCAAAATTCGATAGAGTTATATATTTAATATAATCATGATTTATATATAGAGAAGTCTTTAACTTTTATATTTATGTACTGATTCTACGTGCTAACTTTATTTGTATTATTTAGCTTGTTTAGTATACTTTTTAATTCTATTATAGGAATTAACTTCCTAGCCCCATATTTTAAAAACCATTCTTCATCCTCTTTTATTAAGCATAAGGTATTACCATCTCCCAAGGTTTTCTTTTCATTAATTTCTAAATCAACTGACCAGCATATGACATAATTAAAGGTTTCATATGGATGATCATGTTTAAATAAATTACTTAATTTATATTCTACTTCTACTAAAACTATATTACTATCGTAATCTAGACATATCATATCTGTAGTATCCTGATGCGAATAATGACCAATCTTATCTATGCCTTTTATTAAATGCTTTAACTTTTCATTTGATATAATTGTAGCAAATAGTAAAGCAACCTGCGACTCGTTATCTGGTCTTTTAACAATGGGAATCTCACTCATGGATAAATCAAATAACTCATTAAATCCATCCATTCGCTTGATGATTTTTCTACGTTTTTCTCTAATTTCATATTGTAATTCTTCCATTTCTCTTAGCTTAAAGTAACCTTCATTAGCTAGTGGTACTATATTTTCTAATATTATTTTCTTTGCTTCATTCAAAACCCACTTAACCTTTGGTGCATTTATATTAGATAAATTATTTCTATCTGCTGTTAATTCAAATACTTGAGAATTAATTAAAAGATGATAATGATGGAAATTAGGATCAGTAATTAAGTTTATTTTTTTGTAAAAGGAATAAAGTCTTTAGCTAGATAAATTCCAAATCTTGATTTTAATGTTTCTCCTTGTCTTAATTTCGCAATCTCTTTTCTACAGTTTACACCAGATATAGTTCCATATACTTGAACTGATACATATTCTCCATCAATATTGGTAGCTCTATGGTATGGCCCGAAATGTCTACAATAATTTACTGACTTCTTATACACTTGCTCTCCACAGTCTTCTTTCGGATTCTCTTGCGGAGGATAAAATTGATGTACGCCTGCAATTTCTTCTTTCATATCTACAATTTTATCCTCAATAAAAATTCTTGGTGCTATTTGCATATTATTTATATATTTATGTAATTCCATATAGTTTGCAAAGTATGTTTTAAAACTTCCAGCTGCAGTAAACCATAAAACATAATCTTTTATAATTTCAAAGTTAAAATACTTTTCTGGATTATCAATTATATAATCCTCAATTAATACAGATGTACCTGCGTTTCCCGCCTTTGAATCTGCTCTTTCTACAACATATTCTGGTAAAAAATTATTACATAATGAGTCCCATGGGTCTTCCATTACAACTTTATATGCCTCATTATCTTTACTTTGCGTATATAGTGTTATGGTGTTAGTATATTAGTGTAGACACAAAAAGCCGAACACCTTAAAATATAAAAAGGGAAGGAAGTGTCTACAATGGCAAAAGGGCAAAAGTATTATACAGAAGAATTTAGAAAGACAATTGTAGA
>NZ_PVXN01000062.1 GCF_002995795.1 Clostridium thermopalmarium DSM 5974
AAGAGTATTCTATGGAGCAATGATAGCAGAAGGCATAATTGCCTTAGTTTGGGCAGCAGCATCAATGAGTTTCTTTGGTGGAGTAGAAGGACTTGCTAAATTCATGGCAGAAAATAATAGTAATGCTGGTATAGTAGTAAACACAATAACAAATAGCTTACTTGGAAAAATTGGTGGAACTTTAGCGGTAATTGGAGTTGTTGCATGTCCTATAAGTTCTGGAGATACAGCATTTAGAAGTGCAAGACTTACAATAGCTGATTCAATTAAATTTAATCAAGGATCGATTAGAAATAGATTAGCAATAAGTATTCCTTTATTTATAGTAGGATTCATTTTAACAAGAATAAACTTTGATATAGTTTGGAGATATTTTGGATGGTCAAACCAAACATTAGCAACAATAGTTCTTTGGACATCAGCAATGTATTTAGTACACACAAAGAAGAGCCATTGGATGGCGACTATACCAGCTACCTTTATGACAGCTGTATGTACAACTTATATATTAATAGCACCAGAAGGATTTAAATTATCAATGAGCATAGGTCTTCCTGTAGGAATAGTTGCAGCAGTTGCAGCTATAAC
>NZ_PVXN01000063.1 GCF_002995795.1 Clostridium thermopalmarium DSM 5974
TAATGGAATAGAATATGTTGTTAAATGTAAAATGTATTCTACTGTTAAAATGATAATAGATTTTATAAATAATAATTCAAAGGATTATATATGGCACGATATAAGTTCTACTTTATCTGTTACAGAATACAGTTCCATTGCCTAAATGGCAAAGAGCAAGAAGATTTGTGATTATAAGAGAAAAAATTATTCCAAAAAATATGAATCAGTTAATGTTCGAAGAATGTAAATATAAATATCAAGCAATAGTAACAAATATAGATTATTTAACACCTGAAGAAATATTTCAAGATTATAATCAACGATGTGATGTTGAAAATAACATAGATGAAATAAAACAAGGCTATGCCTTTAGCGAAAATAGTTTAGTAAATCATAAATGCAATGAATTGTACCTTTTAATAAAAATGATAGCAGTATACACTTAATAGTAAAATAAAAATAATAAATTACCTTAAAAATCCAAATATTTTTTGGTTTATTAAGTATACTCAAAAACAGACCTGACGGTCTAAAATATCATACCAAATGTAATTTTATTCATAAAGAAAATAAAAATGGCAAGTGGAAACTTTTTTAAAATTCACTTGCCGAATCCAAGTTTAATACTAAGTTTTTGGGAGGTAAATTTTGATGTATAAATTCTCTTTTGTCATTTTGCATTATTTATCTTATGACTATACCAATGATTGTATAAATTCTATATTAAAAAATTTATTTTATGATAATTATTATATAGTAGTTGTAGATAATGCTTCAACAAATGATTCATTTGATAGATTAAATGAAAAATATAAAAATAATAAAAAAATTTATTTTTTAAGAAATGAAAAAAATCTTGGTTTTGCAAAAGGAAATAATATAGGATATAAATATGCAAAATATATTTTAAAGTCAGATTTTATTATTTTATTGAATAATGATACTATTATAGAACAAAAAGACACTTTAAAAAATATCATCAATATTTACGAAATTAATAAATTTTATTTAATGGGACCAGATATAATTGGATTAGACGGTAAGCATCAAAATCCACAAAGTTTATCTTTATTAAAGGAAGAAAGTTTGATTAGATATATGAATAAATTAAAATTTAAGATTGTTTTGAGTTATTTAAATTTAGATGGATTTGCATCATATATATATGGAATGATTAAAAAAAAATTTAAAAAAGATTTAATTTTTTATGATAAAGAATTAGTAAATGTTCAATTACATGGGGCATGTTTAATTTTTTCACCTTTATATTTAAAAAAATTTGATGGGTTGTATGATAAAACTTTTTTAGATATGGAGGAGCATATTTTATATTATACTCTTATGAGAGAAAATTTAATGACACTCTATTCTCCAGAAATTAAAATAATTCATAGAGAATATGGTTCAACAAAAACTATGTTCAAAAGTAGTAGTAAAAGTAGGAGATTTAGATATAAAACTAGATTAGAGTCTACAAAAATATTATTAAAATATATGAAAAATTATGAATCTGAAAAGTATAATTTTATGATTATATAAGAGAGGGAGAAAAAATGTCAAATGTAAGAAAAGGCATCATCCTTGCTGGTGGTTCAGGCACACGCCTATACCCACTTACACTTGTAACAAGTAAACAACTGTTACCTATTTACGACAAACCAATGATATATTATCCCCTATCAACACTAATGCTTGCAGGTATAAAAGACATCCTAATAATTTCAACACCACATGATTTGCCAAACTTTAAAAAGTTATTAGGTGATGGAAGTCAATTTGGTATTAATTTAAGCTATGCAGAGCAGCCTTCACCAGATGGACTAGCTCAAGCCTTTATAATTGGAGAAGACTTTATTGGCGATGATGAATGTGCTATGATTCTTGGGGATAATATTTTCTTTGGACACAGCTTAACAACTCTTTTAAAGGAAGCGGCAAATAATAAAGGTAGAGCAACTGTGTTTGGTTATTATGTGGATGACCCAGAAAGATTTGGAGTTGTTGAATTTGACAATGAAGGAAGAGCAATATCACTAGAAGAAAAACCAGTTAATCCAAAATCAAACTATGCAGTAACAGGCCTATATTTCTACGATAAAGATGTTGCAAAATATGCAAAATCTTTAAAGCCAAGTGCAAGAGGAGAACTAGAAATAACAGATTTAAATAGAATCTATTTAGAGATGGGTAAACTTGATGTTAAGCTTCTTGGTCGTGGTTATGCTTGGCTAGATACAGGAACGATGGATTCATTAATAGAGGCTGCTGAGTTTGTAAAGACAATTCAAAAAAGGCAAGGAATAGTGATTTCAGCACCAGAGGAGATTGCATATATTAATGGATGGATTTCAAAGGACAAGCTATTAGAATCAGCTGCAAAGTATGGAAAATCTGTTTATGGTAAACATCTAAGAAAAGTAGCAGAAGGAAAGATAAGATATTAGGGGGGAGTAGTTTGAATATAATAAAGACTGAACTTGAGGGAGTATTAATATTAGAACCTAAAGTGTTTGGTGATAACCGTGGATGGTTTATGGAGAGTTTTTCAGATAAGGTTTTTAAAGAACAAGGATTGAATATAAACTTTGTCCAAGATAATCACTCATATTCTGCCATAAAAGGAACATTAAGAGGATTACATTTTCAAAATAATCCAATGGCTCAAACAAAATTAGTTAGATGCACAAGAGGGAAAATACTTGATGTAGCAGTAGATATTAGAAAGGGTTCACCAACATATAAAAAGTGGATAGCTGTTGAACTTTCACAAGAAAATAAAAGGCAATTATTAATACCAAAGGGTTTTGCACACGGTTTTGTTACACTAACAGATGATGTAGAAGTCCAATACAAAGTAGATGAATACTATTCCAAGGAACACGACAGAAGTATAAGGTTTGATGACCCTGAAATAGGTATAGATTGGGGAATAGAAAACCCAATATTATCCGATAAGGATAAAAATGCACCTCTATTAAAGGATAGTGATTGTAACTTTATATACGAAATGGAGGATAAAAGATGAACATATTAGTTACAGGTGGAGCAGGATTTATAGGTAGTAATTTTGTTTATTATATGCTAAATAAATATTGTGATTATAGAATAGTTTGCTTAGATAAACTAACCTATGCAGGAAACTTATCAACCTTAAAAAAGGCAATGGAAAACCCTAATTTTAGATTTGTAAAGGGCGATATTTCTGATAGAGAATTTGTATTCAATCTATTTGAAGAAGAAAAGTTTGATATAGTTGTAAATTTTGCGGCAGAATCGCACGTTGATAGATCAATAGAAGATCCAGGAATATTTTTAAAGACAAATGTAATAGGAACACAGGTCTTGATGGATGCATCAAGAAAGTACGGAGTTAAAAGATATCATCAAGTATCTACAGATGAGGTGTATGGCGATTTACCAATTGATAGACCTGATCTTTTCTTTACAGAAGAAACACCATTACATACATCATCACCTTATTCAGCTTCAAAGGCAGCAGCAGACCTTTTAGTTTTAGCATACTATAGAACATATAAATTACCTGTTACAATATCAAGATGTTCAAATAATTATGGACCATATCATTTCCCAGAAAAACTAATACCACTTATGATTATTAGAGCATTAAATGATGAAAAGCTACCTGTATATGGCGATGGAAGCAATGTTAGAGACTGGCTTTATGTGGAGGACCACTGCTTTGCAATTGATTTAATAATTCACAATGGAAGAGTTGGAGAAGTATATAACATAGGTGGACATAATGAAAAAACTAATTTAGAGGTAGTAAAAACAATATTAAAGGAACTTGGAAAATCAGAAGATTTAATAACATATGTAAAAGATAGACCAGGACACGACCTAAGATATGCAATAGACCCAACAAAGATATCAAATGAGCTTGGTTGGCAACCAACAACAAGATTTGAAGAAGGAATAAAGAAAACAATAAAGTGGTATTTAGAAAATAAAGAATGGTGGAAAGAAATAATAAGTGGTGAATATAAAAATTATTACGAAAAGATGTATGGAAATAGATGAGGTGTATAAGATGAAGGTTTTAGTTACAGGAGCAAAGGGACAGCTTGGATATGATGTTGTTGAAAGATTAAAGGAATTAAATATAGAACACATTGGTGTAGATAGAGATAATTTTGATCTAACAGATGAAAAACAAACAAAGGAATATATAATGAATTACAAGCCAGACGTTGTAATTCATTGTGCAGCTTATACAGCAGTAGATAAAGCAGAGGATGAAAGAGATTTCTGCTATGCTGTAAATGTTTTAGGAACAAAAAACATTGTTGAAGCATGTAAAGAATTAGATGCTAAGATGGTTTATATAAGTACAGATTATGTGTTTGATGGAGAAAAGGAAGAACCATACGAAGTTACTGATACTCCTAATCCAGTAAACTACTATGGATACACAAAATATCTAGGAGAAGAGGAAGTTAAAAACAACTTAGAGAAGTACTTTGTAGTAAGAATATCTTGGGTATTTGGTAAAAACGGTAACAACTTTGTTAAAACAATGTTAAGATTAGGACAAGAAAGAAAGGAAATAAAGGTGGTTTGCGACCAGATAGGTTCGCCAACATATACATTTGATTTAGCAAAACTTCTATGCGATATGATTCAAACAGAAAAATACGGAATATATCACGCAACCAATGAAGGGTACTGTAGCTGGTATGAATTTGCTTGTGAGATATTTAAAATAGATGGTATGGATGTAAAGGTGATACCAATAAAGAGTGAAGAATACCCAACAAAGGCAAAGAGGCCAAGAAATTCGAGGATGAGTAAAAGAGAGATTTTAAATAGAGGTTTTAATTTTATGCCAAGTTGGAAAGAGGCATTAAATACTTATGTTCTTTTAAAAAACTTAAAGTAAGTTTTATATTTCTAAATGGAGGCTAAAAAATGCAGGAACAAAAGAAAATGGTATCTATAATAATTCCTACTTATAATTCTGGTAAGTATTTATTAGAAGCAATAGAGTCTTGCTTAAATCAAACTTATAAAAATATTGAAATAATTGTTATTGATGATGGATCAACAGATAATACTAAATATTTACTAAAAAATTATATTGAAGAAGGTAAGATTAAGTATTTTTATCAACAAAATAGAGGTAGGTCAGCAGCTAGGAATTTAGGATTAGAAAAAGCAAGTGGAGAATTCATTCAATTTTTAGACGCAGATGATTATATACATCATAAAAAAATAGAAAAGCAAATAAAATTATTTAATAAAAATAAGGACATAGGGTTAGTATATTGTGGAGCAATATATATTAAGGATAATGTACAAATTCATAAACTTCTAAAAAAAGTAAGATCAAAAAATTTTTTATATAAATTAATACAAGGCAATTTTTTGCCTATACATGCACCAATCTTCAAAAGTGAGTTTAAAGTGAAGTTTGATGAACAGTATAGTCATATGGAAGATTGGGATTATTGGATTAGACTTATAACAAAATATAATGTAAAAATAGGACACATAAATGAATTTTTAAGTTTTATAAGAGTTCATAATAATAATACAAGTAAAGAAAGATTAACAATGTTAGAGGCAGAGCAAAATTTAGTTAATAAATATATTAAAGAGTTTAAAGATAAAAGAATGTTAGCATATTTGTATCTTAAAAAGTTTAAATTAAAGTATCGTGTTAATAAAAAAATTGATTGGCATTTATTAAAAGATATTATAAGTAATAATTTTATATTAATATTTAATGTTGCTGGATTTATACTAAAACAAATTACAAAAAAAATACTAAGATATAAAGAGAAAGAAATATATAATTAACTTTAGATAGGCAATTTTAAATTTTGAGTTGCCATTTCTAAAATTTGTCATGAAACTTTTAGATATATGTAAATATTATCCAATGGCATACATTCTTGTGATTTATTATATATAAACTGAATTAATTCTTTAACCATTAAGCTGTTTGAATAGGTTATTGCTTCGTTAATAATTTTTAGCATATGAGTTTCTTGAGATATTATAAACTTGGATTCGGCAAGTAATGCCGAAAGGCATTGAAATTAAAGAATTTTTTGTTCAAAAAAATTAAAAGAAATCATCCCTTTTTAGTGTTAAAATATAATTGAAAAAAAAACAAAACACAAAAGGGTGATTTCTATGAATAGTTTACAACAAAATCAAAAAAATTTAAAGA
>NZ_PVXN01000064.1 GCF_002995795.1 Clostridium thermopalmarium DSM 5974
ATAGTAATGAACTTGATAAAAAATGGCAGACTTAAAAAAGATGATGAACATGCAAAAGAAGTTTGGGAAAGGCATGGTAAACATGATACATATATGACCATGGATGAAATAAGGTCATTAGCAAATAGATATATACCCACAGCAAAAATTAAGCGAAAACTTTTTTGGAGATATTTATTAGTATGGCAAAAGTAATCTATTATATAACTAAAATAAACTCCACTCCATGATAATAAAGTTCGCTCTATAAAAATAAAGTTCGTTCCAAAATCCCGTAGCAGATGCAGGAGAAATCTTCATTTGCTGCGGGATTTTTGATTTTTAGGGGGAGAGGGATAAGGTGTATGTTAGGATTAAGGAATACGGCTAAAGGCATTGATTTTAAAGAGATTGAGAGTACTATATTGATTTAAATATTGATACCAGGATTGATAAAAAGCATTAGAAAAAGCGAATGAGAAAATGCAACCTTATACCTTTTCCCTTGCACCTTATCCCTATTCGGAACCGACTTTATTTTAAAAATTACTACAAGAATTAAGGAAGAAATGTTATTAAATGGAATGAAAATATTGAATTTTAGAGCGGACTTTATTATCTGGAAGAGATTTGGAGAATAGGGTTAAGGTGAGAAGGGATAAGGGGTTGAGGGTGTGGGGGCTGGAGCGGAGTTTATTTTAAATATACATAGTTAGGGGTAAGGATTTTTAGGATAAGGAATAAGGGGCTGTATATAAAATAATAAAGTATGCTCTGTGATAATAAAGTTAGTTCTATAATAATAAAGTCGATTCTATAATAATAAAGTTGGCTCTATAAGAATAAAGTTAGTTCTTTAAAGAGAATGATGCTGTTAGTGCTTTCATAAACGGTAAGATTTTATTAAAATAAAAATTAATTAAATTGAAATTTATTGTTATTATATTTATGTGCATGGATACTAAAAATAGAGCCGATTTTGATAGTAAAGTATTTTGATAATATGAGGGGTTAATTAACATGGTTTTGTGGGGAATTTTTGTTAGTGCTTTTTTAATAGGCTTTTCAGGAGCAATGATGCCTGGGCCTATGCTGGGGGTCACGATTGACGGCAGTCTTAAAAAAGGGTGGACAGCAGGACCTTTGACAGTATTAGGACACGGAATCCTGGAACTTATATTAATTATCATCATGACATTCGGGCTTAAAGATTTCTTCTCTAATCCGACAGTTGCAGGATTTATCGGATTATTTGGTGGTGCTTTTCTTGCATGGATGGGGTATGGAATGATAAAGTCCAGTATAAATAAGTCGGTTTCTTTAGAGAATCAAGGAGCAGGGAATAGTGCAGGCATGAGAAATCTTGTATTGGCGGGAGCACTTGTAAGCGCTACTAATCCCTACTTCATTCTCTGGTGGGCGTCAACGGGGATGGAATCAATACGCCAGTCTTATACTTCAGGTTTAATTGGTGTATTTTTCTTTTTCATCGGACATGTTTTATCCGACTTTGTATGGTATTCAGCAATTTCCACGGCATTTTCCAGAGGCAAGAAACTGATAAGTGATGTAGTGTATCGCTGGATTATTTTGTTGTTAGGTATATTTATTACAGCATTTTCAATCTATTTTATAAGCAGCGGATGGAAGATGCTTCAAACTCTATGATATAATTTTAATATGGATAAGATGAAAAAAAGTTATTACCTCGTAATAGATTTAAAATTTAAACTGGAGGTCAAACTCTATGAAATCAATGCTTTTTGAAATTAACAAGAAAAAATGGTTGACGCTATTTTTAGTAGCATTATCAGCAACAATATTTAGATTAATACTGCAGGCTTTTATCCCTTCAAGCGGTAGTAATCCTTTTCCTCCGAGTGCAATCGTCAAAGCAGGATTATTAATCCCCTCTTTTACGATTTATGCACTAATAACCTATTTTTTATTAGCGGTAGTATTCGTTATAATACAGGGTCGTCTACCAGGAACAAAGATTAAAAAAGGTTTAATGTTCGGTTTTTTATTCTGCATGATGTGGTGTATATACTTATTTGAGCCTTTACCTCACGTTTCAAGCACATCACTGACCGAACTTTTTGCTTATCCAATAGTGGATGGAATATCACTTGTATTTTTAGGATTGCTGTTAGGAAAATTCGTTGCTGTAGATTCTCAATTGTCAGGGAAAGTATACATTAATCTTAACATTGTACCGTTAATGGCAATACCTGTATGTTTCCTGGTACTGAGAGTATTTTGTTATAGTATAGTTCATATTTATTCCTCTTTTACTGCCAATCCGTTAGGAACAATGATATGGGCAGTTGCATCAGGTATCTGGATAGGGGTTTTGTATTTATTTCTTGGACAAGGCATTAAGATAGAATCTCCGATGGTGAAATCACTATTTTTTGGCATTATAGTCTTCGGAATTAACCTTTTTCTTTTCAATTTTTTCATTACTTTGGTGTTCGAATCAGATATTGCTGATTTAGTCATAAGAACTATGGCAGACATCATATCTGTAACGATAGGAGTCTATATTTATGAGAAAGTTCATTTCCTCATGATTTTGGCTCACAGCAAATAGTAAGTATTCAGAAAATGCAAATAGTTAATATCAATGTAAAATTTTATGCCGCCACAAGATAAGGAAGAACTAAATTGAAAGAACTTATAAATAAGCAATAAAAAAGGTTTTCTATAAAATATAAAGTTATGTTTAAAATGCATTTCAGTAAAGGAGATAGGCGAAATGATTAAATTAAGCGATATGCCGAATATAGGCAAAGAATTAGAAAAGCAATTAAAAAAAGCAGGAGTGGAAACGCCTGGACAGTTAATAGAATTAGGAAGTAAAGAAGCATTTCTGCGGATTAGAACTATTGATAGTAATGCTTGCATAAACAGGTTGTATGCCTTTGAAGGTGCTATACGAAATATAAGATGGCATTATTTATCACAGGATATCAAGGATGAATTGAAAGCATTTTATTTATCGTTAAATGTCAAATAATAAAATGCTGGAAGTTTTTTAAGATTTATTGATTACAAATGATGATATTGGATTAAGTGATTCTCCAATTCAATTTATTAGAAGGGGTAGATAATTTTGCTTTTTAGCAGTAAACAGGTTAGCAGGGGCAGGAAAATAGTAAATGCAGGTATAATTATTTTAATTTTTCTTTTACTTACAGATATTGCTTTAAGTTTAGTATATAACGGTATCAAAGGATTAACGAGAAAAACATTTATTAGCGGAATAATTCTATTTAACATATTTTTGTACTGTAAAGGCAACAGGATAGCATTTATAATAACAATGTTTTTACTTTCAGGAGTTTATATTTTTATCTTTGGTTTACTGCCTGCTTATTTGGTTTTGGGATTACTGCGTGTGTTAAATGTCCTGGATTCTTTTGGCGGTGCTTTATATTTAGTTGTCCCAGCCATAATTATCACAGCAGTAAGTATTTTGATATTTAAAACGGAATTTTATGATGATGTTTTGGCTTTTAAAACTTGCTGGCTGGAAAAAATAAAAAATTGAATTAGTATATTAAAGAAGAAAAATTAGAGTCAAGGTATGGTGGATATCTTAGACAGCAAAAGAAGCAGGGAAAATGGAACAGAGTGCATTTTATGCATGGAATGTGTGAAAAGTTGTCCTAAAGGTGCTGTTTACTTTAAACAGGATAAAAAGGTGTTAAATTAACCAGGGCTAAAGGAAAATATGTTAACGCTGAACCAAAATTGTATTTTGAATATAGATTTGTACTAAAAAACAGTTTGCTAAAAGGATAATAACAAATAACAAGGAAGATAGATTTTATGAAGAGAAAAAAAGTCTTGTTTTTTATTATTATTATATGTATTTGCACATGGGTATTTTTGCATTTTGAAAACAATTTCATAACTATTACAAAAATCACTGTTAAATCTCCTAAATTGCCTGATGCTTTTGATGGATGCAAAATAGTTCATTTGTCAGATTTGCACAGCAAGGAGTTTGGTAAAGGGCAGAAGAACCTTGTTAAGAAAATTGAAGATGCACAACCAGACTTAATTGTGTTTACAGGGGATTTGATTGACAGCAGGCATTTTGACGCAGAGGTTAGTTTGGAACTGATAAGACAGATTGTAAAAATTGCCCCGACCTATTTTGTGACAGGAAATCATGAAAGGTGGTCAGGAAACTTTGATGCTCTGGAAAAAGTCCTAAAAGAAAATGGGATTCATGTTTTACGAAATACCTGTGATAGAATAGGCAAAGATAAAGATGGGATTTATATTACGGGAATAGATGACCCTGTGTCAACTCAAGCAATATATGAGGAAACAAAAGTAGTTGAAAATGAAATTAAGCAAGCGCTAAAGGAAATAAAAGAAAACGATGTATTCAAGATTCTTTTAGCCCATAGACCCGAGATGCTTCCATTATATAGTGAGTATGGATTCGATTTAGTTTTATCTGGACATGCTCACGGCGGACAGGTAAGACTTCCATTTATAGGAGGATTAATTGCGCCGAATCAGGGATTTTTCCCAGAATATACATCAGGAGAATACAAAAGAGGGAACTGCACTATGATTGTAAGCAGGGGACTTGGAAACAGCATTATTTTCCAAAGGCTTTTCAATCATCCCGAAATAGTTGTTTTGACGCTGTCAAAAGGAAAGTAAGCAGCATTTGTTTGAGGGATAGTAAAGGCCAAAAAATGTATATATAATAGTATTATTATAAGACAAATTTGTTAATTTATAATGGAGGAATAAGCAATATGAAACGCCAAAATTTAATTCTTGGAACAGGTTTAATTATATTGCTGTAACATTATTATTAAAGTATATGATAGAACTGCCTGATTTCGTTTCTGGTTTATGAATTGGACTTGCAATTGGACTTGAATTAGTTGGAATCGGATTAACCCCTTCGTTTTGGACAAAACCTAATAAATTCTTTAGTTTTGTCAGAATTACACCCTTATTTCAATATTAGTTAGACTTTCTCCAAAATGAAGGTTATAAAATTCATTCGGTGACATAA
>NZ_PVXN01000065.1 GCF_002995795.1 Clostridium thermopalmarium DSM 5974
GAGGGGGAAGGTGTATCTATATACATGGCCTACGGCCTTTTTCCCTTCCAAAATTTCAATAAAATAGAAAAAATCTAATTTCCTATAAAGAAAAAAGCTTTACTGGAAATTAGATGCGAAATCTCTGTAATTTTAATACTTATCCTTTAACAATTTTAATAAGAAGGCTTTGCCTAAGCCAAAACCTCCTTATTAAAAATTAAGCTGCTATTTTCTCATTTCTATGGTCAAGTTTAAATATAGTACTATCAAAATAATTTCCACCTTTATAAAAAGTAGTATCTACATTTATCCAACGTTCCTCTTCTTCAATGTAAACTTGATTCCATGCATGACTAACCCAAGATGTACCGTTAAAACCTTCTCCTGTAATAATTCTTACTTTAATTCCATTTGCCTTTGCCATGACAGAATAAAGGCATGCGTAATCAAAGCAAATCCCTTTTCTTGTATAGTAAGTATTAATAGCTCCAGATTTTATGCTAAAATCATTATTTAGTATTTTTTCTACTTTATCATAATCATATTCAACATTCTTGCCAATCCATTCATAAATGGCCTTCGCCTTTGCTCTAGTTGTCTTTTTATCTTTTACCAGATTTCTAGCAAAATTATCTATTTCTTCATTTGATTTAAGCCCCTCTTCTAGAGTTATGCCGTTATAATAGACAATAGTACCACTTGAATTATTGGCTTGTTTTTCTAAATCATTCTTTACTACTATCTTAAAAGAATCATTAATTATATTAGGAAGTTGCTTTGCAAAATTGGAATTTGTTATAGGACTTACTATTTCGTTGCTCAAAAATTCATATACCATTGATCTTTGTAAACTTTTATTATAATCCTCACTTATGTCTGCCATTGTAAGTAAATTTAATACAAAGGTGCTAAGTAATACATAACATACTGCTTTAGGAAATTGAAATAAAGACCCTAGAATTCTCTTTGTGCAACTGCTTTTCTCTCTCATCCAAGTTTCAATTCTATCTAATAGGGGATATATAGTAATCCTATTTACAATTCCTATAGTTATTTCTACTATTTTATATATTATAAATATAGTAATAGGCATAATTACTATATAAATAAACATAGGTCTATTCTGTATCAAAGATATAATACTATCTGGAATACAGTGATATATTTTTTTATATACTTCCCTATTCCGATTAATAAATATTCCTTTAGATAGAGATACTCCTGATATAGAACCTATTATAAAAGCACTATAGCTTGATGCATCCTCTATATCATTTTTTAAATTTTTTGATGAAAATTTAAATAAAAACCCCTTTACGATAGGATATAAAAAAATTATTATCAATCCTATATCTATCGGATTTTGTACTATAACTTCCATTATCTTATTCATTGCTCCATATTTCCTTTAATACTTTTTTAATATACTCCCATTTATATCCTCTTCTAATGAGATACTGGCTTAGCTTTCTATAGAGCTTTTCAGAATCTCTTTCTGATTTAATTAGTATATTATACCTTTTTTCCGCTAAAGTTTTAAGCACTTCTAAGTCGTCTTCCTCTTTTGAGCAATCTTCTTGCTCTAAATTATGTAAAAATAAATCCTCTCTTTTTATTACTTTGTCTAATGTGCTTTTTACTACGTCAAAATCATAACCCCTACTTACTAAATAATGTCCCAATTTCTTATATATTTTTTCTAAATTACTTTCCGATTTAATTAAAAAAACATACTTTTTCTCTGCTAATTTAAAAGCACAGGCCTTTTCATCATCTTCTTTAATGCTGTTAAGTTTATTTTGTATAATATCTTCACTTATACCTTTTTTTAAAAGAAGATATTTTATTTTATTTTTCCCATTACAAGAAAGCTTTTCTTTTATAAATGTTTCTGCATATTTTTCATCATTTATGAAATTATATTTTTTAAGGAAAGCTATTATTCTAGTAACGGCTTTTTCTCCGTACCCTTTATTAAAAAGCTTATCTTCTATCTCTTTTTCACTTTTATAGCTTCTTTCAATTATCTTAAGAGCATAATTTTTACCTTTTAGATAATTATCTTCTTCAACTATGTCTTGTAACAAGCCTAAATCTATTTTTTTCCCCTTTTCCAAACTATAATAATAAACCAAGTCTGCACTACATGCAAATGCAAATTCTTCATCTATAAATATATTAACTCTACTTTTATCTTTTTTTTGTACTTCTATCCTACTTATAGTCTTTTCCACTACCTACCACTCTTTTCTCGAAGTAATATGTGTACTGTTGGATTCTTTAAAACCTTTCTTGCTACTTTATATATATCTTCACTTTTTATCTTTTCCATATTGTTTATATCATCTACAAATTCATATACATCTTCTTCATCTATGATCTGATGAAGTATATAGTTTGAAAGCTGAGTAGAATCTTCCAATGTTCCTGCTACTGCCGTTTTTAAAACCTTTTTCATTAGATTTATATTATTATTATCTAAAACTATTATCTCATTATTTATATCATATATAATATTGTTTATTATTTTTAGAGCCTCTTTTACATCTTCTTCATTGACAGCAGTATATATGCTCATAAGTTTTACAGATTTTGTAGTATTTAAATCAGAATAAATATCATAAGCTAGTCCTCTTTCTTCTCTTAACTTTCTAAATAATATGGAGTTAGCACTTTCCCCCAACTTATAATTAAGTATTCTAAGAGCAAGTTCCTCCTGCTTACTTAAATTATGAAAAGTATATAAATACACTATAGTGCTCTGCTCAATATCCTTTTTATACGAAACAATTTTTGTAGGTATATTATCCTCTACTATTACATTCTCTCTAACAAATTCTCCTCTTTTCCAATGAGAAAAATATTTATTAACTAGGTTAAATATATCATCATGTTCCTGTGGAGAAACTATGCTTATATATGTATTATTAGGTACATAATAAGTTTTATAAAAATTAAACAACCGCTCCCTTGTAAAAGATTTAACTGTACTTTCCTTTCCAATTGTATCTATCTTTATAGAACTATTTTTAAAAGCATTCTCCATAGTCTTCCTATAGCTATAATCTTCAATATCATCTTTACCTGTTCTTATTTCTGCTAAAATTACTCCTCTTTCCTTTTCTATCTCTTCCTCTGGAAAAGTTGAATTTATGAGCATGTCAGAAAGCAGCTTTAAAGATTCCTCTACCTCATCATTTAAAGCAGTTATACTGTATACTGTGCAATCATAATCCGTATAAGCATTATACTCCCCTGCTCTTTGTTCCAACTCTTCATTCAATTCTTCATTATCCCTATTTTTGGTTCCTTTGAACATCATGTGTTCAACAAAATGTGCTATACCTTTTTCTTCCTTTTTTTCATATATTGATCCTATCTTAACTCCTACATGAATAGCTGCTAGCTGGGTATCCTTTTTTATTGTTACTAATTTAAGTCCATTATCTAAAATATATGTTTTTAAATCAAAAATTCCTCTGTTCATATGCTCTCCTTTTCAACCAGTTTTAATCTAAATGATATATTTAATCTAATATGTATTCTATAAAAACTATTATAGTTTATATTTAATAAAATAAAAAGAAAAATTGCGAAAGGATGCTTCGCAATTTACCTAGACATATATATTCTGTAGTCCATGTTAGGAAAGATATTATCTAATTCTTCTATGCTAGAAAGCCACCTTTCATCTATTGAGTCTTTCGTTATCTGTTCATATAATTTGTTAAACCTATCTACATGAGTATTTATTCTTTTCACTGCATATTCTACAGTGGTATTATTCTTTATTATAAAAGGCCAATCAGAAGCTTCCGCTAACATAAGTTCCCTTGCAGCTTGATTTAAAGCGCTTTCTTCAAGCTCTCTTGGATTTGAATAAGTATTTGAAAGTCTTATCATTTTTTGCTCACATTTATGAAGATCCCTATATACCCAGTGATTTGATGGATTTAGCCATACTGAATAATCGCTATTTTCTCCCCAACTTGATGGGCATGGTCTGCAGCATTGAACCACGGGATACTTTTCTAAATATTCTCCTGGAGTAGTGAGCTCATAATATATCCAATCTTCTGAACTTTTTCTTATAAATTCATTTATAAAATCTGGTCCTTCAAACCACCAATGCCCGTATAATTCTGTATCATAAGGACAAACTATTATAGGTTTAACCCCCATGTCCTGATGTAAAGAGACTATTTGATAGTTCCTTTCTTCTGCAAAATGAGCCGCGTGCTCTTTAACCTTTTTTATAGCATTTTCTCTGTTATAGTACTCTTTAAAATCTGTCTTTCCAGTTATTTTATAATATTTTATTCCAGTATCAACTCTTATTCCTGATTTATTTATGTATGGAGCTATATATTCCATAGGTGCATCATATCCTAAATCCCTATAAAACTCTCTATAATTAAAATCTCCTGGATATCCCATGAAACTGCTCCAAACCTGCCTTGATGATTCCATATCTCTACCAAAGGTACATATTCCATTAGAAGTAGCAATAGGAGCATAAGTTCCATATCTAGGCCTAGGTTCAGCATGTAATACAGCTTTACTTTCAGAAATAAAATACTCTATTCCATATTCTTTTAATATATCATCTAAAAAATAATCATAAGCACATTCTGGAAGCCATATGCCTTTTGGTTCATGTCCTATACAATCTGTATAAGATTTCACAGCCGTAGCAATTTGAGCTCTTACAGCCTCTGGATTTATACTTATAAGAGGAAGAAGAGCATGAGTAGCTGAACAAGTTATTATTTCTAAGCATCCAAGTTTATCAAATTTTTTAAATGCATTCATAAGTCTATAGTCATAAGACTTATATATAGATAATATCTTTTTAAACCTATTATTATAAAAAATAGCTAGTTTCTGTAATTCCTTATCCTCCTTCGTCCGAACAATCTCCTTTTCTGATAGCTCTATGGACTTTTTTAAATATTGTAGATATCTATTGTTTAAATATTCATCCTCTAGCATAGACATAAGAGGCGGTGTTATGGACATAGTAATTTTAAATTTTATATTATCTTTTATTAAACCATCGTATACTTCAATTAATGGTATATAGCATTCACTCATAGCCTCGAATAACCATCTTTCTTCAAGAGCATCATTCACTTCTTTATGTCTTATAAATGGCATGTGGCTGTGAAGTACTAGCGAAACATATCCTTTAGTCAAGTCTATTCCCCCTTATATTTATATAATGCACCTCTATATTTTCTGATTCTGTATCCCTTGGAGTAGTTACATTATTTGAAGCAGCGATAAATACAAGTTTTCCTGTAGGCAAAAGCCTTCCAAGCTTTACAAATACATTTAAATTAGATTCTTTTAAATTAATGTACCAATTATCTGCAAAACTATCCAAATGTATTGTTTCTATCTCTTTTGTAATTCCATCTTTTACTTCATAAACCTTTAAGATAGGCTTAGAATTCCTCCAAGAGTCTTGTCCATAAATATCCTCGAATTCTTTTATAGTCATAGGAGAAATATTATAATAACAAAATACTACATGAGCACTTTGAACCATAAGTACTATGTTGGATTTTTCGTATTGTGTCATATTTATCACCTCGCTTACCTAATTTATTCTATTATACCTTATTTTGGAATATATGTCACTTACTTAATATATACAACTTACCTTTTTAGCATAAAATAATATATAGTAATTTTTAGGAGACCTTTATGTTAAAAAATAAATTTTCTTCTCTATTTTTTAAACTACTGTTTTTATTAATTTTTATAATCATAATAGAAGCTATTATAATATATATAGGATATAAAGCTTCTTTAGATTTACTCCATTTAACTATATTTTTAGAGTCTTTATATTAAAAAATTAGAAGTTTAGGAAGTTTAGATTTTTATTTGTTCTAAACCCCTTAACTTCTAATATTGTTTTAACTCTAGTTTAAATGCCCTTTGTTACTCATTAAATACTTCTTGATTCTGAATTAAGCTAAGTTTTAAAGATAATATTGCTTTTTTACGCATATCTTTAAAAATTTCAGCGCCTTCTAATGTATCCTGTAAAATACTTACACTTTCTTTTATGTTTGTTTCCATTATTTTTATTTCGTTTAATTTGCAATAAATTTTTTCATTAAAAAATTCAAAATATCCATAATCTTTTTCAACTATATTTGCACTACTTTTGCCAGAATTGATAACTTCTAATTCTATCATTGAAAGATTTTCTCGCAGTATTGGTGGAACTGCAAAAGAAACCCTTGTGGAACATTGTAAAGGAATATTGAAAGTAGCTTTTTTTACATCTCCACTAATTGTGTGTGTTCTAATATTACTTGCAGTAGCATATTCTATATCTTCCTTTAAAAAACCTTCTATAAATAATTTGTCTGTACTTGGAATTAAATCACATTTACTTAAAAAAACATTTTTTTCTAAGGATTTTACCTGAAAAACAGGTTCTGGAAACTTTATAAGTGCTTCTATAAAAATCTGTATCTCAAATTCTGACAAAATAATAGGTACTTTAGCTACTGCCGATTTAAATGATAAATTACTATTTAGTGTCTGGCTCTTGGCTAGCTCAATGGTAGTGCTTTCACAAGATATAACCTTTGAACTTGGTATGATTTCATAAGCCATATCTTCTAGATCATTTTTGTTATCTTCTTCTACAGCATTTTCAATATCATAAAGTTTATTTGAGTTATTTATAGAGTTTGTTTCATCTATTTGTTCTATGACTTCTACATCATGAGACTCTTCATTATTTTCATATGTATCTGATGTATTATATTCCTTCTTTAAATCTATACCATCCATTGGAACTTCTTTTATTTTCATGCTGTTTTCTTTGATTTTTTCAATTAATGCTTTTAAAATTATAATAACTGCAGCTAATTTCTGCTCTGATGTCAAACTTTCCATTTCATACACTTTATCATCATAGTCATTATGATTATGTTTGTGTTTTTTTGACATATAATATCCTCCCCATTATTGGTGCTATAAATTTCAAGGAAACCTCATAATAGAGGTTTCCTTATATTTCAACTTCCGTTAGAATATAATTTCTAACGCAGAAGAAAATTCACATTACTTAACAAGCTGATTTAGCAAAAACTGAAAGAGTTGAATTGCTTACATCAAGAATATTATCAACATCTACATTTACGGCTGCAATTATCTTGACCGTGTAAGTGCAGCATCCTGGGCAGCTATTACATTCGCAGTGGCTAAAACTATAGGAATTAGTAATCTGTTCACGAGTATCATTAAAGTCGATTACATAGTCCCAAGTTCCACATTGTATTTCATCGCCGTTTTCACATTGTTTGAATAATGCAAAAGTTAATCTAGTTGGAACAGCTACATTATCAAGATTTATATGCCTTATAATAGCACTGAAATTGAATAATACTACTGGATTTTTTAAACAAGTTGTGTCAATAGTAACACATCCTAGTGATCTAGGCTCGAAACGTGCTGTATCTGCAGCAGTTCCTGGTATTGTTGCCCCTGTACCTTGAGCACATTCAAAAATTATTGGATAAGGGCATGGATTTTTTTGATAGCATTTTTCATACTTGTGCTCATCACAGCATGATTTGTCATAATAATCGCATTTATCATAATCTTTTTTGTAGTATTTCTTTTCCTCACGACAACCACATTTTTCATAATCGCGTTTATCTTCATAGTCATAATAAACTTTCATAAATATAAAATCCCCCTCTATTATCCTAGCGTATCTAATTTTTAAACTTTTGGAGGGTAGCACTTTTATTATCAATTTTATAGATAGCTAGTCTACTTTTAATATTTTCAATCATTGTATATTCTTTGACTTTGAAAAAGTGCCAACCCTTCTAATATTATATGATTAATTTACTTAACGGTTACAGAAACTTATTAATATTTTTCTGGCATACATTTATCATATTCATATTCGTCAAATTTATCACATTTATCTTCTTCATCATAATCGCATTCTTTATAATCTGGTTTTGGAATGCATACTTGTTGATTTTGCAATACTTTAATGCCCATATAAACTACCATTTTTTCAGTGAATCTACGGAAACAATTTTGCTCTGTAAATTCTTCAGCACAACGTCTATCACGATCATAAATATCTGATTCCAAAATTTTTACCCATTCCAATTCACAGAAAACAGGTTCATGATATCTATTGTAGTGCATCCAAGAATCTTCCTCATCACTTGGGCAAATCATAGTATCATCTATAGGTGTCAATCTTTCTTTTACAGATTTTCCGTATATAGGATACCTATCCAACTTAATAGCTGTACAGCAGTGGAAAGGAACATTAACAGTAGTGTGTTGTACATTACCACTTATGCTATCTTCGCTGACACATCCTACAGTAGAATATTGAATATTCTTTTGAATATATCCTCTAAGGAATAATTTATTTGTGTGAGGTACTAGATAGCATTGAGTTAAGCATACTTTTTTATCTATTGTTTTTATATCAAATGCAGGCTGCTCTAATCTAATATCTGCCTCTACATCTATTTGCACTTTACATTCTGATAGCACAACTGGAACTTTAACTACCATTGGGCCTTTATGCCCCATAGGTTTAAAGCATTCACTATCGCATTCACATAAAGTAACTGGTCTAATAACTGCAGATTCACATGCATCCTGTTGATTACATTGAAAATCATTTGCAGAATTATTTATAATCATTATTTCATCTCCCTTTATACTCTTTAGTATATGAAACTTTAAAATTAGCTAGGCTAATCTTAAAGCTTCACACCTAATAATATAGTATTCATAAATACAAAATTTGCTACTTTCTCATGCCCATCATTTTAAATTGTGCTATTCTTCATCATGCTTATAAATAGAGACTTCCCTTCCAATCATTCCTCTTTCAGGATCAAATCCAACTTCTATATCTATATATTTATCATCATCTATATATCTATCATCTTTATCCTTATCACGCCTTTCTACTATTAGCACATCCCCATTAGGCTCTGGAATACATACTTGTTGATTTTGCAGTACTTTTAATCTAATATATATAACCATTTTCTCAATTATTTCTTGAATAGTTTTTTCATTAGAATCCTTATTGTAATACTGACGTTGATCATTTAAAAAATCTGTTTCTAATATTCTTGCCTGCTCTAATTCACAGTAAACTGGTTCATATGGTTTACTGTAGTAAATCCATGAATCTTCTTGTTGATTTTTACTAAGCATATCTTTATCTAAAGAGCTTAACCTTTCTTTATACTCCTTTCCATAAATAGGTTCTTTTGAAAATTTGATTCTTGTCACACATTTAAATGGAATATTAACTGTAGTATGTTTTATATTGCCGCTTACACTTGTTTCATTAGAACAATTAATAGTTGAAAATTGTATATTTTTTTGAACATATCCTGCTATAAAAAGTTTATTTGTATAAGGTATAAGCTTGCACTGAGTAAGATAAACATGTTTATCTATAGTTTTAATATCTAAAGCTGCTTCTTGTAACTTTATCTCTGATTCTACATCAATTTGTACTTCTAGCTCAGATAAGACTACTGGAACTTTAGCTATTAATGGACCTGTACGTCCCATAGGAATATAATATTGATTTTTACATTCATTTAAAATAGCTGAGTCTACTATCTCCGATTCACATCTTAAATAACATTGAGCGACTTCACTGTTGCTGCCTACTGAATTAGTAGGATTTTCACCTAACATATACTTTGCCCCCCTGTTTTTTTACTTCTAAGAAAGTCATATAACACATTAATATAATATTCTTAAAAAAAGGATGTGCAACTAATGCATATTATAAATTTTGTTTTTCTATTATTTGAGTAAAAAAATAAGCTTTAGAAGAGAATAGTTTTCTTTCTAAAGCTTAAGTAAGATATTTTATGTTACTCATCTATCGGTTCAAATTGATCTTTTCCCACTCCGCATATAGGACACACCCAATCATCTGGAATATCTTCAAAGACTGTGCCTGGTTCAATTCCGTTATCTGGATCTCCCTTTTCTGGATCATATATATATCCACATGGTATACACACGTATTTTTGCATATTTTATCCTCCTCAGTTTTTATCGTAATCTTAATAGAATTATACTAGTATTTTTACCAAGTATTCTTATAAAATTCGTTCATTCTACTAATTAGTTAAATTTAAGAATATTAAGTTTTCAAAAATACACTAATGAAGGTACAGAGGAAGATTTACTTTCTTTAAAGGAATTAGCAGAAACCATTAAGAATACCTCGCTTTGCGGCCTTGGACAAACTGCTCCAAATCCAGTTTTAAGCAGCATGCGATATTTCCCAGATGAATACCTAGCCCATGTTAAAGATAAACACTGTCCTGCTTTGGTATGCAGATCTTTATTGACCTTTGAAATTACAGATAAATGTATAGGATGTACCAAATGTGCAAGAAATTGTCCAGCACTATGTATATCTGGAGAGCTTAAAGAAAAGCACTTTATTGATACTGATAAATGTATTAAATGCGGAACTTGTATAACTATGTGCCCTATTGGAGCCATTATAAAAAAGTAAAAGGTTGGTGATTATTTTGAGTTTAGTTACTTTAAATATAAATAATAGAAAAGTTCAAGTAGAAGAAGGCACAACCATTTTAGAAGCTGCCAAAAAACTTAATATTAAGATTCCTACTTTATGCCATATAAAACTTCAAGATGATATAACTATCAACCATCCTAGTTCCTGTAGAGTATGCATGGTTGAAGTAGAAGGAAGACAAAAACTTGCTCCTGCTTGTTCCACTCCTGTAGAAAACGGAATGAAAGTAAATACCAATTCTATAAGAGCTATAAAAGCTCGTAAAACTTAGTAGAACTGCTGCTGTCAGATCATCCACAGGATTGTTTACTATGTGATAAAAATATGCATTGTGAACTTCAAAAAATAGCTTGTGAACTTGGAATTAGAGAAATAAAATACACTGGAGAAGTATCTTCTTACCCTAAGGATGATTCAAGTTATGCTATAACAAGAGATCCTAGTAAATGTATTCTATGTAGAAGATGTGAAACTATGTGCAGCAAAGTTCAAACAGTAAATATGCTATCTGCCATAAACAGAGGTTTCAAAACAATTATAAGTTCACCTTTTAATCTTCCTATAGCTGAAACTAACTGTATATTTTGTGGACAATGTGTGTCCATATGTCCAACTGGAGCTTTAACTGAAGTAGATTATACCTCTAAAGTTTGGGATGCCATAAACAGTGATGATAAGATAGTTATTGCACAGATTGCCCCTGCTGTAAGAGCCACCATAGGAGAAGAATTTGGATTTGAAGCAGGAACTATAGTCACCGGAAAACTAGTATCTGCATTAAGAATTTTAGGATTTGACAAAGTTTTTGATACTAACTTTGCTGCAGATTTAACCATAGTTGAGGAAGCTACAGAATTTATGCATAGATTGCAAAACAATGGTAGACTTCCTATGCTAACTAGCTGTTGTCCTGGATGGATAAACTTTTTTGAACACGATTTTAATGATCTTATGGACGTTCCTTCAACCTGTAAGTCTCCTCAACAGATGTTTGGAACTATGGCCAAAACATATTTTGCTGAAAAGATGAATATAAATCCTGAGAACATTGTTGTAGTTTCTATAATGCCATGTCTTGCTAAAAAATATGAAGCTGCAAGACCTGAAATGCAAACTAATGGAATAAAAGACGTGGATATTGTCCTTACTACAAGAGAGCTTGCTAAAATGATTAAAGAATCAGGTATTGATTTTGCTTCCTTGAAAGATGAAAATTTTGATTCTCCTTTTGGTGAATCTACTATAAAAATCAATGATATGGATATAAATATAGCCATAGCCAACGGTCTTGGAAATGCCCGAAAACTTTTAGAAATGATACGCAACAATGAAGCAAATTATCACATTATAGAAATAATGGCATGTCCTGGTGGATGTATAGGCGGTGGAGGTCAGCCTTATATACAAGGTAATACAGAAATTCTTAAGAAAAGAGCAGAAGCTTTGTATAGAGATGATGCTACCAAGTCCATAAGAAAATCTCATGACAATCCATATGTTCTAAAACTATATGAAGAATTTTTAGGAGAGCCTTACAGCAAGAAATCCCACAATTTTCTCCATACTTATTATACAAAAAAATAAAAATAAAGCTATTGAACTAGGAAAGTTCAATAGCTTTATTTTTATGTAATCTAGAGGAGATATATTATCTTTTACATGAAAGTGCTTTTATAAATACTTCTGCAGAACCTACATTTGTTGCAAGTGGTACACCATGAACATCACATATTCTTAAAAGTGCAGAAACATCTGGTTCATGAGGTTGAGCTGTTAATGGATCTCTTAAAAAAATAACCATATCCATATCTCCTGTGGCAACCCTTGCTCCAATCTGTTGGTCTCCTCCTAAAGGACCAGATAAAAATCTATTAACCTCTAGCCCAGTTTTCTCATTAATACGCGTTCCTGTAGTACCTGTACCATATAATTCATGATTTTTAAAAACTTCCTTGTATCTTTCTACTAACTCAATCATTTCGTTTTTCATATTATCATGTGCTATTAGTGCTATTTTCATTAAAATTCCCCCTAAAAATTAATTTTTTTCCTTCGCATGCCTACATTCAAAACTAATCCTATAGACATAAAATTAGATAAAATAGAACTTCCCCCATAGCTCATAAGCGGCAATGTTATTCCTGTAATTGGCATAAGTCCAATTGTCATACCTATATTTTGAAATATTGAAAATAGAAATGTGGAAATAACACCCACTGCTATTATAGAGCCAAACAAATCTTTAGATCCTTTTGCAATCTTTATGAATTTATAAAGCAATAATCCATATAAAAATAGTAACATTAAAGCTCCTATTAATCCCCATTCTTCTCCAACTACTGCAAATATAAAATCAGTATGAGCTTCCGGAACATTATTTCCTGCAACTTGAAGTCCCTTAGTAAAACCTGACCCTAAAATTTTACCAGATCCTATTCCCATAATAGATTGACTAAGCTGAAAACCTAGTCCTTGCACATGAGCTTCTGGATTTATAAAAGAAAGAAGTCTACCTTTCCAATAATCTTTCATAAGTGGAGAGTTCCATATTACTACTATAAGAACTACTATCCCAGCAAGTCCACCAAAAATTACTCTTAAGTCCAATCCTGCTATAAAAAATATGCCTAGAGCTATAAAAAATGTAACCATAGTCATACCCATATCTGGCTGTATTACTATAAGAATCATAGGTAGTGCAGCATAAAATGCTAGCTTAAAGAAGTTTCTAGGTTCATTTACTTTTCCCTCCATATCATCTATAAGCTTAGCTAACATAACTATCATACCTAGTTTAGCGAACTCAGAAGGCTGTATAGCACGGGATCCTATTCCTATCCACCCCTTAGCTCCCTTATGAACACTTCCTAAAACAAAGTTGTTTAGCACAAGCAGTATTATACCTGCCCAATATATAATGCTTGCATAATTACCTATTATGGCATAATCCACTAATAATATTAAATATATCACAAAAAGCCCCATAATCATCCATATAAATTGAAGTTTAGCATAATATATGCCTACATTTCTAAATGTAGCGCTATATATATTTAAACAACTAAATAAAACTATAAGTACCGATATAATTATTATACTATAATCCAGCTGCCTTAGTAGTTTTTTGCTTATCTTAAAATTTTTCAGCACTATAATCCCTCCATACAAAGAAAATTATATCATATAAACAACAAAAAGCTATGCACAAATCTATATTTTATACATAGCTTTTTGTTAAATGTTGTATGTACGCTTATCTTTCTTTCATCTTTTTTATAGGTATACTAGCTACAAGGGCTGGAGAACTGCATTCTACTTCATCTGCTCTCGTAAGTCTTACATCAACTTCACTATTATCAATTATTACATATTTTGAAATTACATTTAATATATCGTTTTTCATCATCTCTAAAAGTTCTGGAGAGACATTTGATCTATCATGAATTAAAATTAGCTTAAGTCTGTCTTTAGCTACTTCTTTAGAGGAAGGTTTACTTGAAAACAATTTGAATAAATCCATATAATTTCCTCCTTATCTGCGCTTAAATATTTTTTTTAGCGAAGCTAAAAAACCTGTTTCGTTAGCACTCAAGTTTATAAAAGGCACATTTTCTCCTAAAATTCTCTTTGCTATATTTGTAAACGCTTGTCCTGATATAGCCTTATCATTTAGCACTACCGGTTCTCCCTTATTTGTAGCTATGGTTATTTCTTCATCTACTGGAACTATTCCTATAAGCTTAATAGCTAAACTATCTAAAATGTCATTTACATCAAGCATATCTCCTCTTTTTACCATATCATAGCTTAAGCGATTTACAATTAATTGATGATTTTCGAGCCCTCTTGCATCTAATTTTCCAATAACTCTATCAGCATCTCTAACAGATGTTACCTCTGGATTAACAACTACAAGTGCCCTATCAGCTCCTATAATTGCGTTTTCAAATCCTTGTTCAATTCCTGCTGGACAATCAATAAGTATATAATCAAATTCTTCCTTTAACTCTTTTGTTAAATTTAACATCTGCTCAGGGCTAACTTCATTTTTGTCCCTTGTCTGAGCAGTAGGAAGCAGGAACAAATTAGGAAATCTCTTATCTTTAATAAGAGCTTGCTTAACTCTGCATCTTTCTTCTACTACATCAAGAAGAGTAAATACAATTCTATTTTCAAGACCCATAAGTACATCTAAATTTCTAAGTCCTGTATCTCCATCTACTACAACTACCTTTTTTCCAAGTGATGCAATGGCAGTACCGATATTAGCAGTGGTTGTGGTTTTCCCAACTCCACCTTTTCCTGATGTTATTACTATAGCTTCACTCATAATCTTTTCCTCCATTATACAAATTTATTAGGTAAATATGGTTCTACTATTATAGTGCCATCTTTTATTTTTGCAACTTCAGGGTAATAAGGTTTTTCATCATCTTCTGGAGCTCGTGTCATTACATTTGCTATCTGAAGAATCTTTGGCTGAAGTCTAAAAGCAGATATAATGGCCTTCGTATTGCCAGAATTTCCAGCATGGACATTTCCTTTTAAATTACCTAAAACAATTATATTTCCTCCAGCATAAACTTCTGAGCCTGGATTTACATCTCCAATTATAACTATATTTCCTGGATATCTAATAACTTGTCCACTCCTTAAAGTTTTACGATAAAACTTTGTTCTTCCTTCATATACTCCTAGAAAAGTTTTATTTTTTATTTCTTCTATTTCCTCAAAAATGCAATCTTTAATCAGAAATTCGTCGAATAAAATATTTTTCAACATGATTATCTGCTTTTCATTAAACTCATTTAGCTGTGTTGTTATTTTTATACTTGCATCCCTATAAAACTTTTTACCAAGGGTTAACCTTTGTACAAAATCCTCCATCATATCATCAAAATTTTCAAATTTATTCATGTCAATTACTACATTTAAACCATCTTTATTCCCTTTTAATATTATACCGTCTTTCAACATATTAACCCTCCATAATCGCACTATGGTTATATTTCAACATTCTTTTCATAATTCCTTCTTTAATTGAAATAAATTTTAAAAAAACCAGATATATATCTGGTTTTTTACTGCTCCACTCTATTTATTTCTGATTAGATTAAGTCTTTTATTGAAGTTTATTGCTATCATCTATATTATAATTATATATAGGTACATATCCTGGATACTCATTCTTTAATCTATCCTTAAAATATGCCTCATATATAGCTCTTGCAACAGGTGCAATACTTCCACCATGTCCTCCGTCATATATAACAATAGCAACTGCTATCTCTGGGTTATCATATGGCGCAAACCCTACATATACACCATAGGATGCTCTTCCATAATTATCTTGAAACTTATTATAAGTTGCTGAACCAGTCTTTCCACCATTTTTTATAGGAAAATCTGCAAGAGCACCGCTTGCTGTACCTTCACTAGTAACATCCTTCATTCCTAATTTTACAATTTCAACCGTCTCCGGCTTTAAGTTTACCTTTTCAATAACTTCTGGTTTATATTCCTTAACTACATTGCCATCTTGATCTAATATTTTATCTACTAAATGCACTTTATACCTATTTCCTCCATTTACAAGAGTTGCAATATAATTTGCAAGTTGTAATGGAGTAAATTGATTTGTACCTTGACCTATGGATGCATCATATACATTATTTTGATTGTTAATGTTAAAATTAGCATCATCAATAGAATATACAATAGCCATCCAAGCCTTCTCTATTTGATCTTTAACATATTTATCATAGCTGACTTTTTTGCTAACATCACCAGTATAATTTTTAGAGTACTGAGCATATCCGTTCTTATATTTGTTCTTAATAACATCATCTTTTTCAGAAAGTTCAAACAACATATCCTTTATATCTTTTGTACCTTTCTTTTTATACTGCATTTCTTCTAGTATTCTATTTCTTAGTTTTTCTTTAAGCTTCTTAACATTTTCACTATCCTCTTCATTATCACTAATACTTATTCCAATGTAATGAGTAGCATAACCTGATGTTCTAGAATCAGTTCCTTTAGCCAAATAACCTATTAAGGAGTCTAAATACAGTTTAGAAAATGTTCTTCTGCCTGTCTCCAGATTATATACTTGGCCAAACCTTTCAGAAATTTCAATACCAGTTGCTGGTTTTACTCCTTGCGGCGCACCTAATCCAAACATCCATGCATAGTGGGCTATAGCATCAAATCCGCCATTATATTTCTTTTGTTGATAAAGCCTATCTCCTAGTTCAAAAAAGTAATAGTTAATAGACTTTTCTAAAGAAGTTATTAAATCCACTTTTCCATAATTTATATTATTAAAGTTTCTACCTTGATATCCATGCTTTGTAAATATATTTGATGTGTACATAGATTCATTTCCATTTATAACCCCTTCTTCTAAAGCCGCAACAGCCGTCAATGGCTTAAAAGTAGAGCCAGGAGGCGTAAGTCCTTTCGTAGCATAATTGTATAAAGGTTTCGGATATATATCATAATAGTCCTGCCTTATAGTAGTGTTATTTTTTATAGTCTTATCTATTGGAAATAGCTTATCCACTATCTGTTGTATAGACATTCCTTTGTAAGCATCTCTTGCTATATAATTTGTTTTTAATAAATTCTGAACATATTTAGTTCCAAATGCTTCTAAATCTGGGCTAAAGTATTGCTGCTGCAATTCTGGAGTAAGTCTACCCGGTACAGCAAACAAATTAGGGTCATATCCAGGCTTACTTACCATAGCTAGGACTCCTCCAGTTTTTACATCTAGTACTACAGCCGCTGCCCTTGTAGCATTAGATGTATCTACGTCGCCTACCCTACCTGCTGCTTGAAGTTGCTTCATTACATCCTCAAGGGATTTTTCAGCCGCATATTGCAAATCCCTATCTATTGTAAGCTGAACACTCTTCCCTGGATATGGTTCTTTTCTTCCAAGCTCTCTAATTATTCTTCCTTGCTTATTTATTTGAACAATTTTAGTTCCTTTAGAACCTCTTAAAGTGCTCTCAAAGGCACTTTCTATACCTGATGCACCTATATAATCCGAACTAGTGTCATACCCTTTTTCTTCATACTGCTCTTGCTGTGAAGAATTAATTTTAGATAGATATCCTAGAAAGGCTGAGCCTAACTCTCCGTAAGGATAAACTCTTACAGGTTCCATAGTAACTTCTATTCCAGGAAGTTCCTCATATTCCTGCATAATTATAAAAGCTGTATTCTTCTTTATATTTGATGCCACTACTACTGGCTTAAATCCATAATAGCTTTGAAGTTTCATAGCATCCTTAACAAGCATAAATCTTCTTTTCATTTCAATAGAATATTTATTTTTGTTTATATTATATTTTGATATAAGTCCGTCAAAAACTTCCTGAGGCATATTTTTATAAAGCTTAGCAAACTGTTCATCTTTTTCTTTATCTTTTATATTATATTCCTTTAAATAGTATTCTAAATTTTCATTTGGATCTGAACTATTTTCTAAAGCTGTAAACAATTCAGTATATACTAATTTATTTTCTTCAGCATTTATTCCATAAAGCTCCAATAAATAATTGAAAGTGTCCTCTGGTGTTTTCTTTAAAAGTTCTTCATCAATCTTTGCTTTTTCACTATCGTCTAATTCGTCCTTTTTTTTATCTGGGAATAGTTCTTGTCTTACCTTATCATCCATTCCCCTATCTTTTTTAAATCTTAGCTCTAAAGTTCTTCTAGCACTAGCATTATCAGTGCTGAACTCGAATCTAAATGGATTTATTTTAAGCTCAAAATCGTCCTTTTGGACCTCTCCATTTTCATCTAAAATTTTAAATACCTTAGCCATAGTTGTAAAAAAATTTTTTTTACTTTCATTTGTTTCTGTAAACACTAAAGTATATCCCTGCTTACTTTCAGCAAGAATATTTCCTTTGGAATCTATTATATTACCCCTTGGTGCAGTTATAGAGATGTTCCTAATAGACTTATTACTTGTCATCTCTTTATACTCATCTGCTTTCACTATCTGAAGATAGACAAGTTTTGATGTAATCAAAGAGAATACAATTACCATAATAATCACTAAAGCTGTATATCTATTAAACTTCTTATCTTTTTTCTTTTTCGCTAGGCTAATTTGTCTTCTTGATTTTCTCATAGTTTCAATCACCACTTTTAAAATTTCCAATTCTTCATCATAAAATCTACATTTGAAAGTTTATATACCTTCTTGTACATAAAAATAGTTACTATCATATTGTAAATACTTATATATAGTATAAGTTTACCATCAATATATTGTTTTACTATATATAATATTGCAAACATTAAAATACCTTTTAAAATGCTCAGAAAAAAGCTAGAAATAATAGGTATTAATGATTTGTCCTTAAAAATAGTTTTTCCAATCTCTGCAGCAATTAAACAAATTAACATGTTAATTAACATATTAATTCCAAGTCCGTTTGTTAAGTAAACATCTTGCAATAATCCAGATAAAACCCCTATAAAAACAGCGCTCCAACTTCCAGCTATAATCGAATAACATACAGCAAACACAAACAATAAACTAGGATATGCCCCTTTAACAGAAAAAAAAGGCATAAGTGTATTATCTAGAATCAAAAATAGTATTGATAATAGCAATATAGTAATTATTCTTTTCATATTATCTCACCTTAGTATTTAACTTCTCTTTGATTTTTAGGTACTACTACAAACATTTCTTCTAACTTATTGAAATCCACACTTGGTTCAACCAAAGCATTTTTTATAAGTTTTCCCTTGTCTTCTTCTATACTTATAATAGTTCCTATCATTATTCCTTTTGGATATAATCCTCCAAGTCCAGAAGTTAGTACAATATCTCCTTCTTTAGCTTTGGAATCCAAAGGAAGATAATATAATTTAGCTAAAAGCTTATCATTGTAGTCCCTATATCCTTTTATAACTCCATCATTTTCCCTAGTGCTATTTACCATTCCTGCAACAGCTATATTTTCGTTTACCAAGGTTTGGACTATAGACCAATTATCACCAACACTGGTTACCTGTCCAACTAATCCTCTACCGGTAACTACTACCATTTTTCTTTTTATTCCATCATCAGAACCTCTATTAATTATAAATCCATCAAGCCAGTTATCTCCACTTTTACCAATTATATCGCAACCTATGTACTCATACTCGTCCTTTTGATCTTTAAAGTTAAGCATTTCTCTTAATCTCGCATTTTCATTAGATAAAGAATCATACTTTAATGCTTTATCTTTAAGCTCAAAATTTTCTGCTCTCAATTTTTCGTTTTCTTTTTTTATTTCATTAAAATTAGCAATAAAGTTTATGCTGGCCTTAACTTTACTATTGAATTTATACACAACACCTTGCACCGTATTCAAAACAACACCTATACTATTTTCTGCAGTAGTCATATTTTCTTTTTTTACAGTATATCCAATTAATAATAAAAAGCTAACTGACAGCACGATAACAGTTACTGTCAGTTTATTTTTCAGGAATGACATATCTAATCTTTACTTCCTACCCATTTTATCTATATTATCTAGTGCCTTGCCTGCGCCTACTGCAACACAGTCAAGTGGTGATTCAGCTATGTGTATTGGCATATGAGTTTCCTTATGAATAAGCTTGTCAAGGCCTCGTAATAAAGCTCCTCCTCCAGTAAGCATTATTCCCTTATCCATTATATCTGCCGCAAGCTCTGGTGGGGTCTTTTCTAAGTTAGTTTTAATAGCATCAACAATTGCAGCTACTGGCTCACTTAAAGCTTCTCTAATCTCCTCTTCTCCTATTTCAATAACTTTTGGAAGCCCTGTAATAAGATCTCTTCCTCTTATCTCCATTGTTCTTTCTCCATTAGGGCTTATTTTCACATTTTGCCTACTTGCGTCTTCCTCTTCTTTCTCTTCTTCTGTTGCTGCTTCTGTTGCTGCTGCAGGTACTTCTTCTTTTACTGGATATGCTGAACCTATCTCCATTTTAATATTTTCAGCAGTTCTTTCACCTATCATAAGATTATATTCTTTTTTGATATATGCTATAATAGCCTGGTCAAGCTCATCTCCTGCTATTCTCAAAGATTTACTTGTGACAATACCGCCTAAAGATACTACTGCCACCTCAGTAGTTCCTCCTCCTATATCAACAACCATGCTTCCAGTCGGTTCGTGTACAGGAAGACCCGCTCCTATTGCTGCTGCCATAGGTTCTTCCATTAAGAAAACCTCTCTAGCACCAGCTCTTTTGCTAGCTTCTTCAATAGCTCTTTTTTCAACAGCTGTTATTCCTGATGGGAAACATACTACTATTCTTGGGCTAGTAAAGGCTGATCTTGAGCATACTTTTGCTATAAAATTTTTAAGCATTTCCTCAGTAACATCAAAATCTGCAATTACTCCATCTTTTAATGGTCTTATTGCTACTATATTACCAGGAGTTCTTCCTATCATCTGTTTCGCTTCATTCCCTACTGCTAAAACTTTATTTGTAATAGTATTTATAGCTACAACAGAAGGCTCTCTTAAAACTATTCCCTTTCCTTTAACATAAATTAGGGTGTTAGCTGTACCCAAATCTATTCCAATGTCCTTAGTCATTCCAAATAATCCCACAGTTAATTCTCCTTTCAATTTACAACCTATAAAATGCACTTTTCTTTTAAACTTATATAACTTCCATTTCCAATTATTAAATGGTCTAATAAATCAATTCCTAAAAGCTTGCCACATTCTTTTAATCTTTCAGTAACATCAATATCCTCCTTACTTGGAGTAGGATCTCCTGAAGGATGATTGTGACATACTATAATTGAAGCGCTGTTTTTTATTATAGCTTCACTAAAAACTTCCCTTGGATGAACTATAGAAGAATTTAAACTTCCTATGGATACATCCTTCATGGATATCACTACGTTTTTAGTATTAAGCATTATAACCCTTAAATGTTCTTTTCTAAAATATCTCATTTCTTCCATAACTAAGCTTACAGCATCCTTAGGCTGTTTTATTGAATATATATCTCCTGATTTGTAAGCTCTAAACCTTTTAGCAAGCTCTGCTACAGCTAAAATTTGAGATGCTTTAGCCTTGCCTATACCTTTTAAGCTCATAATTTCTTCACATGACAAACCTAAAAGTCCATTTAATCCTCGACTTTGGCTTAATATTCTACTGCTTAAATTTATTACATTTTCTTTTTGTGTACCAGTTCTTAAAATAATGGCTAGAAGTTCACTATTAGATAAAGCTTCTGCTCCATATTTTAAAAGTCTTTCTCTTGGTCTTTCACATTCTGGCAAATCCATAATTTTAAACATATCTTTCATACATATATGCTCCTTCTATAGATTTACCCCCATCTCCTTAAGCATTTTGTTTAATTTATTTAAAGGAAGACCTACTACACTATAGTAATCTCCTTTTATTTCTTCAACAAACACTCCACCAAATCCTTGTATACCATAAGCTCCAGCTTTATCCATAGGCTCTTCTGTTGCTATATATTTTTTTATTTCTTCATCGCTAAGAGAAGAAAATTTAACGTGAGTACATACATAATCTATTTTAATATTTTTTATTTTTGTGTCAACAATAGCAATTCCAGAGTATACTTGATGAATGTTTCCGCTGAGCAACTTTAACATACTAAAAGCTTCTGATTTATTCTTTGGTTTTCCTAGCACATGGTCTTTAAAGGAAACTATAGTATCGCATCCTATTATAATAGCATCATTATCAATTTTACTAGCCACGTCTAACGCTTTTCCTTTTGCAAGCTCCATTACATAATCACTACAGTTTCCTTTAAATTTTACTCCTTCCTCATCAAAATCGCTTGCAATTATAGAAAAATCATTAGTAATTCTTCGAAGAAGTTCCTGTCTCCTTTCGGAAGCGGATGCTAAAACCAAGTTCATAAGATCACTCCTAATATTTTCTATATAATAATATAGCCAAAATTACTCCGATTATAGCCATTATGTTTACATAAAAGTTAACTCCAAAAGTAAGCTCAACAACTTTTAAATTCAGTATAAATGGATTTGAAGTTCCAATACGATAAGTATTTTTTAAAAAGCTTAATGCTTCAAAACTATTTCCAAGAACTTCTCCAAGGAAACTTCCGCATATTCCTCCTAATAATACCATAAAAACCAAAAAATTATTACTTTTAGCGTTACCCCTCACTTTATGTACTCCTTTAACTTTTTTATCTTATATAGTTTAACATTTAATAAATTCTTAAACAAGTCATTAAATATATAATTTTTATGAATTTATTTTATACTATATTTTAAAAAAGCACCCAAAATAATTTTGGAATGCCTTTACATATTTATCTATATCTTTTATATCTTTAATTCCTTTAATTTTTTATATAAATATAGGTTGTATTCCTCTAAATTTTCTTTATGAACTTCCTGCGGTAAATTATTTATGTATTTTTTTAAATCTGATAATACACTATAATTCTTATTGTTCTCACTTACTTCTTTTAAATCAGAACACCATTCCTTTAATTGCTTTGTCTGCACTGATTTTACCTCATCTTTGGATAGTTCTTCTAAAATTTGTAACTCTGCATCCACAATCTGTATTATTTGTATATCGCATGGGTTGTTTAAATTATATTTAAAACTTACTTTAGAAAAATCTATCTTATTTTCCTCAAGTTTTTTTATAACTTCATTTGCTTTATCTTCAGTGTATATCCCAAGAATCACTTTTGTTTTATTATTTTCTTCCACTATAAAAGGTTTACCAATAGCTAATAGGCTTGTTTTTATTTTTTCAGCATTCTCTTTATTAGAAAAAACCCCACATTGAATAGCTAAAATTTTTTTATCTAAGATAGGTTGTACACTTTTCTTTGGAATCTTCGTAGAATTGGAAGAACCTTGCTTATTAATATCTTTTATAAATAAATTTGATATTATACTTCCAGAAATAAATGCTAATATTAATATTCCACATGTCAAAAATATAAACATGAAAATATTTTTATTTTTCTTCTTCAAATCATATCTAGTATATCCCATAATCATCCTCCTAATTTTAAATTTTCCTTAGTTATATATTATTTATATATTCCATTTTTTATGCTAAAAAGCCCCAATCAAATTCGAATGGGACTTCTTCTTAACTATTATTTTATATATGTATTTATCATTCTATTATTCTTCTTGCTTCTGAATATCTGGATTTATAATAAGATTCACTCAAGTCACTTATCATAACTTTTCTTTGTCCAGAAGAGGCATGTATAAACTTGCCATTACCTATATATATTCCAACATGACTATTGGATCCCGTCGTATTAAAGAATACTAAATCACCAGCTTTTAAGCTTTCCTTAGATACAGATCTGCCCATTTCGACTTGAGCTCCTGTATAATGAGGAAGAAAATATCCAAATTTTTTGTAAACATAAGAAGTAAATCCTGAACAATCAAAGGAATTCGGACCAGAAGATGCCCAAACATAAGGTTTACCTAAAAACTTGTATGAATATTCAACTAAACTACTAGATACTCTACTGCTTCCCCTTGATATCTTTTCTTTTTCTGCTTTAGATTGTGGAACTTTTATTACCCTATTACTCTGTATCTTTGCAGAACGAACACTGGTACTGTTAGTTTCTTGAAATCCCGTATCTGCTTTGACTCCATATGTATTAATATACATTACAGCAGTAAATACAAACAAAAACATAGCCTTAATTAAAATTTTTCTTGGTGTAATCTTCATCCTTACTTCCTCCTAAAGTATATTTATACGCTCATTCGTTAACGTTATTATAAAAACCTTTACATTACATTAAATTAACATTTTATCATTGCCTAAACATTTCTATACATTTTAAATTATATTGTATACAATAAATTATTGTCAACTTTGTTCTAGGTATCAATAAACACTAAATCTTATGGCTACAATTTACTAATATAACGCTCTTGTCGCCTGCTCCTTGCAGTAACTTTATAGGATTAAATTGATTTTCCATCCAAAAGCCCAAAGTTTCAAAATTTGTTTCTTGAATTCTTGCATAAAATCTAACTATTCCGCAATCTTTTGAAAAATAGTTTATAATATAATTTAATATCCGACTTCCTAGACCTTTACTTCTTTCTTTACTTCCTATTATAAAATAAACCAACCAAACTTCATTAGGATTTTTAAATTCTACGTTTCCTTTAATTATTCCTATTAATTTTTTATTTTTATAAACCTTTAAGAAAAACTCGCACTCATTAAAGTAGTATTCTAGAAACCTCTCGTAAAATTCTTCATATTTAATAAAATTATCTTCATACTGAAGCCAACCATATACTCCAATCAAGTCTTCTTTTTCTATGCTTGAAATTTTTATATCATCAAATTCTAAGTTAATATGGAACATAAACCACACCTCTATATTTTATTTCTACATAGAGAGCAATTTTCCTTTAAAAAAAATAACTCTTGGTTTTATTTATCCAAGAGTTATTTTTAGTGTAATTGTATAAAAATTTCCACTGTATTCAAAGTTAAAATATATTGTAATAATTAATCTTCATAATACATCAAAGTAAGTCTTATAATCCTTCTTATATACCTTTTTGCCATAGGATATGACATTCCGCATCTTCTTAGAAATGCAAATATCCCCGGATTGTATCTTTCAATTTTCATAAGTATTTTATTTATATCATCTGCATCATAATCCCTTGTTTTTTTATCAAAATTATCAAATTCATCTTTTTCATCATGACAGTCTTTATCTTCCATTCCCATCATATTCATGCCGTGAAGATTTTCTTCATACATATGTGGCATCATGCCATACATATTAGGGTACATCATGCCCATCATTCCATAAGGCATCATCATATTATGCATTTCATGAGGTATCATACCCACCATAGGATATAATCCTTGATTTCCTTGAGACATACCCATCATTCCCTGCATACATGGTGGGATCATTCCTGGAGCCATATCTTGCATATACATAGGCATAGGTACCATATCATACTCCATGTCCATGTCCATATTAGAGTTTATCTTCTCTTCCTTAGCCTTATTAGTTTTATCTAATCTATCATCTGTGCTAAAATCCATATGCATACCCTCCATAATAATTATAACTACATTATTAAATTTATGCATATGGTTTTATTTTAAGCACAACTTTTTACTAATAATTTATTCCATAGCTATTAACCTAACTCTGACCACATCATTCATATTTTTTACTTCTTCAATAAAACTATTTAAGTCTATTTCCATATTTGATATGTCAAAAGTTATAGTAACACTGGCTGCATTGTTCACCGGTATATCCTGATTTATTGTTAATATATTTCCATTTACCTGAGCTATTCTATCTAATATTTTAGATAGAGTACCAGCTTTATGAGATAATAAAAATCCTATGGTAGCTTTTTGAACATGAGTTCCCTCTGACATAGAGAATACAAAATCTTTATACTTGTAGTAGGAGCTTCTACTAATCCCCACCACCTTTACAACTTCAGTTATGTCTTTACATTTTCCTGTTCTTAAAAGTTCTTTTGCTTGAACTACCTTTTCAAAAACTTCAGGTAAAATTTTTGTATTTATTATTAAATATTTATCCATTTTTCCTCCTAAAAATAAATACTTTAGTTTTTATTATCCCTAATCAATATTATTATACTATCTTTTAATAAGGCAATTCAAGGTGAGAACGTTATTAAAGAATTTATCTTTATCCTTATAAAAAATAAAAGCATCATACATTTGAAAAATTAGATATTTCATCAAACGCACGATACTTTTTATAGACACCTTCCTATTTTAAGTCCTTGAAACGCTTTATTTCAAGGACTTTCTTGGTGCAGAAGATGGGACTTGAACCCATACACCTTTCGGTATACGCCCCTTAAACGCACGCGTCTGCCTATTCCGCCACTTCTGCATAACGAATATTACAATTTACAATATAATTATACTACCATAATATTCGTTGTCAATATATTTATTAAAAATAGTTTGAAATAATCTGTTTTAATAGACTAGCATAATTATTATCCTGTGTATATAAAAATTTGTATAAATTATAATTTACTTGTACCTTTTTTACATACTTATCCGTTTCTTCAAAAGGTATATAATTTAATTCTATTCCGTTTGTTGAATTTTCATAATTATTAAGCCACTTTTTTACATTACCTCTTCCACCATTATACGCGGCTAATATCAATTCTATATTAGGGCCAAACTCTTCCTTTAAATTGTTCAAATACCAACACCCCATCCTTATATTGACTTCAGGGTCATGAAGCATATCTACACTAAAATCGTCAAGTTTCATCTGTTCTGCAGCCCATTTGGCTGTAGATGGAGTCAATTGCATAAGCCCTTGAGCATTTTTCACAGATACAGCATTTCTATTAAAATTACTTTCTACTTTAATAACTGCTGTTACTAAAAACGGATTTAAGTCATACTCCTCAGAATATTTAACTATATAATCATAATATTTTATTGGGTATATTTTTCTTCCTATAGGCTTTAAATTAATGATAAAAATCATCAATATAACTATTAACACAAAAATTGTTCTGTTTTTCCTTCTCCTCATTATTCCTCCCTAAACTGCATTATCTTTTTTAAAATATTTTCTAATTGTTCTCTTGTACGTTCTATACTACCACTATTATCTATTATAAAATCCACTTCATCTTTTTTCTTATTTAGAGGAATCTGAGATCTTATTCTATTTAAAACTTGTTCCTCATCAAGATTATCTCTGTTCTTTACTCTAGAAATTTGTATTCCTTCACTTACCCAAACTAAAATATTAATATCCATATTTTTATGAATAGAATGCTCAATCAAAGTTGGCGCATCAACTATACACAAACTTTCTCCCACTTTATCATACTCATTTATTCTTTTAAATATCTCTTTCTTTATATACGGTATAATTATATCCTCCAGTTTTTTTCTTAACTCATCACTCTTAAAAATGTAGTTTCCAAGCTCTCTCCTTTTTAATTTTCCTTCACTATCTATAAATTGGCTTCCAAAAGTGTCCTCGATTTTATGTAATATTTCTGGATAAATACTCAATACTTCTCTAGATATGATATCTGCATCTATAACTGGTATATTTTTTTCTTTAAGCATATTAGAAACAGTGCTTTTTCCGCTCCCAATACCTCCAGTTAATCCCACTTTTATCATTACTTACACCCCCGCTTTTTTCAATAATCATTAAGCTTCCTCTACTTAGCTTCGTACCAGCTCTCCCCTATGTTCACATCTGCTTCTAGTGGAACTGAAAGCTTCATAACATTCTCCATCTTTTCAACTACAAGATTTTTTACTTCTTCAAGTTCATCTTTATATACATTTAATATTAATTCATCATGGACCTGAAGTATGAGAGTACTTTTTAAATTTCTTTTTTTAAGTTCTCTGTAGACATTTACCATAGCTAACTTTATAATATCTGCTGCACTTCCTTGTATTGGAGTATTCATAGCAAGCCTTTCTCCAAGAGCCCTTACCATCTTGTTTTTGGACTGTATTTCCTGTATATGCCTTCTTCTATTCATTATCGTCGTTACAAATCCATCTTTTTCAGCCTGCTTTATAGTATTATCTATATACTTTTTTATATTAGGATATCTATCAAAATAGGTATCTATAAATTCCTGAGCTTCTTTTCTAGACACATGTATATCTTCAGAAAGGCTAAATGCTCCTATACCATACACTATTCCAAAGTTTACTGCTTTTGCGTTACTCCTCATAAGTGGAGTTACTTCATCTACAGGCACCTTAAATACCTCAGAAGCTGTCATAGTATGAATATCACTATGATTTTTAAATGCTGCTATAAGTTTTTCATCTTCTGCAATATGAGCAAGCACTCTCAGCTCTATTTGAGAATAGTCTGCAGAAAGTATAACACATTCTTCATTATTTGGTACAAAGACCTTTCTTATTTCTCTTCCCATTTCATACTTTATAGGTATATTTTGAAGATTTGGTTCTGTGCTTGATAGTCTTCCCGTAGTAGTTACAGTCTGATTAAAACTAGAATGTATCTTATTATCTACATCTATTACATTTTTTAATCCTTCTACATAGGTTGAATCTAACTTGGTTATCTGCCTATACTCTAGAATTTTTGATATTATAGGGTGTTTATCTTTTAACTTTTCTAGGACTTCAGCATTAGTGGAATATCCTGTTTTTGTCTTTTTCACCACTGGTAGATCCAGCTTTTCAAACAAAATTTTTCCTAGCTGCTTTGGAGACTTTATATTAAACTCTTCATCTGCAAGAGAGTAGATTTCTTTTTCTAAAGCCTCTATTTCTTTTTTAAATTTCTTTCCTATTTCAATGAGCTTTTCCTCATCAACTTTAAAGCCCTCATACTCCATGTCCGCTAAAACCTCTACAAGCGGAAGTTCTACTTCATAGAATAACTTTTCCATATTAAATTTATGTATTTCTTCATCTAACTTCTTGTATAAATTTTTTAAATAATATGTTTCATTAACTTTAACAATATCTTCTTCCCCTTCGATATTTATATTAAGTTTTTCTTTTATCATTTCTTTTAATATGTAATCTTTGTTTGAAGGTTCTATTAAATAAGCAGCTATTTTTGTATCAAAAATTACCCCTTTTAAACTTATTTTATTCTTTTTTAAGACTACATAAGCCATCTTAGCATCATGGCATACTTTTTGTATATTTTCATCCTGAAAAAGTTTTTTTAGTAGAGATAATAACATTTCTTCATTTTCTTTATACATCTCTTCAATATTGATTATATATACTTTATCATCGAAGCTTAAATAAATTTTGTTAAATTTGGACTTAGAATAGATGGAAGCATCAATAAACTCAAATTGAAGATATACTATATTATTAATATTTTCTATTAACTCTGAAAATGCTTTTGTGCTTTTTATTTCTTCATAATTTACTTTAGAAATTTCTTCACTTTCATTTGTAGCCTCTTTATCTTTAGAATCCGTGTTATCTTTCTCTTCCAATTTCTCTAAAAGAGACTTGAATTCTAATTCTTTAAAAATCTGTTTAACTCCCTCTACATCATAAGTTTCCTTAGATTTTATATCGTCTAGATCTATATCAATAGGTACATCTGTAACTATTGTTGCAAGTTTTTTACTAAAAATAGCCTGTTCTCTATTCTCTATGAGATTTTCTTTTATCTTCTTACCACTTATATTATCTATATTTTGCAGTAAGTTTTCTATGCTTCCATATTCTTTTATAAGTTTAAAAGCTGTTTTGCTTCCTATTCCAGGAACTCCTGGTATATTATCAGATTTATCTCCCATAAGTCCCTTTACATCTATAAATTGAGTAGGAGTAACTCCGTATTCTTCTATCATCCTATTTTTATCATAAATTTCTTTCTCGCTTATTCCCTTTTTAGTTATAACAACTTTTACATTATCTGTAGCAAGCTGAAGAGCATCTCTATCTCCTGTTACAATATAAACCTCGATGCCTCTCTCTTCTGCAAATCTTGATAAAGTACCAATCAAATCATCTGCCTCAAAACCATCTATTTCAAATATATTTATAGCCAACTTTTCTAGCAATTCCTTAAGCACAGGGAACTGCTCTCTAAGCTCTGAAGGCATCTTTTCTCTTCCAGCTTTATAGTCATCATACTCTTTATGCCTAAAAGTAGGAACTGTTCTATCAAAGGAGGTTACTATATAATCTGGCTCTATTTCTTCCTTCATTTTCAAAAGCATTTTTATAAAACCATATATAGCATTTGTATGCATACCTTCAGAATTAGTAAGATCAGGTAAAGCAAAAAAAGCTCTATACATAAGACTATGCCCATCAAGTATTAATAATCTTTCCTTTTTCATTTTTATAAACCTCCATATTTCATCGCACATTACAACCGTTTTTCCATAGTTACTATAACTAGTTTACTCATTTTCTTTATTTATATCAATAAGAATGGTAAAATATTAAGTATAATTTAACAAAATCTTTAACCTTGCCCATTGATAATTGTTCAATATAATATCTATAGATATTATCATCTTTATAAATATTGGTGCTTGACTTAATTTAGCTAATATGATATTATAATTTTTGTGATATGTGCCGCTGTGGCGGAATGGCAGACGCATTCGACTCAAAATCGAACGGGAAACCGTGCGAGTTCGACTCTCGCCAGCGGCACCAAAAAGACTTTGAAGAATTTTTCAAAGTCTTTTTTATTTTGTAAATCAGCAAATAAAAAATCCACCAGCTAAGCTGGTGGCACATGACTAATAATTCCTTCAATAATTTAAGCACCAAGATATGCACTTTTTATGCTTTCATCTTCTAAGAGTTCCGATGCTCTGCCCTCCATTTCAACACGTCCATTCTGTATTACATAAGCCCTATGGGCAATCTTTAGTGCCATGGAAGCATTCTGCTCTACAAGCAACACTGTGGTACCAGATTTATTAATATCTTCTATTATGGAAAATATCTGTCTAACAACTAAAGGTGCAAGTCCCATAGAAGGTTCATCTAGAAGAAGCAATTTAGGTCTTGACATCAGAGCACGTCCTATAGCAAGCATCTGCTGCTCTCCTCCTGACAGCGTTCCTGCCATCTGACTCTTACGTTCTAAAAGCCTTGGAAAAATTTCAAATACCTTTTCATAATCCTTTTTGATTTCAGATTTATATTTTCTAGAATAAGCTCCCATCTCCAAGTTTTCCATAACAGACATATTAGCAAATACTCTTCTTCCTTCAGGTACATGAGAAATTCCAAGTGAAACCATATTATTTGCATGCACTTTATTTAATTCATTTCCTTCAAAAACTACCTTTCCTACTTTAGGTTTCAATATTCCTGATATTGTTTTAAGTGTTGTTGTCTTTCCAGCTCCATTTGCACCTATTAAAGTAACAATTTCCCCTTGATTTACTTTTAAACTAATCCCTTTTAAAGCGTGAACCGCTCCGTAATACACGTTAACATCAACAAGCTCTAACATCTTTAGTTTTCACCTCCAAGATAGGCTCTAATAACCTCTGGATTACTTTGTATTTCTTCTGGAGTTCCTTTTGCAATAAGTCTTCCGTAATCTAACACATAAATTTTGCTGCATACAGACATTACGAGAGACATATCATGTTCTATAAGAATTATAGTTATATTAAACTTGTCTCTAATCCATTTTATAAGATTCATAAGTTCATGGGTTTCATTTGGATTCATTCCTGCTGCTGGTTCATCAAGAAGTAAAATCTTAGGATCTGCTGCAAGTGCTCTTGCTATCTCTAATCTTCTTTGTTCACCATAAGGCAGATTTTTGGCTAGTTCTTCTTTTTTATCATAAAGATTAAAAACCTGTAAAAGTTCCTTTACTTTTTTATTGGCTTTCTCTTCTTCCTTATAATAAGAAGAAGTTCTAAATAGAGATGAAAATAGCTTATACTCAATATTTTTGTGAAATCCCACTCTTATATTTTCTTCCACAGTCATTTCACCAAATAACCTTATATTTTGAAATGTTCTAGCTATGCCAGAAGTAGCTATTTGATAAGGCTTTATTTTGCTAGGATAAATTTCCTCATCAAACTTATAAATTATCTGCCCTTCTGTGGGATTATAAATACCAGTAAGCAAATTAAAAAAAGTACTCTTTCCTGCACCATTAGGCCCTATAAGTCCAACTATTTCCCCATGCTCTATTTTCATTCTTACTTCACTTACTGCCTTTACCCCACCAAAAGACATGGAAATATTATTTACCTCAATTACTGACATTTTCAATTCTCCCCTTCTTAAATAATTTAAATTTATGATTTCCCATTAGTCCCTGTGGTCTATATACCATTATTAAGAAAAGTATAACTGAATATATAACCATTCTAAGCTCCGGAAATCCTTGAAGTAGAAGAGATATTATAGAGAGCACTACTGCTCCCATAATTGAACCCATAATACTTCCCATACCACCAAATACCACTATAACTAATATATCTATAGATTTCATAAATCCAAAGGCATCTGGTTTTATGAAATAAAAGTATCCAGAGTATAATGCACCTGCAATTCCTGCAAAAAAGGCTCCTATTCCAAAAGCTAATACCTTATAAAAAGTAGTATTAATTCCTACAGATTCCGCTGCAATCTCATCTTCTCTAATTGCTATGCAGGCTCTTCCACTTTTGGACTCTACAAAATTTTTTATTATAATAATAGTGGCTGCAGCCATAGCAAATAACCATGTCCAATTTGTATACTGTGGTATATCATTAAATCCGCTGGCTCCACCTAGATACTCATTATTAAGAATAACTATTTTTATAATTTCTCCAAAACCTAGTGTCGCTATAGCAAGATAATCTCCTTTTAATCTTAGAGTAGGAATTCCTATTACAATTCCTGCAATAGTAGCAATTGCTGCTCCAATTAATAAACTGACAGAGAATGGTAACCCTAATTTTGCAGTTGCTACAGCTGAAGCATAAGCACCAATAGACATAAAGGCTGCATGTCCTAATGAAAATTGTCCTGTAAACCCTGTAATAAGATTTAAACTTACAGCTAGTATTATATTAATGCCTATAACCACAAGATTAAGCATAATATAGGAGTCTATGATTCCCATCCTTGTTAGCACTTCTCCTAATAAGTATAGGAAAAGTATTAAAGCAGTAGTTATTATATTATTTTTACTTAATATTTTCATTTCCTCTCCTCCTATACTTTTTCCTTTACATTTTTGCCTAAAAGTCCATTAGGCTTGACTAAAAGTATCAATATCAATATGGCAAAAGCTACAGCATCTTTATATAATGATCCTCCATATGCACTTACCATAGTTTCAGTCATTCCAAGGAGATATCCTCCGAAAACTGCTCCTGGTATAATTCCTATTCCACCTATTACTGCAGCTACAAAGGCTTTAAGTCCAGGAACTACGCCCATTAAAGGATTAATAGAGTTATAGTATACACCTATTAAAACTCCAGCAACTCCTGCTAGAGCAGAACCAATTGCAAAGGTAAAAGATATAGTCCTGTCAATGCTTACCCCCATATACTGAGCAGCTTCTTTATCCATAGCAACAGCTCTCATTGCTTTGCCAATCTTTGTTTTATAAATTATATATTGAAGCAGCAACATCAATATAACAGTAATTACAATTATATATATATCTATAGTATTTAATATTACGTTACCGCTAAATAACTTTATACTGTTATTTTCAAGTACCGGTGGAAAAGTCCTAGTTTCAGCATTAACAAAATACATAGTCCCATACTCTATAAAAAGAGAAACTGATATAGCAGTTATAAGCGCAGCAATTCTAGTAGAATTTCTGATAGGCTTGTATGCCACTTTTTCCACTATAATGCCTATAATCGCACAGGAAAACATAGATACAAGAAGTGCAGGAATAAAACTGAGATGAAAAAAGGTTGTAGCTGCAAAACCTATATAAGCTCCTAACATATATATGTCACCATGTGCAAAATTTATGAGATTTATAATTCCGTAAACCATAGTATATCCTAATGCAATCAGCGCATAAATACTTCCTAAAGAAAGTCCATTAATTAATTGTTGTAAAAATTGCCTCATCTTTATCACTTCCTTTTTAAATTGTATTAAAGAGTACAAATACTGTTTCAAATCCATATTGTACTCTTTAATGCTAGTTATTCTTTTGATTTAGTTTTTATTTAGCATCTAGTTTTTTCAAGAAAATTTGTTCTCCATCTTTCATTTGAAGTATAGTAATTGATTTTATTGGGTTGTGGTTCTCATCTATAGTAATTATGCCTGTTACACCTTTAAAATCTTTAGTTGATGCAATAGCATCTTTAAGTTTTATAGGATCTGCTTCTCCAGCTCTTTTTAAGGCATCTACACAAAAATATGCTAAATCATATCCAAGAGCGTTAAATGCATCTGGTTCTTTGTTATATTTGTCTTTAAATGCTTTTTGGAAATTAACAACTTCTGATGAAGTGTCTTTTGAAGAGTAATGATTTGTAAAGTAAACTTCATTCAACGCAGACTTTCCTGCTAGCTCTACAAGCTTTGGAGATTCATAGCCATCTCCTCCAAGTATAGGAATATTAATTCCTAATTCTCTAGCTTGTTTTATTATTAATCCAACTTCTTCATAGTAACCAGGTAAATATATTACATCTGGATTTAATCCTTTGATATTTGTAAGTACTGCTTTAAAGTTTGTATCTTTTGATTGATAGGCCTCTTCACTTAAAACCTTTCCTCCAAACTTTTCAAAGGTTTCTTTAAAACTTTTGGAAAGTCCCTTGCTATAATCACTAGAACTGTCTACAAGTAAAACTGCATTTTTCTTTCCTAAATCCTGATAAGCAAAGTTAGCCATTATAACTCCTTGGAAAGAATCGCTAAAACAGGTCTTAAAAATAAACTCTCTAACCTTACCATTACTATCTACTGTAACATCATCAGCAGTAGCAGATGCAGAAATTAAAGGTACCTTATTCTGAATAGCTACTGGAGCCGCCCCTTTTGTATTACCAGATGTGGCAGGACCAAGTATAGCTACAACCTTATCTCTAGTTACAAGCTTTGATGCAACGTTAGCAGCTTCTGCTGGTTCAGATTTATTATCAACTTTTACAGGCTCTATCTGTTTCCCTAAAACTCCCCCTGCCTTGTTTATTTCTTCAAAGGCTAGTTCAATACCTTGAACCAAGCTTTGCCCATAGGTTGCTGCTTGTCCAGATAATTCATAATCTAAACCTATCTTTATGGTTTCTGCACCTCCATTGCTTGATGTAGTTTGTGTGTTTTTCCCGCATCCTGTTACTGCCCCTGTAACAAATAATGCTGTTAGAAACAATGCTAATTTCTTTTTCATAAAATTTCCCCCTTTTATTAATGTCCCTAATTTGAAATTATATAAAAGCACCTCTACATGTATATAAAACATATAGAGGTGTTTTTTACACTGTACCACTCTACTTCACAATTTCACACGGAAATAGGCTCTTTTAGGTTCCATTAAACCCTAGCTTTTTAACGTAGCCTCACGATATAACCTACTTTATTTCAATTATACAATTTCGAAGTGATCATTGCTATCTAGTTAACCTGGTTCTCAGCCACCCCAGTTCTCTGTAATTAACTTTGTTGACAGTTTTGTCTTCATCATAATTTTTAACTCAATATTTATTTTTAATTTTTAAAATTGTCTAAAAAGTGTTAATTTATTATTAATAATAGTATCACGTGCGCAAACATATGTCAACATTCGGAAAACATTTACATAAAATTTTTTTAATTCATAATCATAAGTGATAAAATTAACTATTTTTTGAGCTTTTTATATTATCATAGTCCATTTTTTTAGTATTTTGTTGAATATTATTAACTGCTGATAGAAGATCGTGCATAAAATTAGCACCTCTTGAAATCAGTACACCTGTTAAGAGTATGCCTATATATGGTATATATGATGGCATACCTAACATGGATAGCATGTCCATTTGCGTTGCTGAAGCTATAATTATTCCGATAAATAAAGCACCTATTTTATCAAAGTGAATTTTACCTTTTTGCCATACCATTTTTAATGTCTCCCAAACAGCCTCAGCAATCATAGAAACAATTATTAAATTTAAAATACTCATTTTTTAGTCCTCCTCATGTATAACTCACAGATATTTATTAAAATTCTATATTATTTAATAAAATCCATTTATATCTATATGCTTACTGAAATTTTATACAGCAAATATAATAAATAAAGCATAAAAACACAAAAAACTCCACATCTTATGAAACTCATATAATCTGTATTTTTCTTTTCTTTTTTCTCTTCTTTTTTAAAGCACTCACTAAGATCTTTTAACGATTTCCCTACTTCTTCATGTATGATTTCTTGTAAATCTTTTTTATCCATATACTCACCTCCTAAGTAAATATATGATGAAAAAAAAGAAAACTTTCGTATGTTTTTTATTAACTTGATAAAAACATAAATCATATAATAATTTATATGATTAAATTTCTTTTAAGAGGTGATTATCCTTGGCAATAAGACCTCCTATTCTAAAAGCAGGAGATACCATTGGAATAGTAACTTTAGGCAGTCCTTTAGATGCTAATATAATTAATGCCAGAATATCCACACTTAGGAGTATGGGATTTAATGTGATATTAGGCAAATATGTATATTCATATACTGGCTATCTTGCAGGAAGTGATGAAGAAAGAGCTTCTGATCTTATGCACATGTTTTTAGACACAAGAGTAAAAGCTATCATACCAACAAGAGGAGGCGTTGGAGTTGCTGGCATTTTACCTTATCTTGATTTTAACCTTATAAATAGAAATCCTAAAATTATTACAGGCTACAGTGATGTTACTGTTTTACTTAATGCTTTATATCAGTTTTCAAACTTAATTACTTTTCACAGTCTTCTCCTTATAGACTTTTCAAACTCTACTGTACCTTATAACTTCAATCAATTTTTTGCAGCTACTTCCACCATTATATCTCCAAGAAGATTAGAAAATCCTCCTGGAATTCCGCTTATAAGCAGAGTTATGGGTAATGTAACTGCTCCTATAGTTGGAGGAAATCTAACATCTCTTGTAGGAACTCTTGGAACTCCTTATGAGATTGATACTAAAGATAAGATTCTGTTCTTAGAGGATGTTCATGAACCTATTAATACAATCTATAGATATATAAATCACTTAAAACTTGCAGGAAAATTCAGGGATTGTGTAGGAATACTCATGGGTGAATGCACAGAATGTTCCCCTCAATACGGAAGGACTTATGAAGATTTGATAAATGATGTGATTGTTCCTTTAGGTAAACCTCTTATGACAAATTTAAGAACAGGCCACGGTATCTATAAAATGGCAATACCTATTGGAGCCGTTGTAAATCTTGACACATTTAATAACACACTTACTATAATGGAACCAACGGTTAGCTTATAAAAAAATTGTAATGCAATTTTCTTAAAAAAAAATAATTAAGCAGAGCTTAATTATAATCCACCATTGCTAGCAAGCTGCAATGAACGTAATAAAACCTACGGTTCTAATTGATTAAATATTTCAACATCACTTATGGGATTTGCATTGTAGAAAGCGTTGAACAAGCATTAGATGCTCTTTATTTCTGGATTTAAAACACCGTAAGAACCTTCTATTGTCTGAACAGTAATGAGCTTAGAAGGTTTATGGGTTTTAAAGCCAGAAATATTAGAGCTTCTTTGCGTAGTGAAGCTTTCCTAAATACAAATCTCATTTATAGCTAGCTTTTCTACTTTTAGTATTATTCCATACTTTTACTTTGTTTTTCACTTGTTCTTGCGGTATGCTACATTTTGTATTCTGACAAACATTACTTATAGATGATACTATATCATGCATAAAATTTGAACCTCTAGATAAAAGTATTCCTGTCAAGATTATCCCTGTATATGGAATCTTAGTTGATATTCCTATCAACTGGAGCATGTCCATACCAGTTGTAAAAGCCAATATTAAACCAACAATTAAAGTTCCTATTCTATCAAAGTTAAATCTATGCTTCTCTTGCCATACCATTTTTAAGGTTTCCCATACAGCTTCTCCTATCATAGCTATTATTATCAGGGACATCATATTCATAAATATTCACCCCTGGTACCATTATATGTATTTCATATTGCCTTGCGCCTTCTTAAAATTATTTTTGTTTTTACTTTCTCCTATCATTTTTGAACAAATTTTGTTATAAAAATCAGCTTGTTGGAAATAATTTTTAATACACTTTAATTTGGAGGTAATAAAATATGAATACAGATAAGGATATTAAGCAAATAAGTGTTTCTACTGTAATAGTTGCAACTGAACTAAATAAAGGGAGAGTTAAAGAATTAATTCAAGAACTTCAAGACCTAGATGCCATTGACAATTCTGATGCTGAAGTCATAAAAGCCGCTACAGATTACCTATAAAAGCATAAAATGAATGGAATCCACTAGATGCTAATGAACAAAAATTAAAGTGTAAGTTAGAAGTTAGATATTAAAATATTAGATTAAAAATTAAAATGCATAAATACCTAACTTCTAACAATCACAGACTTTAACTTGAGAAACTTTAATTATTCTATTGGCTCTCCATCAAAGTTTGTATATCTTGGCGGAGTTCTTTTATATCTTTTTTGAGTATCATCCTGTGGTCTGTGACCATCAACTTTTATACTTTTTTTATGCTTTTCTCCCTTCATCTTTGCCATATTAAGCTCCTCCATAGTGTATATCTTTTTTATTATTTTTGATTCTCTTTCACTATTAATTTTCCCTACTAACTAACCTTTATACTTTATTCTATTTTTCAAAAATTAATTCTTTAACCATAAGTTCCTCTCCAAGCTTAGTGTTTTCAAAAATTTTTTTAGTTTCCTCAAGAAAATCTTCTGGATTTTGAAGAAGAGGACTAAAATGAGTAAGCCATAACTCTTTTACTTTAGCATCTTTAGCTAAACTTGCACATTCTGAAAAAAGCATATGTTTATTCTCTTTTGCCTTTTCTAAATAACTGTCATCCCCATACATGCCTTCTCCTATAAATAAGTCAGCCTCCTTTAAAAAATTAATAAGTTTCTCACTTGGTCTTAAATCAGTGCTATAGCAGAGCTTTATTCCCTTTCTTTCTTCACCTAATACCATATCTGGAGTAAATATTTTATTTCCTTCATAAGCCTTTTCTCCTTTTTGAAGTCTATTCCAATAAACTTTAGGAATATTGTTTTTCTCTGCTTTTGCCTTATCAAATTTTCTTCCTCTCCTGACTTCAATGCTGTATGCTAGACAGTCTATGCTGTGTTCCACAGAAATTGCATTTACAATATAATCTTTAAACTTAAGATTTTTAATTTCTTCATCTATTTCAATTAGTTTTAATTCGTATGACAGTATTGGAGTTATTACTGTAAGACCTTTTACTACATCTTTTAATCCTTTAGGCCCTATTATAGTTAAAGGTTCCTTCCTATCAGCATTACCAATGGTACTTAAAAGACCTGGTAAACCAGCTACATGATCAGCATGAAAATGAGTAATGCAAATTATATCTATAGCCTTTATACCCCATTTTAATTTTTTAAGTTGAATTTGAGTTCCCTCTCCACAGTCAATAAGAATCATGCTGCCTCTGCAGTTAATAATTAGGGATGTTAAATATCTATCAGGAAGAGGCATCATTCCTCCTGGTGCCAATAAACAAACTTTTAACATAATTATTACCTCATTTTTATATTTAATTAATTATATCAAATTAATGCTTTATTAAAACACAGTTTTATTTCTTAATTTATGCAAAAAATAAATTTATATAAACTTTTTTAATTTAAAAATTTAGAGGAACAGATGTACAAGTCTGCTCCTCTAAATCATTTATTACCCAATTGCATCAATATCTTTCTTATTTTTTTCTATAGATACTATTTTATCTAGAAGTATTGCTACAGTATTATTTAATACCAATATACCTTTCCCCACTTTTGTTACAGTTCCATTTATAGTTCTGAACAATTCATCCAAAGCTAAAGTATTTACTTTAAAATTTTTTCCTATTTTATTACTAAAATACTCTCTTAGCGCTTTCTCGCAATGTTGAACTCTATCTGTTTTTTCATCTTCAAGTGAAGATAGCAAGTCTACCTTTGGCAAATCTCTTGAATAAATACCTACTATCTTATGAAGTGGAATTATAGAATAATTATAGGGAGTTTGTACCCCAACCAAAAAGTTTTCCATACTTAAAATTCTTGCTTCCAATATTGTTCCTTGTTTTTCTGTTCCTATTTCTATATCTTTTGCTCCTAATTTTGATAGCTGTTCTAATATATGCTCTAGAGGCTTAATACAAACTTCATTTAAATATTCTGTAGAGTCTTTTGTATATTTATCCTCATTCTCTACATTTGCAGAATCCTCTATATTATCTTCTACGCTATTATCTTTTACATTCTGTAAGTTTTGAAAATCTTGTGTTTCTTCAATTATTTCAGCTCCTTCCACTCCCTGATTAGAATGTACTCCTTCTGTCAATAAATTTCTCTCTATAAAATCCTCTCTCCAAAATTCATCCTTATTCCAATCAAAATCATTATTTGATGTTTCATCCTCAACCGCAGAAGACATATTTTCTTTTTCATTCCATGAAAACCCATCATCCCACTTATAATTTTCATCTGTATTATAACAATCTGCTTCCCATACATTGTTATCAGAATCTGTTCTAATATCTATTTTACAGTTATCATCATAATTCATTTATTTCACATCCTTTTTCAACAAATTAATTATTCTATATCTTTGGTTTCTATATTCATAATATGTTTTTATATTTATATTAGTTCATAATTGTATAATGAAATGATGTGAAATTTTCTTCAATATAAAAAAATGGCTAGTGTAGAACACCTAAAAGTCCTCTATAGAAACAAAATGCCATGCATAAATAGGGAAATATGTTCCCTTGTATGCATGGTTTTTATTTATTATAGTTTGTAAATTTTCCTTTATAACATCACCTTAGTCTTATTATCTCACTCCAGATCTTTTCTTTCTTTCTTTTGGCAACAATTCTTCACCTATTTCTATATTGGCTTTACGAATCTCTTTCTGATACTTTTCATTAATCTTATTTGTAGACTTTTTCTTACTGTTTGCTTTTTTATCCATATTTATTATCTCCTTATAATTTATTTGAATTGATTTATAGGAAATCCTTTTCCAGACTTCCTCTTTTTATCCGTATTTGGCATGCCCATGTCTTCAAAAGCTTTCATATTAACCTTGCTAAATTCTCTTGAACGTTTTTCTGATATCATATCAGTTTTACTGCTATTTTTATTTCCCACATTAGCCCCTCCTTATTTTCAACCCTATTTCCTTATTATTTTAACCACTTTTTTTATAATAATATATTAATTTTAATGGGAAACAATATTGATATGCTTAATTTAGCTTAATTTTTACACAAAATATATATTTTTTTGATTTTTTATTATGTAATCTTGTCTATTTATGATATTATCTTATATGTATATATTCTAAATAAAAGGAGTTTTGATATGAAAAGTAAAGTAAAAGATTATTTTGTAATAGGCTTTGCCTTATTTGCTATGTTCTTCGGAGCTGGGAATTTGATATTTCCACCTACTCTTGGACGAGCAGTAGGCTCTAAATATCTTCCATCTATATTAGGATTTTTAGCTACAGGAGTAGGATTACCTTTAATGGGAATTTTATCTTGTATAAAAAGTAATGGTGATTTTATGTCAATGGCTGGTAAAGTTGGAAAAGATTTTTCCTTAATTATTACCTCTGCATTGATACTTGCTATAGGTCCAATGCTTGCTATTCCTAGAACCGCTGCTACAACCTTTGAACTGAGCTTACAACCTTTTTTTCCTAATATGAATCCCTTCGTAGCAGTTTTATTATTTTTTTTAATTAACCTTGCTTTTGTATTGAAGCCTAATTCTATAATAGATAATATAGGTAAGTTTTTAACACCTGTTCTCTTAATAATGTTATCATTAATAATAATAAAAGGTATAGTTTGTCCTATAGGAGAAATATATAATACTAACTATACTAATGTATTTTCTAACTCTCTTCTTGAAGGATATCAAACTATGGATGCTATGGCTTCAGTAATTTTTGCTTCTATAATTATATCTTCTGTAAAAAGCAAAGGTTATAAAACCTCTTCAGAAATAGCACGTGTCACAGTAGCTTCTTCTATAGTAGCTGTTATAGGCTTGAGCTTTATATACGGAGGTCTTTTATATTTAGGAGCTCAAACTAATAGTATATTACCTGGAGATACTTCTAGAACAAGATTAGTTTCAGATATTTCTAAATATGTTCTTGGAAACTTTGGGACTATTGCATTATCTATATCTGTAGGTCTAGCTTGTTTAACTACCTCCATAGGATTGACTTCTACAGGAGCAGACTTTTTCACCAAACTTTCTAAGGGAAAAATTTCTTACACTGTAAATGTAGTTATTATTACAATAATCAGCATGATAATATCCCTAAAAGGTGTAGATATCATAGTCTCACTTGCTTCTCCTATTTTACAAATATTATATCCTGTAGTAATTATTTTAATTGTAATAAATCTTTTAGAGAATTTTATCAAAAATAATAAAATTATAGCTATTACTGTTTATACTGCCTTAATATTTTCAATTTTAAGTACTGTAAACTCTTTAGTGCCTAGTATTGCTTTTATAAGCACACTTTTAAATTCAATACCTTTAAGCAATTTAGGTTTTGCTTGGTTTATTCCTTCATTAATAGCATTCTTTATTTCCTGTATTGCTTTTGGAAACAAAGAGCACTCAATCTCTCAAAACTTAGGTCAAAATTTTAAAGAAGTATCATAACAATAACATTAACTTAATTATCTTTATTTTAAATTAAGATTTAAAATTAAAAATATAATAAAATAAACTAATATTTTAATGGATAAGCAAATTTGCTTATCCATTTCTTTTTTTAACTTTTAACAAACCTTAATGTTTATTTCAGTTTTGTAATAATAAATACGAAATTAGCATATTTTTATATAGAAATTTGAAAGAGGTGGAATGTCTTGAAAAAAGGAAGTTTTATATTTTTAGCATTGATCTTAATTGTAGGCATCATTTTATCTACTAACTTTTATCTTAATAGAAAAAAACCAAACAATTACTATTATACAAATCTCTTGGCTAAAAACCTAACCTTAAATGAGGATGTAAATGTTAGAATACTTGATACAAATTTCTATAAAACCGAATATCTTAACAATGAAGATATAGAATTAATAAAAAATTTTTTAAAAGAGCTTAGGAAACCAAACTTTATATCTAAACCTGTATTTTTAACCCAAAAGCCCAAATATAAGATTTTTTTTGAGTTCACAAAAATTAATGAAAAATATGTTATCAATATATACGATAACCAATACATATCGGTTCAACCCTGGGACGGAGAATTCACAATGGATTACATAACTATGAAAAACATATCACCTCGGTATAATCTATATAGCCTAGGAAAAAATGCCTTTGTAAAGGAACCAAACTTTAAATGAAAATAACACTTTAGTGTTTAATCATTAAACTTATATTAAATTAAGTAACTAATGATTATAATATATCATTAAAAACGCAGAGAGCTAACCATTTAAAAGTTAACTCTCTACATTTTTTATTTAAATACTTCTTTAAGTTCTTCAAAGACTTCTTTATTTTCTTTTAATTTAGATGAATTTCCTAAAACACATAAGTAGTTTTTAGACATGCAATCTTTTATCATATCTGCAAAGGCTCTTATATCCTCCTGAGTACATCCTAAAATTTCATCTCTTTCTTTTTGAAGATCTTCATAAGTAATTTTGCTTAAATAATAAGCTAAAGCTTTCTCTGACTTTGAAGCTGGAGTTAAAGGAGCATCTAAACTGCTTATTGTACCTATTATATACTTAGTCATTTCTCTGTCATCTACTGTAAAGTTTTTTAAATATTCTTCTGCTTTATCATAGACCTCTAAGGTTTCTTTTAAATTAGGATCTCTATAGGAGCCAAAAAACATATTTCCACTTCTTCCAAAGCTTGCAAAAGCACCATAAGCACCTCCGAGAACACGAATTTTATTCCACAAATACTCTAAACTTTCTATGGTTCTAAGAACCTGCATACTTCCTTTATACCTATATCCTAACTCTTTATAATTATACCCTTTAACTACATATTGGACATTCCCTTGAGTTAACAGACCTTCATTTTTGTTTTTAAATTCAAGATTATATTCTTTTATTTCTAGATTATTATCTCTTAACTTATTTAAGAAGTTTTCTAAATTCCCTTCTATATCTTTATAACCTTCTTCATCAACAGCAACACTTATAATTAAATTTTTCTTATTGAAAATAGCTCTTTCTACTTCTTGAAGATTTTTTATAATTTCATTAACCTTGCTATCAAAATTTCTTTCAAGTTCTTCAACAAATTCATAAAATTCTAGCCCTGATATAAGCTCCTCATATCTTCCAACTGGAGAGAAATATGAAAACAATCTGTTTGCAGCTACAATGTGACCTGCATCAAATATGGCCATTTCTAATCGAGATTTCATTTCTTGTATAATCTCTTTTAATCTTTTCTTATCATCTAACTTTGTTCTTACAAGAATTTCTTCTAAAAGCTCTAACAACTTAGGAACCTTTTCTATCAAAGCTTTTGATTTAACAATAAATTTAGGAACATATTCTCCCTTTGTTCCATTTTGTATAAAGGTTGCTGATGAGAATGCAACTCCACCAGTATATATATTTATCTCATTAGCTAAATCACTATAGTCATGATTTTCTGTTCCTATTTTTCCTAGTATTCCTGATAAAAGACCTATATAAGGTATGAGTTTTTCTTCTACAGTTCTAGTATCAAACACAAACTTTATATAAGCAATTTTATTTGTAAACATGTTATGAAGAAGCAGAGTATTATCTCCTAACCTCATTTCCTTTAAAGGCAGTTTCTCTGCTTTAGGATTAATATCCTCTAATGAAAGTAACGGTATTTTCTCTAAGTCTTCCTTAGATTCTTCAGATGTTTGTCTTTCTCTAAGAGCAATGGTTCTATTTATCATTTCTTCTATTTCTTCTTCTGAAAGAGAAGCCTTATACTCTTTTAATTTATTTTTAAGCCTTTCATCTTTCTCCTCTGCAAGACCAGCTTTAGGACTTAAAATGAGCATTGTACCATGATTTGCATTTATTAAATATTCTTCAATAAGTTTTTCAAAATAATTTGTAGTTAAAGCTGACTTTATTTTAGATAAAGTTTCTTCATATTCTAAATAAGTTAATGGGTGTTTGTCATAAAGCCAACTATCCATAGCCTTGATATAATATATCAATCCCTTTGGATAACTTCTGGTATCTTCTTCTCTTAATTTAAATTCTTTTATATTTATACATGCTTCAATTAACTTTTTATCTATTCCATTTTTCGCAAGAGAGCTTAATGTATCAAAAACTATCTTCTTAAACTCCTCTTTTTTATTTTCGTTAGAATTCTTCACTATAATGCTAAATACTGGCTGAAGTATTCCATGGTCAAAAAATCCGTATACATCTTTACCAACATTTTTTTCTATAAGAACCTTTTTTAGAGGCGCTGCTGGTGTTTCTAAAAGAAGATATTCTAATATTTCAAAGGCTAAATATACTTCTGGATTGTTTTCCTTAAATCCAAAATTTAAGGTTAAAAATGTTTTATCCTCCCCAGCATTTTCTCTAGCTATTGGATATTCTGCCTTTACTTCTTTTATTTCCCCAAAAGGTTTTTGATAATCTATATGAGAATCTATTTCTTTTCTTTCGAATTTACTTAAATACTCTTTATCTATAAATTCAAGTTGTTTTTCTAAATCACCATTTCCATATAAGTATATATAACTATTGGATGGATGATAAAATTTTCTATGGAACTCTAAGAATTGTTCCTGCGTTAAATCTGGAATATATTCAGGATCTCCTCCAGATTCTACTCCATATGTAGTGTCTGGAAATAAGGATTCTTGAATCTTTCTATATAAAATATCCTCTGGTGATGAGAATACTCCTTTCATTTCATTGTATACTACTCCCCTATAGGTTATTTCATCTTCTTTACTGTTTAGCTCATAATGCCATCCTTCTTGAGCTAATATTTCCGGATATTTATATATATTAGGATAAAAAACCGCATCTAAGTATACATCCATCAAGTTAAAAAAGTCCTTTTCATTTCTGCTAGCTACAGGATATATTGTTTTATCAGAAAAAGTCATAGCATTTAAAAAAGTATTTAAAGAGCCTTTAGCAAGTTCAACGAAAGGATCTTTTATAGGAAATTTTCTTGAACCGCATAATACAGAATGCTCCATAATATGAGGCACACCAGTGCTGTCACTGGGTGGAGTTCTAAATCCTATTGAAAATACCTTATTATCATCATCATTTTGTAAACTCAAAAGTCTTGCACCACTTTTTTTGTGTTCAAATATTCTGGCTTTAGAGTTTATTTCTTTAACTTCTTTTTCTTCAACCAATTTAAATCCATGATAAACTTCATTTAATTTAAACTCCATTTAATGTCCTCCTTTATCTATGTATGTATTTATATTTTACCAAAATTTTCACGAGAATATTAGATTTTTTAATAAATATAGTATTTCCTTTATTATTTGCTTTATATTAGACTATATTCTTAAAAGCTTTATATATATTAAAAAGTCAGCTTTATTTTATTATGTATTTGGGTATATAATAATTATTATTAACTGCGAATTTTAAACTATAGAGGGGTGATATAATGTACATTAAAGGAGACCTTCATCTTCACACTACTTCATCGGATGGCAGATTATCCCCTAGTGAACTGGTGAACTTAGCTAAAAATAAAGGATTAGATGTTATAGCTATAACTGATCATGATAATACCTTTGGGGTAGAAGAGGGTATAAGAGAAGGAAATAGCATTGGAATTAAGGTCATTCCTGGTATTGAGTTGTCTACTAGATATAATGATGAAAGCATTCATATATTAGGTTATTTTAGAGATAATTCTTTCAAGTCAGATTACTTTCAAAATTATTTAAAAGAAATACAAGATTATAGAATAGTTAGAGCTGAAAAAATAGTAAACAATTTAAAAAAGTTTTTTAATATAGAATTAAACTTTCAAAAGTTGCTTCATGCTAATCACAGCGTAATTGCAAGACCTCATATAGCTAAAGCTATAATAGATGCTGGATATCCTTATGATTTTAAATATATTTTCAATAAATTTTTAAGCTCTGACAGTCCTGCTTATGTTCCAAATAAAAGAATTAGCATAGCTGAAGGAATTGAAATTTTAAAATCTGTTAAAGCCGTTATAAGCCTTGCCCACCCTACATTAATAAAAAAATCTCCAGTAGAGGAAATTATAAAACAAGATTTTGATTGCATAGAAGCAGTTTACCCTCTTAATAAGGAAGGCGAAGAAGAATTTTTTAGATATCTAGCTAAAAAGTACAAGAAAATAATTACTGCTGGTTCTGATTATCACGGTGTTGGTGAAGAAGATCATAAACATGGATATATTGGAACCTCTACATTAATAGGTGAAGAACTTAATATATTTTTAGAAAAATTAAAGCCCCTATAAACATAGAGGCTTTAGCTTTTAGGCTTCTTTTAAGAAAGCATCATAGGCTCTCATTGTTTCGTATACGTCTGCTTTAGATACAACTTCCCATGGTGCATGCATATTTTGAACAGCAACTCCACAATCTATAACTTCCATTCCGTACTGAGCAAGAATATAAGCTATAGTTCCACCACCACCTTGATCAACCTTTCCAAGCTCAGCAGTTTGCCATGTAACATTGTGCTTATCCATTATAGCTCTAATCTGACCTACAAATTCTGCATTAGCATCATTTGAACCAGATTTTCCTCTAGCGCCTGTATATTTATTAAACACAACTCCTTTTCCAAAGTAAGCTGAATTTCTCTTCTCCATTACTGATGGATAGTTTGGATCAAAAGCCGCACTTACATCTGATGATAACATTTTTGAATTTGCAAGAGCACGTCTAAATCTCAATTCATTAAATCCTTCTTTAAGCTCCATAACTTCAGCTACTGTATTCTCGAAGAATCTTGATTGCATTCCTGTTGCTCCAACACTTCCTATTTCTTCTTTATCAACTAGCAAAGTAACACAAGTTTTTGTTGGGTTATTAACCTGTAACATAGCTTCAAAAGAAGTATAAGCACATACTCTATCATCATGCCCATAGGCCATAACCATGCTTCTATCAAGTCCATAATGTCTTGCACGTCCTGCTGGTACAACTTCAAGTTCAGCAGATACAAAATCTTCTTCATCTATGCCATATTTATCATTTAATAGTCTTAGTATGTTTTGTTTTACCCTGTTTTTAGCTTCTTTATCTTTTATAGGCATGCTTCCTACTAATATATTTAAATCTTCTCCCTCAATTCCTTTAGCTAATTTTTTTTCCATTTGGTTTGCAGCCAAATGAATTAAAAGGTCAGAAATTCCTATAACTGGATCATTATCATCTTCTCCTATAACTACATTTACAATGCTTCCATCTTTTTTAGCAAAGACTCCATGGATGGCAAGAGGTATTGTTACCCATTGATATTTTTTAACTCCACCATAATAGTGAGTATCAAGCATAGCTAAATCCGTATCTTCATATAATGGATTTTGTTTTAAATCTAACCTTGGAGAATCTACATGAGCTCCTAATATTCTCATACCTTTTTCTAGGGGTTCACTTCCTACTACAAACATAGCTAAAGTCTTATCCATATTATTTGCATAGACCTTATCTCCAGCTTTTAACTTACCATTTTCTTTTATAATATCTTCAAGATTCCTATATCCTTTTTTCTCTGCTATAGCAATAAATTCTCTTACGCATTCCCTTTCAGTCTTACATTTTGACATAAAATCTATGTATCTATCATTTAATGCAAATACCTTTTCTAAATCTTCTTTAGAGTATTTATCCCAAGCATAATCATAGTTTTTTTCTAATGAATTCTTTATATTCTTTTTTGATGACATATACTTTCCCCCTATATATATAATTTATTGCATCTTTTGCCCTATTGGGTTCAAAATTCATTATATCACAAAACTTAGGATTTCAAAAACAACTCATGAAACCCAACTTATTATTGTTATTATTATTTATAACCATCTTTTTCTCTTAAATACGTATATAAGGATTCCAGATATAACTATCATTATTAGAACTATATAATAATATCCATAGGGAGACTCGCTAAATGGCATTTTTTCAAAATTCATCCCATGCATACTTGTTAGCAAATTTAATGGTAAAAATATACTCGTTATTATAGTAAATATTTTCATTAAGTCATTAGTTTTATTGGCTATTTCAGATTCAAAAGCTTCCCTTACAAGAGCTAAATCTTGAACTAAACTTTCTAAAGTAGACATGAGCTTATTTATTTTTACATTGATGTTCTTAAAATGTTCTATATCCTTTTCTTCTATTATAGAATTATCATTGCTAGCTAAGCTGTCCCCTACATATCTTAAAGGATTCAAGTATTTTCTAAGTTTATATAATTGTCTTCTCAAATGAATTAATTCATCTGCCTGCTCATGGGAAGGATTTTTTAAGATAGCCAATTCTATTTCATCTGCCTTTGCTTCTATTTTAGCTATTATATTGTAATTTTTAACTATTATCCTGTCTAAAATATAATAAAGAACCATGGCTGGCGTAGGATTATTTTTCAGCATAAAACAATTTTTCATTTCATTTATATCTTGAATAAAGTCTTTTATTATGCTTATATCTTCATCACAGATAGTGATTATATAATCTCTGCTTACGTACATATGTAAATTTCTACTTTTCACTATGGAATTCTTGTATCCTAATATGTTAAAACTTAAAAACATATATCCATCAAAAAAAATTATTTTAGATGAATTGCTTCCTAAATTTGAAACTAAATTAACACTTTCTTCATCCAAAACAATTTTTTTCTTAATCTCATCTATCTCATTCTTATTTATTAATATCCAGTAATTGCTTTTTCCTACTCTCCATTCATCATCTGTCTCTTTAAAATCATCCAGAATATCTAGAACCTGCATAAAATCACAATCCTTATAGAAGATACTCATTCTTGATACTATTATGCTTATTTTAGTTTGTTATTATTCCATCAATTCTGATATCATGTTCTTCCATAGGGACCTCATCAAAAATTTGAAAGTCATAAGCTAATGCTATTTTTAATGCATTCTCCCTTACATTTTTTAAAAATCTATCATAAAAAGCTCCTCCATAGCCTACCCTTCCTCCATTTTTATCAAAGGCTACTCCAGGCATCAAAATTAAATCTATATCTTTTTCATTTACTTCATTTTCAAAACTTTCAGGTTCTAAAATATTATAAGCTCCTTCTTCTAATTCTTCGAAAGATTTTATTTCAACTGCTCTAAACCCTTCTTTTATTGAAATTATCTTAGGTACACAAATTCTCTTATTGTGATTTAATGCATATTTAATAATTCTATGGGTATCCACTTCTCCTTCAAAACTAACATAAACAAAGATTAATTTTGCATTTTTATAAGCTTCACTTTCTAATACTTTATTAAATATAATGTCATCCATCTTTTCTTTGGCTTTTTTAGGAATGGATTTTCTTTTTTCTTTAACTATTTCCCTTATTGTATTTTTCAATTTTCATCATTTCCTCCATTCTCTTATCAATAGTTTCTACCGGAGATACTTTGGAAACTAAACTGTATCTATAATTTGCAGCAGCTGCCTCTATTATAACTGCAATATTTCTTCCAGGTCTTATGGGAATAGTTATCTTTCTCACTGGAACATTTAATATTTCTACATAATCTTCATCTAAACCTAATCTATCATAGTTCTGTTCTTCTCTCCATTGTTCTAAATATATTATAATATCTATGGTTTTTTCCTCCAAAACAGAACTAAGTCCATAAAGTGCTGGCACATCTATTATTCCCATACCTCTAACTTCCATCATTCCTGATGTTATATGAGGCGCTGTTCCATGGAGCTCTCCATCTATTTCCTTTATATCTACAGCATCATCCGCAACTAATCTATGTCCCCTTTTGATTAACTCCAAAGCAGTTTCTGTCTTACCTATACCGCTTTCTCCAGTTATTAATATTCCTATACCATATACATCAAGCAAAACTCCATGTACCCTGGTTTCTGGAGCTAATTTTGCATCTAAATAGTTTTTTAACCTAGTTACAACTTGGGTAGTTAAAAGATTAGTTCTCAATACCCATCTATTATTTAATTTAGCATTTTCTATAAGCTCTTTATGAGGTTCTAATCCTCTTGCTATGATTATGCATGGAGTTTCAAACTGAAAAAACTTCTTCATTCTTTTCTTTATAATCTCTTCTGGCATGTTATCTATAAAACTCCACTCTGCTTTTCCTATTAATTGAACCCTTGAATTTGCAAAATAACTATAAAATCCTGCAAACTGAAGCCCCGGTCTATTTATATCACTGGTTTTTATTTCTGTATTCCTTTTCCCTTCAATTAGCACTTCAAAATTTAAATCTCTTATTAAGTCTTCTACTGTTATCTTCATTGTCTTCTCTTTACCCCTTTGTAATGATGTTATAGATTTGATTAATCTTTTTATTAATATAATATTTTACATTATAATAGGAATTTTATCCATAACAGAATTTAATAAAATTGCGATACAATTTTATTAAATATAACATAATGCATGAGATTTGCATTTAGAAAAGCTTCACTTCGCAAAAAAGCTCTAATATTTCTAACTTTAAAACTCCTAAACCTTCTAAGCTCGCTATCACTCAGACAATAGAAGGTTCTTACGGTGTTTTAAATCCAGAAATAAAGAGCTTGTATAGATAAAAAACTTGCAATTATATGCAAGTTTTTTATGTGATGACTTTATATTAAACTGCTTTTATTAATATGATGGATGGTTTCTACAAATCTTATGGTTCCTGTCTTTGATCTCATTACTACAGAATGAGTAGTTGCTATATCATTCCTTGAAAATACAACACCTTTTAATAAATCACTGTCTGTTAGGGCTGTAGCTGCGAAGTATACATCATCAGTTCTAACTAAATCATCTATGGTCAAAACTTTTTCAACATCATCAATTCCCATGGATATACATCTTTTTATTTCTTTTTCATTTTGAGGCTGAAGCAATGCTTGCATTTCTCCTCCCATACATTTTATAGCAGCAGCTGCTATAACTCCTTCAGGTGCTCCTCCAGTTCCCATCATTAAATCTATTCCAGTATTTTCAAAACCACAAGCTAAAATAGCAGCAACGTCTCCTTCTCCAAATAGCTTTACTCTTGCTCCTACTTCCCTGGCTTGCTCTACAATATAGTTATGTCTTTCCCTTTCTTGAACTATAATTGTAAGCTCAGTTACGTCTTTACCTAATGCTTTAGCTACATTTATAATATTTTCCTTAGGTGACTTATTTATATCTATAGCACCCTTAGCTCCTGCTCCCACTGCTATCTTTTTCATATACATATCTGGAGCGTGAAGCAAACTTCCTTCTGGCCCCATAGCTACAACAGCAATAGAATTCGGAAGTCCTTTTGCAATAAGAACAGTACCGTCTACAGGATCTACAGCTATATCCATTTTAGGCATATCTTCATGCCAAAGTCCTACTTTTTGTCCTATATACAGCATAGGAGCTTCATCCATTTCTCCTTCTCCGATTACTACCTTCCCTCTTATTGGCATCATATTAAAAGCTTTTTCCATTCCATCTACTGCCGCCTGATCTGCTGCATTCTTATCTCCTCTTCCCATAAGCTTAGCTCCATTTAAAGCTGCTGCTTCTGTTACCCTAACCAATCCCATAGCTATATCTATATTGTACATTTCTTAACCCTCCATATTTATATCACAGTTAATCAAAACCATATTATTCTTTATCATTTTTAAATAATATTGTAGCACTTAGTATTAAAATGCCTTAATTATTATAACACATATATTGTATTATTCAAGATTATTATAGAAATATTTATACGTATACATTAAATTTTTCTACTTACAAATATTATAATTTTATAAAATAATTTAATGTGCTAATTTAAATCACTCTTATATACTATATTGTAATAATTGCTTATTTTTTCTTCCAATTAGATTTGTTAACATTTTTTGAGATATATGATACTATATATTTATTATAAAATGAGAGGTAGATAGTAAATCATGGAAGAGACATTAAAAACTTTAGATGAAAGAATTCAGTATTGGAGAGAAAGACTAAATAGCCTTTTATATTTAAATAGTCCATTAGAGGATGAAGTTTTAAATTGCAGCAGACATTTAGATAAACTTCTAGTAGAATACGAAAAGCGTAAACAATGAGTTTAGATCAAAAGCACAAGCTTTACTATAAAGCCTGTGCTTAAACTATTTATAAATCTAATTCTTCTAAAACCTCTTCAATATCAAAATCTTCATTTGAAAATACTCCTATAAATTCACAACGATTTTCTTCATTAGAGTCATAAGATACATACTGCCCAATTACATTAAACTCTTCTGCCACCTCTTCTATTATTTCTCCTACATTATCTGTTGCTATATCATCTAAATATGGTAGATAATATTCTTCTCTCCAGCTGTCTCCATCCTCATCTTCTTCACTTTCATCATTAGCATAGCCTCTTGCAGCCTCTAATTCATCCTCATCAAATTCATAAAAAAATCTAACTACTAATAATCCATTTTTAGCACTAATCTCCTCTACATCCTCTAACCCATTTTCTCTTAAAAACTGTAATACTTCTTTTTTATTCATTTTTTCACTCCTATTTTCAATATTCTATTCCATTTAAAGTTCAACTTGATAATTATATATTCTAATGTTATCAAAAATAGCCTAAATTATGTTTATTTTTTTATTTAACCAATTTCATAAACTTATCAATAAATTCATCAGCAGCCCTATATTCTTCTTTATCTGGCACAAACTTAAACTTAAAACCTTCCTCCACAACTTTAAACTTCATAGATTTTAATCTATCAGTCATCATTTTCACACCCTCTCCACTCCATCCATAAGAACCAAAAGCACCACATGCTTTACCTCTATTTTGTATTATAGGTATAGCAGCTAATAGTCTCCAAACTGGTTCCACTGCATCCTGATTTATGGTTGGAGAGCCTATTAAAAATCCAGTTGATCTATTAACAAGCTCCACTGCTTTTTCAAGCTTCAATGAAGTTATTTCATGCACTTCTGTTTTAATTCCTTTTTCATTTAATTTTTTTCCTAAATATTCAGCCATAATCTCTGTATTATGATAAGCCGAAACATATAATATTTGTATATTTTTCTCTATTGGTTCTTCTATTGCCATTTTTCTATAAAGCTTGAGAGCCTCTTTTGCATTATTCCCAGCATGTATTGGACCATGGCTTGGAGCAACCATGTCAATATCCAGTTTTTCTATTTTATCCAATCCTGATAATACGAAGTTTTTAAAAGGTGACATTATAGTATCAAAATAATACTTAAACTCTTTTATATAATCTTCATTATTTCTATCCATTATTAAATCTTTTGGACAATAATGTGCTCCTGTTATATCGCAGCTAAAAAGCACTTTCTTTTCCGGTACATATGTAACCATTGTATCTGGCCAATGTAAGTTTGGAACTGATATAAATTTCAAAGTCGTTTTTCCCAAATTTAACTCTGGAATATCATTTATATTTTCCCCTTTAAAATCTCTGTTTAGTATATCTTTCATATAAGTTAAAGCTGCCTTGCTTCCTATTACTATAGCATCAGGATATTCCTCTAAAAATCTTTTTACACATCCACTGTGATCAAGCTCCGTATGCTGCACTATTATATAATTTATATTTTTATCACCTATTATAGACTTTATTCTCTCAAGAGATTCTTCCCAGAACCCATCTTTTACACTATCAATAACAGCTACTTTATCATCATTTATAATATAAGAATTATATGTTGTACCTTTTTTAGTAGTCATTATAATATCAAATACTTCAAGACCAGGATCTTTAACTCCAATCCAGTATATATTATCTTTTAGCTTAATCGCTTCCATTAATATTCCTCCTTATGTGTTAAAGAATTTGTATATCACCTACCTCTTTTACAAATATACTTTACTCTTGATAGCTTTTAACTTTACCTTGCATTTAATATTTCATCTCCTTTGCACTATCATCAATGCACCCATCATATAGTATTTTGTCCTAAATATCATCATAATATCTTTAAAATTCAATAATAAATAATCCTTTATCGTATTTATCTAATCCATAAATATCTTCTAATTGTTATACCATAAAGTAAAAATCAAGTCTAAAAATCAAGAAAGATACCTTATAGGTATCTTTCATATATTTGAGTTAGTATATTAAAGTATCATACGGATACATTTGTACATAAGTTTCATACATTTCCTTTGCTTTTTCTTCTGAAATTCTTCCATCAGACAAGCTTCTATAAAGCATATATAATTTTACATTTAGTTCAGGGTTTCTTGATACAGATTCTTTCATTTTTTTGTATATAATCTCTTCGATAGAGTCTGACTCATTTTTAGATGAAAGTTTTTCAATTATGCTAAGCAAATTATTTATTCTAAATTTTATAGCATCATCAGGAGTTAAATCTTGAATTTCTTTTAGTTCCGATATAATTTTGTGAATAGTGTCCTCATCTACATTAATAATCTTTTTTTCCATATAAATCCTCCTATCTATAATCCTTTATACGCTTTCTATACTTATAGTATATTCTTTAATTATTCAGAATTCTAGTATATAATATATTACTAATCATAATTATAAAAATGAACATTATAATTTTTATTATGATGGGGGGAGGCTGTGAAATGAAATATAGAAAGTTTGGCAGGTGTGATTTTGAAGTATCCGCCTTAGGTTTTGGATGTATGCGTTTTCCTACAAAAGATAAAAAAATTAATGAAAATGAAGCCATTAGAATGTTAAGATATGCTATTGATAATGGTGTTAATTATATTGATACAGCATATCCATATCATAATGGCAATAGTGAACTTTTAGTTGCTAAAGCTCTAAAGGATGATTATAGAGAAAAAGTAAAGCTTGCTACTAAATCTCCTGTTTGGCTCGTAGAAAAACATGAAGATTTTGATAAATACTTGAATGAGCAATTAAAAAAATTAGAAACTGATTATATAGATATGTATCTTCTACATGCCCTTGATAAAGAAAGATGGACAAAAATAAAGTCTCTCAATGTTTTTAAATTTATAGAAAGAGCACTTAAAGATGGAAGAATAAAACACATAGGTTTCTCCTTCCACGATGACATCAACACCTTTAAAGAAATAGTAGATTCTTATGATTGGACATTCTGTCAAATACAATATAATTATATGGATGAATATTACCAAGCTGGAATTGAAGGATTGAAATATGCTTATAATAAAGGGCTTGCTGTAATCGTAATGGAACCTTTAAAAGGAGGTAAACTAGCTCAAGAACCACCAAAGATTATAAAGGATCTATGGAATAGCTATAAGGTAAAAAAAACTCCTGCAGAATGGGCACTACAATGGCTTTTGAATCAACCTGAAGTTTCAATAGTACTAAGTGGAATGAGCAGCATGGAACAAGTTATAGAAAACATAAAAATTGCAGATAAATCAGAAATAAACTCTTTAAGTTCAGAAGAAATTGAATTAATAAATCTAGTAAAGACTAAATATAAAGATCTTATAAAAGTAAACTGTACTTCCTGCAAATACTGCGTACCTTGTCCTGCGGGAGTTGATATTCCAAAAAACTTTTCTCTATATAATGAAGCCTTTGTATACAATAATTTAGAAAACAGCTCTAAGTTATATTCTAAATTAGAAGATAAAGCTAAAGCTTCTTCTTGTATTGAATGTGGAAAATGTGAAGAGGTATGTCCTCAACACATTTCTATAAGAGAAAAACTAAAGGAAGTTGTAAAAACACTTACTTAATATATAACATCACCTATTGGATTTGCATTTAGAAAAGCTTCACTACGCAAAGAAGCTCTAATATTTCTAACTTTAACCCCCTTAAACCTTCTAAACTCACTGTCGTTCAAACAATAGAAGGTTCTTACGGTGTTTTAAACTCAGAAATAAAGAGCTTCTAATGCTTGTTCAACGCTTTCTACAATGCAAATCCCATAAATGATGTTTTGCCGCAGGAAAAGCTACAATTTAGAACTATAGGTTATATTACGTTCATTGCAGCTTCCTAGCAATAGCGTATTATAATTAAGCTCTGTTTAATTATTTCCTTACTTTCTAAACTCTCTACACTCCTTAAACTCCTAAACTTCTCCACTCGCACCACAGGTGCCTCCACTAGAACTAAATTGCTGCAAAATCTAGTTCTAATTTCCTGCTTTTACGGCGAATTCTGTTTTTCCTGTCTTACTTAGTGCTTTTGCTAGAGCAAATGAAATTATTCCATCTACCAAGTGATGAAGTACTGTTCCAATTCCAACTACAACTAATACCTTGTACATGTTAAACCCAAATGGAATTACTGCTATTGCTTCTAAAATCCCGTGTATAGGTGCTGTAATTAGGATTACAATTTTAAAATCAACTCCCTTTTTAAGTAAATGAGCACCCACAAATCCTACAAATACATGCATAAATGCTCTTGCTGCAACAACTAATGGTGTTGTAATTAAAAATCCTAAAGTTGAACCTATTCCTACAGCTACAGCTGCTGCTGGTCCAAAGAACATAGCTAAAAATACTGGAACGTGAGAAGCTAAAGTTGCTGTAAATGGTCCTGCTTGTACCTTTAGAAATCCAAAATAAAGTGGAATTATAATTGCGAGACCTGTTAATAATCCTGCATAAGTCATTTTCTTTACATTATCTTTCATCTTTACACCCTCCGTATACTAATGTATATACATCAGTATATACTATATTTCCTCCTCTGTAAATACTTTAAAAACAATTTTTAATTATTGTCTGCTATCTACCATATTTTAATTAAAAAATAAAAAAATCGCTAATCACTACTTATGTTTTTAATGATTAGCGATTAAGAACTTTCTTATCCCTCAGTAGGATATCTAAGCCCCCACTGCCTCCTAAGTTCATCCATAACCTTAATAATAGAAAGAGATTCGTCTAATGGCATTATCTCACTCTCTATTTTACCATTTCTTAAACAATTTATTACTTCTTCAGCCTCATAATTATATCCATTGCCTTTTATAGGTATTTCTACAGTCATAGGCTCTTTACCTACAATTGATAAAGTTGCCTTTTTGGCCATATTAAATTCTGGTATATGAATAAATCCTTTATTTCCTATAATCGTAGCTTCTTTAGGTATTGGAGTATTAATTGCACAGGATAAGACCGCCATTTCCCCTTTATCATATCCTAAAAGCATAGAGGATTGTTCATCAACTCCTGTATCCAAAAAACTAGTAATTCCAGTAATATTTTTAGGTGACTTCTTTAGTACCATAGATGCAAAAGATATAGGATATACTCCTACATCTAATAAAGCTCCCCCTCCTCTGCTAGGGCTAACTTTTCTCTCTTCTGGCGGACCTTCTCTTCTAAAACCAAAATCTGCTTTAACCATGCGGATTTCTCCTAAAACGCCTTCATTAATCCACCTGCGAACTTTATCCATAATAGGAGAAAATCTAGACCACATAGCCTCCATTAAAAAAAGTTTTTTCTCTCGTGCAGTCTTTATTATTTCTTCTGCCTCTATTGCATTAATTGTTAGAGGCTTTTCACATAACACAGCTTTATTATTATTTAAGCAAAGAAGAATATGTTCTTTATGCAAGGTATTTGGTGTAGCAATATAAATCACATCTATATCTTTATCCTGAACTAAATTTTCATAACTGTCGTATATTTTTGTAGAATTATATTTTTTTCCAAATTGTTCAGCCTTCTCCTTACTTCGAGAGGCTACAGCATAAAGTTCTCCATCTAATACATTACTCCATCCTTCAGCAAAACTATGAGCAATGGTTCCAGTGCCCATAATTCCCCATCTTATCTTTTTTCTCATTAATCGCTCCATCCTTCATAGTGAACAATCTATAAGCACAATGATTTTATTCTCATTCTTGTTCCAATTTATACATCTTCTTTGCAATATCCATATAAAGAACTCCATCTAAGTGATCTGTTTCATGACATATAGCTCTAGCCATAAGACCTGAAGCATCATATTGAACAATTTTTCCTTTTTCATTCATTCCTGTTACTATAACTCTTCTTGGGCGCACTACTATACCCTCATAACCTGGGTAGCTTAAACATCCTTCTGAATCTTCATATTGTCCTATTTTCTTGACTATCTTAGGATTTAGCAAAATAATAGGTTCTTCTCCATTTCTTAAATCTATTATAAAAGCTCTTTTTAAAACACCTATTTGAGGAGCAGCAAGTCCAATCCCATCTGCATTGTATAAAGTATCCTTTAAATCCTGAATTAATTCTAAAACCTCATCATCTATATTTAAAATTCTTCTGCTCTTTCTTCTTAAAAGCTGGTTATCTGCCTTAATTATTTCTCTAACGGCCACTATAACTCCTCCCTTCTTTTAATTGTGCATTTAATACTATTATATATGGTAATAAGAATGTTTTCCAGCATTAAATTAGCAATCCATGAGCAAGGAAGATTTATAAAAAAAGACAAAGTCTAAAAATAGCTTTTGCTTATTCCTAGACTTTGTCTTTATTTCGCACTAATTGTTAGTAACTATCTATTAGTTAATAAAAATGCTTTGCGTTTTTATTATACTGATCCTGCTGCTACTGAGTTAGAATCATTTTCTTTCTCAAGCATACTCTTAACCTTCATAAGTCTTGTTAGAGCTCCTCTTTCATTTTCCTCTAGCTTCATTTGAATATATCTTATAGTTTCTTCAAGTTGAGGAATTGTCATGTATTCAAGAGCATTAACTCTTCTTCTCGTTTTTTCAATTTCATCAGCCATTAGCTGACAAGACTTTTCAACTTCTGCAAGCTCTAATAATTTTGGAAGAATGCCATAAAGTTTTTCTATAGCTCCATCCAATTCTGAAGAAGTACTAGCATATCCATAAGGATATATACTTCCTTCATCATCATCTAGCTGCCTTTTAAACTCCATTTCTGGAACATTGACGCTCATTATATTTTTAGTCTTAACATCTACAGTTATGTGCTCTTTTGGAAAAGCTATGGCCTCTTCTAGCAGCTCAGAGGACATTAGAGCTCTTGCCATAACAAAATCTTTAAAGGAGCCACTTAGCTGCTCTTCTACGCTTTTTCTAAGTTTATTATTATATTTAACAAGATCTATAAACCTCCTCATAAGCTCGTCTTGCTTATCCTTCAAAAGTTTATGACCTCTTGTAGCAGTAGTAAGCCTTTTTTTAAGTCTTGTAAGTTCCATTCTAGTTGGATTTACATTTAATCTAGGCATGGTTATTCACCTTCTTTTGCATCTAAATATTTCTCCAAGTATTCGTCTCTTATTCTCTTAAGTTCTGTTCTTGGAAGAATCTTAAGAAGTTTCCATCCTAAATCTAAGGTCTCTTCTATACTTCTATTAGTTGTAAATCCTTGTGATACGTATTCTTTTTCAAAGGCATCAGCAAACTTTGCATAAGCTTTATCTGTATCAGATAATGCTGATTCTCCAAGTATAACAGCAAGTTCTTTTGCCTGTTTACCTTGTGCATAGGCTGCAAATAGCTGGTTCATAGTATCAGCATGATCTTCTCTTGTCTTACCTTTACCTATACCCTTATCTTTAAGTCTTGATAGTGATGGTAATACATCTATTGGAGGCATTACGCCTTTTTTGTATAATTCTCTTGATAAAATTATCTGTCCCTCTGTTATATATCCTGTAAGGTCAGGAATTGGGTGAGTTTTATCATCTTCAGGCATTGTAAGTATTGGTATTTGTGTTATTGAACCAGGTTTTCCTTTTACTCTTCCTGCTCTTTCATATAATGTTGAAAGGTCAGTATAAAGATATCCTGGATATCCACGTCTACCTGGAACTTCTTTTCTAGCTGCTGAAACTTCACGCAAAGCTTCACAGTAATTTGTCATATCTGTCATTATTACAAGTACATGCATTCCCTTTTCATAAGCTAAATATTCTGCAGTTGTTAGAGCTATTCTTGGAGTTGCTATTCTTTCTACCGCTGGATCATTAGCAAGGTTCATGAATAATACTGCTCTATCTATAGCTCCAGTTTTTGTAAAGTCCTGTATAAAGAATTGTGCTTCTTCAAAGGTTATACCCATAGCTGCAAATACAACAGCAAATTTAGCATCAGACTTTAAAACTCTTGCCTGTCTTGCTATTTGAGCCGCAAGTTCAGCATGAGGAAGACCAGATCCTGAGAATACAGGCAGCTTTTGTCCTCTAACTAAAGTATTAAGCCCATCAATAGCGGATATTCCTGTTTGAATAAATTCTGAAGGATAGTCTCTTGAAAAAGGATTCAATGGTTCTCCATTAATATCTCTTTTTTCATCTGGAATTATCTTTGGTCCTCCATCTTTTGGTCTTCCAAGTCCATCAAAGACTCTTCCAAGCATATCCTCTGAGAGTCCAACTTCGAGAGGTCTTCCAAGAAATCTAATTTTTGTTTCTTTAAGATTTATTCCAGTAGAACCTTCGAACAACTGTATTAAAGCTTTATCTTGATTTATTTCAAGTACTCTCCCCTGCCTTATTTCACCAGTTTGAAGTTCTATTTCAACAAGTTCATCATAAGTTGCTTTTTCAACCCCATCCACTAACATTAAAGGCCCAACAACTTCTCTTACTGTTTTATATTCCTTAAGCATTTATAATAACACCTTCTTCCGCTATTAACTTATCTATAGCCTTCCTTAATTCCTCTCCTATAGCATCAATCTTATCTAAATCTGTTTCAGGGATATATTTAGCTCTTGCTATTTTATCTCTTATTTCTCCCATACTTATTATCTTATTTAGATAAACCCCTGATTTTAATGCGCGTTCTGCTTCATCTTGGAATGAAAGAACAAGCTTTAACATTCTGTACTGTTTATCTAAAGACGAGTAAGTATCAACATCGTGGAAAGCATTTTGCATTAAATAATCTTCTCTTATAGATTTTGCAACTTCAAGTTTTAATCTGTCACCTTCAGATAATGCATCTATACCAACCAATCTAACTATTTCTTCAAGATTTGCTTCTTCTTGAAGAAGTGCCATAGCTCTTGTTCTTAGCTCCACCCATTCTTCAGATACATTTTGATTCATCCATTCCCCTATGCTTTCCAAGTATAGAGAATATGAATTTAGCCAGTTTATAGCCGGAAAATGCCTTTTATAAGCAAGCTGGGAATCTAGTCCCCAGAAAACTTTAACTATTCTAAGTGTTGATTGTGTTACTGGCTCTGAAAGGTCTCCTCCTGGAGGTGATACAGCACCTATAGCTGTAAGTGCTCCTTGTCTTCCATCATTTCCAAGAGCTATTACTTTACCTGCTCTTTCATAAAAGTCTGCAAGTCTTGATCCTAAGTAAGCAGGGTAACCTTCATCACCAGGCATTTCTTCAAGTCTTCCTGACATCTCTCTTAGAGCTTCTGCCCAACGTGATGTTGAGTCAGCCATAAGAGCTACAGAATATCCCATGTCTCTAAAATATTCTCCTATGGTTATTCCAGTATATATTGATGCTTCACGGGCTGCAACTGGCATATTAGATGTATTAGCTATAAGAACTGTTCTTTTCATCAAAGATTCTCCAGTTCTAGGGTCTTTAAGTTCTGGAAATTCATTAAGAACGTCTGTCATTTCATTTCCACGTTCTCCACATCCTATATACACAACTATTTCAGCATCTCCCCATTTAGCAAGCTGATGTTGTACTACTGTTTTACCACTTCCGAAGGGTCCTGGTACACATGCAGCTCCACCTTTTACCACTGGGAAAAAGGTATCTATAACTCTTTGCCCTGTAACAAGAGGCTCTACTGGGTTTAGTTTTTCAGCATATGGTCTTCCCTTTCTTACAGGCCACTTTTGCATCATTGTAATTTTTTTTATTCCATTTAAAGTTTCAACTTCTGCTACGGTTTCTTCTACTGTGTAGTCTCCTTCTGAAATAGACACTATCTTACCTTCTATTCCATAAGGAACCATTATTTTATGATTTACAACAGAAGTTTCTTGTACACTTCCGATTATATATCCAGATTTAACTTCATCTCCTACTTTTGCAGTAGGCACAAAATGCCACTTTTTATCTCTAGGCAGTGCTGGAACTTCAACTCCCTTTGTTAAATAGCTTCCAGCTATTGCGGCAATGCCTTCAAGAGGTCTTTGAATTCCATCAAACATAGATTCTATAAGTCCTGGTCCAAGTTCTACACTTAATGGTTCTCCTGTAGTTTCAACAGGAGCTCCTGGTCCAAGACCTGTGGTCTCTTCATAAACCTGAATGGAAGCTTTATCCCCTCTCATTTCTATTATTTCACCAATAAGACGTTTTTCACCAACTTTTACAACGTCGTATATGCTAGCTTCTTCCATACCCTCAGCAATAACCAAGGGTCCTGAAACTTTTATAACTCTTCCAGTCTTCAAGTTCTTTCCCTACCTTCCTTATAAAATATTAACTCCTACCGCTTTTTCTACATTGTCTTTGATTCTTTGCATACCGATGTTTAAAGATCCTTGATTGCTTGGAATCAATATAACTGCCGGAAGCGTTTCTTTATTATATCTTTCTATGGTTTCATCAATTTCTTTAGCTACCTGCTCTGTAACAAATATGACTGCATACTTTTCCATAGCCATTCTATCTATAGTTTTTCTTGCCTCATCAGGTTCTATAACAGGATATACATCTATTCCGATTGCTTTAAAGGCAAGCACTGAATCTTTATCTCCAACAACTCCTATCTTATACATATATATCACGCAGCCTTTCTCTTATTACATCAGCGTCAATATTATTAAGTTTACCAACCATAATTATTCTTAAAATTCTAATTTCATTTTCCTTTGCAAATATATATGCAAGTAATGGTTCAATTCCAAAAGCAACATACTTTGCATCTTTTATAAAATCCATAATAAAATTGTCACTTAACTTTTCAAATGTATTTAAACTATTTGATTGAGTATATTCCTCTAGACCTGATTTCACTATATCTACATAGTCAGAGCTTTGTAACTTAACAGCTATATTTTCAATACTTCCATTTATCATCTCAATCAAATCATTCTTATTTATCTTTCCATCTTCTAATAAAACCTCTTCTAAAAACTTTCTTCCCTTATTTTGCTTTTTTACCCTAACAAGAGTTCTTATATTGATTAAATCTATGTTCATTTCTATAAATTTTATTAGATATGGTTCATTTAACTCTAATGCTCTATAATACATATCCTTATACATAAATTTATCAAGGATTATATCTATTTTTTGAGGGTCTTTTTCTTCTTCAAAACTTTCTCTTGCCTTTTCTATTCCCTCTCTCATTATAGAAGTTAATTCTCTATAATTCCTATCTATTATATAACTTTTTAATTTGGTCGGTTTTACAGTACCCACAGGTATTAAAAGTTCACTAAAATCTTTATTTAAGGCTTCTCCCTTTAAAATAACCTTTATATTATGATAATCATATCTAAGACTCATAATGTCTATTAATTTTTTATTTGGTGATATTTCATACATAAAGGAGTATAGCCTTTTTAATTCTTCACTTAATATAATTTCATATTCTTCAGGTCTTTTTATATTGTCCATAAGTGAACCATATGCTGTTTCTTGTAATATCTTAAAGGCCTCATGAGCTGAGGCACTATCAACTAATCTTTCTATCTTAGCCCTATCTAATAACCTATTTTCAATAGATCTTATTCTTGGTACAGCCTGAACATAATCTATGCTACTCATTGAGCTATCCTCCTTTTAGCTAAACAAAACACTTGCTACTTCAGCCTCAAGCTCATCTCTAGAAGATTTAATTAAAGACTCAAAAGTATTGTTTATTCCTATACCATTTTTAGCTATAATATATCCTCCACTTAGATTCTTCTTAAAGCTTAATTTTAATTGTCCTAGCTTACCTTTAGCTTTTAGTGCTTTGTTTACTTCTTCTATAAATTTAGGAGTCACTGCACTATTGTTTTCGTCTACTATAACCTCTTCATCTCCATCTATATCAAGAGACAAAATACTATCCTTCATAAACTTTAAAAATTCTTCCTGTGGGAGAGCATTTAGCTTTGTAAGTGCAGCTTTGAATACATTATCAAGAGTTTCTCCTTTTGCAGATAACTTCATGTTTCTTGCTTGAAGATGAGCATTTGAAACAATTCTTTCTGCTCTTATTTTAGCTTCACTTTCTGCTCTTGATAATATTATTTTCTTTTCTTTTTCAGCTTCAGATACTTTTTTATTTATCGTGTTTTTTTCTTTAATTCTAGCTTCATCTACTATTTGTTTTGCAGTAGCCTCAGCATCCTCTATAATCTTATTAGTTAAATTATTTATATTAGACATGCTTTCCTCACATCCTAACTGCTTATATATTGAATACTAATAATAATGATGTAACGAATGCTAACAATGCATATGTTTCAACCATAACTGCAAGAACAACACCCTTTGTTGAATGCTCTGGTTTTTTTGCTAATATATTCATACCTGCTGCTGCAACTCTACCTTGTAAAACAGCTGACTTCAATCCACCAAATGCTATTGGCAATGAAGCTAATACATAAGCTAAACCTTGAATAGTTGTGATTTCTGGACTTCCACCTAAAATGCCGCTGTTTATCATTATTAAAAGTCCTATAACAAATCCGTATAATCCTTGTGTTCCTGGTAATAATTGTAAAATAAGAGCTTTACCAAACTTATCTGGATCTTCTGTTATAACTCCTGTAGCTGCTTCACCAGCAAGACCAACTCCTTTTGCTGAGCCTATACCTGACATAACTGCTGCTAATACTACTGCTAAAACTGTTAAGCCTAAACCTAAATTATCCATTATCCATTGTGAAAACATAAATCTACTCCTCCTAATATAAATATTTTATTTTTTAATATAATTTTTTAATAATTATTTTTCATTTACTATTTCAAAGTATTTTGACTGAGCTCTAAGAGGTTTAAATGTTTTTCCTCCACCTTCATAGAACTTTCCAAAGAATTCTAGATATTGAAGCCTATTTGCATGTACATAAGCACCTAAAGCATTGATGCCCATATTAAACAAATGACCTATTATGAAAATTATTGGTCCAACAATAAACTTTGCTGCTCCTGGTAGTAAATTGATCATAATATTAAATGCATTTCCAATAAATCCAGTAGCAAGACCTAAAGCTAAAAGCCTTGAATAGGATACAAAGTCACCTATATATGAGGTTATTCCATAAACTCCATAAAGTCCTCCTCCTAGCTTTCCTACTATGGTCTTCGCATCTCTTCCTTGAGTTAAGAACAAAGCAATTAATCCTCCATAGAGCATCCACTTACTTATGGATGGCATAACTCCAACAAGCATTAGTATGCCTCCTATGAGAGTTATATACCAGAATCCAACATCAAACAATGCGTCAATATATTTTTTATCTCTTATTAAAAGATATGCTTTCATACCTAATCCAGCAAAAATATGAATTCCTCCTAAAGCTAGAGATAATACCATAACTTCTATAATACTATTTGCAGGATCCAGTAATTTTGGTATGCTCTTTGCTCCAAATAAGCTTATAGGTGCATCTCCAAACCAGCTTCCATAGATTCCTCCCCAAAATATGGTTGAAATTCCTAGGAATAAGAATAGCTTCATGTTATTGCGCATGGCTTTGTTAAGTTTAAAAAACATTAATGCAATAGCCGTACCTATAACCAATAGAACTCCATAGGCTGCATCAGATAACATCATTCCAAAGAATACTGCATAAAAAACTGACATTATTGGAGTTGGATCTACTTCACCATAGTTTGGTAGAGAGTACATTTCTACTATGTTCTCAAAAGGTTCCACGAAAGAATTATTTTTTAACAATATAGGAACTTCATCATCTTCTTTTGCATCTTCAAATTCTAAATAGTAATAATCTCCTGCCACTTCTTTTATTACCTCTTCAAGCTTATTATTACTATCTACTGTGTTCCAACCTTGTATAACTACAATGGTATGAGAATTTAAAAAATTTAAACTAGCTTTTGCTCTATTTAATTCATTAGAGTAGTATTCATACAATAATTCAATATCATCCATGTATTTATTAAGTTTTTTTGTATTTGATGCTATTTCTTTTATTTCACGTTCTATTTCTTTAATTCTCTTATCATAATCTTGTATTATATTTTGTGGATTACCATTATAGTTAATTAAAGCCTTAGCAAACCCATACTTTTTTAGTATATCTAAAGTTTTATTCTTTTCCTCTTTTAGCATCAATACTAATACGTAAGTTTCATCTCTACCTTCATTGATTATTTCAACATAAGAGTAATTAAGTTCTCTTTCAAATTCTTCAGTAAATTTATCTTTTAAGTCTTTAGGAATTGATCCCAAAAAGCTTGTAGAAAACTTTAATTCTTTTAATTCTTCAAACTTTGCATCAAAGTTTTTCCAAGGAAGTAGATTCTCTATTTCTAATTCTAATTTGCTTTTTTCGTTAATTAGAGAGTTTCGTTTTTCTTCTATAGTCCTTAATTCTCTATAAATACCTTGCCAGTCAATTTTCTTAACTGATTCATCTAATTCTTCAAAGGTTATGGTTTTTTTCCCTTCTTTAAGTGATTGTAAAACACCTTTCTTTTCAATATAAGGACTTAAAAAATCAAAAGCAAATTTAATCTTAGATAATTCATTTTCTATTTCTAGAATCTGCTTATCTGCAGCAGTCTTTTCTAAAAACTTCATTTCTTCATTTTCTAGTTTAGATTCAAGATTTACAAAATGTACGCCTTGGAACTTTTGTAAGTTTTTCAGCAAAGCCTCCTTGTCTTTTTCAAAGGCAAACAATGTAAACTTATTCATTTTAACTATTGCCATTGATATTCACTATCCTCTCAACCACTAAATTGACTGCCCTTTCTAATTTTTCTTTAGAAATATTTTTTATATTTTCTGCTTCAATTTTCCCATTTTCAATTATGGGAAGAGCATCCTTTTCTGCACTAGCTATTGCATCATCTAATATCTTCTTAGCTTCATTTTTAGCTTCGTTTAAGATTCTTTTATACTCGCTAGCTGCTTTTACATCAGAATCTTTTATAATCTGATTGCTATCGCTTTGAGCCTTTTTAATAACCTCCATAGCTTTTTCTTCTGCATCTCTTATTTTCTTTATAGCTTCTAACGCCAAACATATCACCACCTTCTAATTTATTAATAGATTTATTTAATATTTAATTAGCTTTGCAAAGTATAACATGTAGCGCTTAATGTGGTATTAATAACAACTTAGCACAATTATAAATGGTGCATATAAAATTTTCAAAGTCAATATCAACTATATTCAGAAAATTTAGTAAGATTTTTTGATGCTAACATGGTTTTTCTTCAAAATTCGCTATTAATTTATTTTTTATTAATTTATTTTATTTACTTTTTTAAATTAATTCTGTTACATCCGTTACACTTTTTGTTTTATTCGTAATATCCTCACAATATGCTATATATATTTTTCTTTTTAAAATCTCTCCTGTTTTTATAAAATGTAATATGTCTATATTGAATTTTTCCACATGAAGTTTATTTTTATCAATTCCTAAATTTGAATTTAAAACTTTTTCTCTTATCTCCTTGGTCCATCTTTTTCCTTCTCCATCTTCTAAAAATTCTGGTATCCATTTCTTTTTATTAAACATAAGGTAATCGTATTTTATTATATCTTTTAATGCATAGTTACTGTCCTCCTTTAGTTTTTCACTATTAAAGTCTAAAAATACCTTGTAGTATTCGGCATTAGAAATATTTCTACTAAAATATCCTTTTTCATAGAAAAATATTCCCAAGCTGTAATAAAAGTCAAATGGATTGTCAAATTTCAATTCAAAATACTTTAATATGGTTTTGAATTTACCGGAATTATAATATTTATCAACCATGGCTTCTACCTTTTTTAATTCTAGTAGTTCCTCATAGCTTATATCCTTAGTTTTTAATATTTCATAAGGAGGATAAGGTGAATATTTCATTCCCCATATATCTTTTTCTTCTATCATTGGAGAACCTTTTAATATTTTTAAAAATCCTAGTTGTATTTCGTCTGGTCCAATGGAGTAAACCTCATTAAATGAATTTTTAAATGACTCAAAATCTTCTCCTGGAAGGCCAGCTATCAAATCTAAGTGTTGACTTATATTGTTAAGTCTCTTGATTTCTTTTACTTTTTCTGCCACATCTTTAAAGCTTATATATCTATTTATATTTTTTAAAATTTTATTATTTGTAGTCTGGACTCCTATTTCAAACTGAAATCTTCCCTTAGGAGCCTTTGATAAAACTTTAACCTGATTGTTTGTTAAAACACTAGCAGATATTTCAAAATGAAATTTAGTTTCTGTATCTTGATTTATTAAAAAATTCCATATATCAGTGGCAAATTTCTCATCGCAATTAAAGGTTCTATCTACAAATTTTACAAGCTTTACTTTTTTATCTATAAAATATTTTAATTCTTCTTTTATCTTTTCTATATCTCTAAATCTAATATTTCTATCTACAGAAGATAAACAATATTTACATCTAAAAGGACACCCTCTAGAAGCTTCATAATATACTATCCTATTGTCCAAATTATCATCCTCATCATAAGGAAAAATCACTTGATTTATGTCTAAGTTGTTTTTAATTCCTCCATAAAATACTTTTTTTCCTTCTTTATAAAAAAGGCCCCCTATTTTAAGGAATGGATTTTTTTCTTCATCTATAATATTTGTTTGATTATTAACTAACTCTTTTTTATTTGATAAAATTCCTACATTATTATAATGTAGATTTTTTTCATATATTTTATACTCAATTAACTTTCTAAAGGTCCCTTCTCCTTCTCCTTCAACTAAATATTCTCCCGGATTATTTTCTAAAAACTCCTTTCCATCAAAGCTTACCTCTGGTCCCCCATAAATTATTTCTATATTATCATCTACTAATTTTATGAGTTTAGATAATGTCTTTACCATTTCTATATTCCATATATAGCAAGAAAAAGCTATAATATCAGGTTTTTCTCTTATAAGTTCTTCTAATATTCTCTCAGCTCTATCATTTATTGAAAATTCCATTATTACAGGATTATAATCTAAATCTTTGGTATATGCTTTTAAGTACCTAATAGCTAAATTAGAATGTATATATTGTGAATTAATTCCTACTAATAAAACCTTTAGTTTATTCATATTTAACTCTCCTTTTCTTTTGTGCCTTTATATAATAAATATTGTCTAAAGACTTAAATTCCACTATATTAAAAAACTCTTCTATTAATTTAAGGATTGTTTTTGAAGAAGTATCTTTTAATAAATTCATATCTTTAATCTCTATTTTTTTAGAGATTCCTTGAGGCATTATTACATTGATTTTACCAAAGAAAGTCTTTCCATATCCCTTATCTATATCCCATATATAAATGAACCCATCCTCCTTTAAATAATTGTAGATTTTTTCTATTAAAATCTTTCTACTTATTTTAAATATTATACTGCTAAAAGCTAAAAACATTACACAACTGTCATAGAAGTTCTCCTTTATATTCTTAGCTTTATCCCTACCATCTATATACTCTACATCAAACTCTTTATTCTTACTTTTATATATATTATATACTATACCATAATTATCCGAAGATATATCTAAAATTTCACCACTAAAGTACTGTTTCTCCAGGTCTATTACTATCTCATTTTTCATTATTTCTGCTCCTCTCTTCTCTTATGTTTATTACCTTATGTTATATATTTTTCTACATAAAAAAAATATTTCCTCCAATTAATGGAAGAAATATTGTTTCTACACTGATTTATATTTATATATACTTCAATTCTTAACAATCTATTTTACATCTAAGTTTTTCATAGAAGTCCAGCATAAACCCTGCTGTAGTTATCTGGGCTTCCTGTATAATCATAGATGCAACCTTCATGTATCTTTCATCTCTATCTTGTATATTTTTAAATTTAAGATAGGCTGAATTTGCCAGCAAAGCATTATTTTCAATATAATCCTCTAAATTATTATATCTTTTTATATTTTGTTTTGTTTCAAATGAGTGCCCTAATGCTATATTCTTTATTATAAATAATTCAAACTTCCTATGACTTTTTAGAAGTCTATTGTTTACATGATGAGGAACTGTTGCATCCTGTATTAAGTGACATGCTGCTCCAAGATAAAACATACTCATAGCCACATCTCCATGCTCTAAATATCTAAACGATAAAGTATGATAGTATCTGCACTCATCAAGTAAATTAGAAAATCCATACAAACCTCTTTTTTCTGTAAGATGATAGAAGTGATTTGTGCTTTTAAAATCTTGATCTGCCCAAACTACTCCATCATTTATACTATCAATATAAATGCTATAACACTTATATTGTCTTACATATCCCTGGTTTTTCAAAAGTTCTAAAGCTTTATTATTTATATATTTATGTGTCATGCAGTGAGTATTTATTATCATCTTTTTCACAGGATTAACCATCCTCATAAATCTTCTAACGGTTTTTCCATACAATTTTTCAGCTTTTGTTATCATATTCATTACTCCAATCTTTTAAGCTAATGTATATACTATTTTTTATTTTCAGATTTGATTACAGTTATTTTCAATATAGTTATTATCATCATTATACTTACAATGAATAAAAAATACAATATAGGTTTAGTCGATATAGATTCTTTATTAATATTTTTTAAACCTAAAGCATACATATTACCTTCATTATAATCTAATATTAGAATTTGATTTTTTATATATTTAATACTAGAAATTTTACTCTTGTCATTAAATTTCAATTTTTCATTTACTAAACCTGCAGGATTTATACAGTATAGTTTTTGCTCTTTACTTTCATAAAAATAAACAGAATCCGGCTCTCCAATTTCTCCTTTCTTATCTACAACTAAACTGTTTAAAGTTCCTAAATTATTGTGAACATAAATAGGAGCACTTGGATTTGTAGTAGGATGGTTATCCAAAATGAAAGGAACTGTTTTATTATTTCCATCTTTAAATCTAGGAGAGTTAACAGGATCTCCTCCACTATAATCCGGCCATCCATACCAAGTTTTTGACTTTATTACATATATATAATCTGTATCTCCCTTTATAGGTCTTAAACCTCTATTTTCCATACCACCTACAGATGCTATCATTCTTCCTCGACTGTCAAAATCTAAACCTTTTACATTTCTTATACCCCATGCATAAGTGGCACAAGCTCCAGTTTGTAAATTATACATTATTATAGAAGCATTTCCTGGAAAATGACCTGGTATAATCTGACCTTCTATGCTCTTACTTCCACGGCTCAAAAATGCACCAGTAGTTCCATTGTCAAAATTTATTCCTCTTAAAGTAATTCTATAAGGAGATATATCATGGCTAAAAGGATTAGTCTTAAGCCAAATATTATCATCTCCTACTACTCCTGAATTGGTTGCAGCCCCTATGGTTACATATAAATAATCATTATTTATCCTTACTATGCTATCTTTATAATCTCCAAAGTTAGGTAAGTTTCTTATTATTTCTACTACATCTTTACTATGTAAGTCGTAAGTATATACAGAGCTATTGCTTGAGAAATAAAGTTTGTTTTTATAATATTCTATACTATTTATATTCATATTACTGTTGCTAAATATATTCATACTTCTTCCATTTTTATCTATAAGCTGTATTTTGTCTTTGTAGGCTATGTAATAGTTTTTTTCTTCATCTATAGTAAAATCTACTGCACACTTTAGTCCTTTATATTTTAATTCTACACTTAGGTTATTGTCCTTTAAAATTATATTATAATCTTTAAAGCAATACCTTTTTAAAAATATAATAGATGCAGTGAAGATGACGATTATTAATAATGGCTTTAAAAAATTTTTCATATTCCCTCCAAAAAAAATTCCTCTTATCTAAAATATATTTTTTTAGATAAAAGGATATGTATGAATCCATTATGCAGTTTTAAAATTTCAGGTTACTACTATATTTCGAATCTATCTTATTTTATTAATATTAGGCAAAATTGAGAGATTTTAATGTAAATATATCATTAAACTTTTAACAAATTACTAATAAGTATTAAAAAATCAAAATACAACAGCTCTACTCGTACCTTATATTTTTTTAATTATTATTTAACTTTTATACATATTGTTTATTTTTTAACATAAATAGGGTTAAACTCCTTAACCCCACTAATTACTATTTCCTCTTTAGCTATGATAATAACGGACAATGGAACTATTTTGCGACTTAAAATAGTTCCAAATGGAGGCGCCAGAGGCACAGTGGAGAAGTTTAAAGAGTTTAGGCGCTGCGCTGAGTTTAGGAAGTATTGAAAAGATTATCCAAATATACTAAACTTCATAGACTCATAAACTATTTAAAATGCTTTTTTCTCTACTTTCCTTTGACATCATAAAAATTTCGATGAATTGGTGATATATTTAAACATCACACATGGGTTTGCATTGTAAAAAGCGTTGAACAAGCAATTAGAAGCTCTTTTATTTCTGGATTTAAAACACCGTAAGAACCTTCTATTGTTTGAGCAACAGCAAGTTTAGAAGGTTTAGAAGTTTTAAAGCCAGAAATATTAGAGCTTATCTGCGTAGTGAAACTTTCTTAAATGCAAATGCAATGCGTGATGTTACACATAAGAAAATTGCATTACAATTTTCTCATGTTATTTAGCAGCTGCAGAATATTTTTTCAGTTCTTTTGCATTCACAAAATAAAATATCAAATCCAAATACAACAGCTGTTCCTAAAAGTGCTCCTGAACTTGCTGCACTTTCTGCCTCATTTTCATCAACTAAAGTTTCAGCCTCACTTACAGATTCCAATGCAGAACCTAATGCAAAAGCAAAAGCAACTCCATTGCAATTGATATCTTGTCCTATCTCCATTTTTGAGAAGTTTCTTCTTCTAATAGTTCTTTGATTTTGTTGTGGACCCACTATATCATAAAGTTCCTTTTCTAGTTTCATCATTTCAACAGCGTCTGCTTTTATTTCATTTATCATTACTTGTACTTGCTGCACAGTTTCTCTAAGAGTTTTATCATTTTCTATCTCTTCTGATACACGTATATTATTATTATTTTTCAAATTCTCTAATGCATCATAAAAGCCTTCATTAATTTCTTGCACTCCAACCTGTCTGCATCTATCACATTTACATCTAGTTTTAGAAAATCCTGCAACTGTAGCAACAAACCCAGCCGCTATAGCAAAGTAAATCCCGAAATTTGGCCCGTAAAAATCATCTGCAAGCCCCTCGCCTAAAAAAGTAGCAAATTCTGCATTACTCATGCTTCTACAGCTTGCACTACCACCTTCTGAATTACTCCTGTAAGTTATAAGATTTTGCTTATTGTTTTCTTTAGTTTTTATTTTTTTTATTACATTATCTATTAACTTTATTTTATTTTTTATATCCTGCTCAAGCTCTTCTATTTCTTTCATTATAATTTCTTCCGATCTTATTTGACTATTTGCCACGATTTATACACCTCCCATTATAATTTTTTGCGACAGCAAGGAACAGGTTTAACTATAAAACAACGTCTCTTATCATCTTTACTTCTTAGAATACTTAAAGATATAGCAAAGGTTGTTTCCCCTTCAGCTTCGCCTGCAGCTACAGCTACATTTTGTGTGGAAAGAGATAGAGTGTTACTATTTTCTCCTACTGCATCAGCAAAAGCGAAACCCTCACGCTTTACATTGTCATCACACTCCTTACCTATGCCATATCCATTTCTTTCATCTATTTTATTAAGATTGTTTTTTCTTATTTTCATTTCTTGAAATCTTTCTTTCATTTTCTTTTTAAAATCTTCTAAATATTGTTCAGCTTCTTTTGTTGTTATTTTTACTTCTTTAATTGAATCAGCCAAAGGATACATCTCCTTTCAAATTATTGCTTGTCCAATATTATAATATGTAGCTTATTTGTTATTTGTCATAAGAAAGGGATTTCTAAGTAAATTACTCCAAGTAGAAATCCCTGAAAGGTTGATTAAAAAAATTTTATTCATGTCTTTTCTCATAATTTATCTTAAAAAAGTAAGGTACTATCATTATAATGATAAAAAATAGAATTCCATTAAAATTCGTGTCCTCTACAAAGGTTTTTCCTATTATCATCCAATATATTAAAGTTAAAATAACCTGAGCTCCTAGGTATTCTTTAGATTCTTTTACCACTTTTTTATTAAATAAAAAAGTGCTGAGCAAAATATATGAGGATACTATAAAAATTGATATAAGAAAAGAGTAAAGTGAGCTAGTTATGATATAAGAGCAGTATAATAAGACAGAAAAGATGAGTACATACATTAACCTAGTGCCAGTTCTATATTTATGCATAAATTTCCTCCTATGCACTTGTTATAACCTATTAATAATATTATATAACATTTTTTGGAAATTTATTTCATAAATATTATTGTTTATCATATCTATGTATTAATATCTACATATTACCAACAGTGATTTATTTATTAATTTTAGAATATAATTTGCCTTATAAACATAATTATTACTGTTACTAATTGAAATTTAAGGAGTTGCAATAGATGAAAAAGGACAAATTTTTAAGAAATTCTATTTTTCTTACGCTTTCAAATTCTACAACAGGAATATTAAAATTCGTATTTTCTATTATCCTCTCTAGAGAATTAGGAGCTGAAGGTATGGGGCTTTATGCTATTATAATGCCTATATACGATTTATTTTCTTGTCTTGTATGTGGGGGGATGGTTACAGCTTTATCAAAACAGGCCTCATCATTTTATAGCAGAAGAGATTATGAAAACTTACATAAATCTATCCATGTTACCATGATATTTGATCTTATATGGACATTAATAGTAGCTGTGTTAGTTGCCTTAAACTCCAATTACATAAGCACCAATATAATAAAAGACAGCAGAAGCTTACATAGCCTTTTATTAGTTTGTATTGCTTTAGTCTTTGTAGCTCTTTCTTCTATAATAAAAGGATATTTTTATGGAATATCTAACGTAATGACCCCTGCCTTAATAGATGTACTTGAAAAAATCGTTAGAATAATAGTTACAGTATTTGTTATAAGAGCATTGCCTATTAAGGAAATTGAGAATACCGTAACTGCTGTATACGCCGCATTAGCCGCAGGAGAATTTGCAAGCTTTGTACTTCTCTATATCTTCTATAGGATGAGCAAAGCAAAAGATTTTATGCATATTTATAACGCTTATCCCACTGAAGGAAGTGCCCAGCTTTTATTTGATATTTTAGTTATGTCAGTACCTTTATGCATTAATGGATTTTTGACAACAGCAATTTCTACGGTTTCTACACTTATACTTCCAAGGCGTCTTTTAATTTCAGGTTTTAGTCACAGCGATTCTTTAGCAATGATTGGAAAGTTTTCTGGCATGGCTTTAACTATAATATTCTTTCCACTTGTGGTTATAACATCTATGTCCATAGTACTTATACCAGATCTTTCAGAAAGTATAGAAAGAAAGGATTACATAGCACTTGAAGAAAGAATTCATCAAGTTCTTAGAATTTCTTTTTTACTTGGCATTTCTACTCTAATTATTTGTTTTAGTATACCAAATGCCCTTGGAAAACTATTTTTTGCAAGAGATGATCTAGGAGCCTATATAAAATTTGCTGCTCTCTCTGCTCCTTTCGCATATATTTCCGCTACTACATTTAATATATTAAACGGCTTAGGAAAACAGGGAGTTCTTCTTAGAAATTCTATAATCACTGCAGCTTTAGAATTAGTACTTTTATACACCCTTACTGCAATTCCAAGTATAAATATCTTTGGATATGGATTAAGTTTAATTATAACAACAACTACAGGCCTTATCATGAATCTATACGAAATAAAGAAAAAGTACTATATAGAATTTTCTCTTGAGAGCTTATTTATAGATATGCTAATGAGTTTACTTATTTATTTTATATTAAATATAATGAATAATTTAATACCTGATGTTTTTTTTAAAACCAAAACCATGTTCATGGTAATAGCCGGATTTCTCATATTCTTCTTGTCTGTTTCTTTTGTAAATAAAACCTTAAAAATCAACTAAATCTAATTGACAGTAACTCATGTCCAATTATGACTTTTATACTGCAAAACTTCAATATAAAATAAATGCTGAATTAAGCTTAGCTTAATTCAGCATTTATACTTTTTACTAATACATTAACTTTTAACTTGTCCTCTAAATTTCCACATTACATTTAAAGCTTTCTAACTGTTTTCTAAATAATTCTCATTTATTTTCTTTAATACTGATTTAGGTATAAGCCTAGTAAATTTAGACGGAAGTTCTTCCAAGTCTTTTCCCGTTATTCCTCCAGTTAATGCTAGTCCGTATAAGTATGTAGCTACTCCTACGAATATAGAAATAATAGTTGCAATAGCATTATTTTTATATACTGATGAGAAAGATCTTAAAAGTAAAGTATCTATTGCAAGGTATGTTCCATATACTATAATCCCCATTAATGCAGAGGACATAAATGGCTTTGTAAAATGTTTTATTATATTTACTCTAATTTTTAAAGTTCTATTTATCATTCTATAATTAAGCACCATCGGTATTATAAAGAATACCATATTTCCAAAGATAGCTCCTAATATATTGACCTGAGGAATTCCTACCAAGAAATAATTTGTTACAATTTTACCTATAACACCAAACATTGTAAAAAGGGTTGAAGAATACAATTTACCAATGCTTTGAAGTATAGATGTTTGAATTAAAACTATTGAATTAAGTATTAATACTATGGAACCATATAGTAAAAATACCCCTCCCTGCTGTTCCTTGAACAATAGTAAAAATACACCATCATGCAATACTGCAAGTCCTACTGCAGATGGAACTGCTACAAGAAAGCAAAATCTAAATGCATAATTTATTTTATCCTCTACACTGTTTTTATCTTTTAAAGAATATAATCCGGATATAGCCGGAAGTATAGAAGCTGCTAATGCAGAAACTAAGGTTATTGGTACGCTTAATAGTGTTCTGTACATACTGAATAGCGCCCATTTTTCATTACTTGTTACCTCTCCAAGCCCTGAATGTAAAAGTCTTCTCTTAACAATAGCTAAATCTATTACATCTCCTGAATACTGAAGTCCTACACATATAATCAAAGGTAATCCAACTTGAAATATTCTTTTTAATATCTGATTATTAGTGTGCCTGCTTTTGTCCTTTTCTTTATAGCCCTTTGGAACTTTAATAACCTTATTTTTTTCATAGATTACAACTAGATAAACTGCAGCAACCAAGGCTCCTAATGAAGTTCCTAGAGTTCCTCCAGCAGAACCCGCCTCTACACCATATCTAGTCATAAGCATAGATGCAAATACTAAGGTAAATATGGTATTTATTATCTGCTCTAATATTTGAGACTTAGCTGTAGGAGACATATTTCCTCTACCTTGAAAATACCCTCTATAAGAAGAAACTATGCATGTAAAGAAAACAGTAGGTGCCAAAGCCATGATAGACAGCTTAGACTGTTCAAATCCTACAAGTTTCGATAAAGGCCCTGCAAATATAAACATAAATAAACTCATAACAGTACCTAAAGCTAACATTATAAATCTAGCAATTTTGAAACTTTTTATAGCATCTCTATAACGCCCCAAAGCAATATATTCAGATACTAGTTTTGATATAGCTACTGGAATTCCAGAATTTGCAAGAACATATATCCAAACATATATCTTATAGGAAGCCTGATATATACCATATCCATTTAGTGTAATTATTTTTTTTAAAAAAGGTATGTATAAAAGGGACAATAATTTTACAATTATCCCTGCTGCTGACAATATAGCAAAGCCTTTTGTAGTTGATTGCTTTTTCATACTAAAACTCCCTTAAAATTTTAATACGTCATTTTTAATCTTTTTAAATATTGGAGGAAGTGTTTCTGTTATTGTTTTATTTTCCATGTACGAAAGTTCTTCTGGACAATCTCTAAATATTAGTTTATAAGCATATAAAAATTGAAAACTTAAGCCATATTTATTATGAAAAAAACTGTTTAATTTTCTATCCCCATACTTATCATCCCCGACTATTGGATTTCCTAGGTATGCAAGATGAGCCCTGAGCTGATGGCTTCTCCCTGTAATAAGCTCTATTTCTAATAGAGAGTAACTTCCTACTGTATCCATAACCTTAACTTCCATAGATATTTTTTTGCTATTAGGCTTTTTATCCTTGAATATTTGAGATATATTATTTATCTCATCCTTTAATATATATGCTTCATACATACCTTCTTTTATCTTCCCTTTTACAAGAGTAGTATAATATTTTTTTATCTTTCTTTCTCTTATCATCTCATTTAGTGACTTTAAGCTCTGAAAGTTCTTTCCATATATAACAATTCCCGAAGTATTTCTATCTAACCTATTGCATGGTGCCGGAGTAAAAGTAACTTCACTTTCAGGGTTATAATCACCCTTTTCATACAAATAAGAAAGTGCATAATCTGTTAAAGTAGGTTCACCATTTTTTCTATCAGAGTGAACTAAAATTCCAGGCCACTTTTCTAAAATTAATATATTTTCATCTTCATATGTAACTTTCATGGAGCTAAAGTCTACTTGTTGAAACTCTTTAGGCTTTTTCGCTTTATTTGACTCTAAATACCTGACTTCTACTATGTCTCCTTCTTGCAGATAGTAATTTTGCTTTACTTTTTTTTCATTAACTCTTATATCTCCCTTTCTAAACGCTTTAAATATAGCTCCTAAAGGTACATCTTTAAGCCACTTTCTGCAAAACTTATCTACTCTTTGTCCTGACTCATTTGCTCCAATTTCAATTCTCATTTTATACCTCCGTATAATATTGCATCATATTATTTTATTTTCAACACTTTTCGACACAACATAAAAAATTATATATCATCAAATATAAGTTTACAACCAAAATTACTTCTTTTTTTCATTCAAGTATCTTAATGCAGTTTGACAGTGTATTGCTACTCCAACTTTTATACATTCTTCATCCACATCAAATAAATTGCTGTGAAGAGGATGTACTATACCTCTTTCTTCATTTCTTATTCCCAAATAATAAAATGCTGATGGTCTCTCCATGGAAAAATAAGCAAAGCTTTCAACACCCATAACAGGTTTTTGAAGCATAATAACATTTTCCCTAGTAATAACATCCTCTGCTGCAGCTTTAAGAACATCTACTACAGAATCTTCATTATAAAGGCAAGGATAGCTTTCCTCTATTTCTACCTCGCATCTTCCTCTCATAGCCTTTGTTATTCCTTCAACTACCTCTATCATTCTCTTTTTCACATATGCTCTGTGTTCTGTGGTCATGGTTCTTATTATTCCAGATATCTCAACCTCATCTGGTATTATATTTTGAGCTGTCCCACCATGAATAGAACCTATGGTTATAACAGCGGAATCTGTCGGAGGGATTTCTCTGCTTACTATATCTTGAAGCGCAGTGATCACATTAGCACTTATTACTATAGGATCAACTGTACTGTGAGGATAGGCTCCGTGTCCTCCCTTTCCCATTATTCTAATTTTAAAAGGATTAGATGCTGCATTTACCACATCTCTTTTTATTCCTATTTTACCCACTTCTATATTAGGTTCTACGTGAAGTCCTATTATAGCATCTACTTTAGGATTTTCTAATATTCCTTCTTTAATCATGTGTATAGCTCCACCTGTAGTTTCTTCTGCTGGTTCAAAAATAAGTTTCACGTTTCCATTAAGCTTATTTCTCATTTTATTTAAAATTTTACCTGCCCCTAAAAGTATTGTTGTATGAACATCATGACCACAGGCGTGCATTTTTCCCTCTACCTTAGAAGAATAAACGCAGCTCTTTTTATCTTCCATAGGGAGAGCATCCATGTCTGCCCTTATGCCTATAGTTTTCTCTCCATTTCCTCTTATAATACCACAAATTCCGTTTTTTGAAGTTTCAATGTACTCTATACCCTCTTTTTCTAAAAATTCTTTTACTTTGCTTACAGTTCTATTTAAATCAAAATCTGTTTCTGGGTTTTGATGAAAGTCTCTTCTTATACTTACTAACTCTTCGCTTATTTCTTTAGCCTCTTTTAAAAAATCCATATACCTATATCTCCCTTAGTCTTTTTCCCAAAATATTTTTATAATATCTCCATTTTTAAGTTCGTCATAGTATCCAGCTTTATTATCATTTAATGTGAGCATTAAATTTCCTTTAGGCCTACTTAGATCAAATTCTATATGATTAAACACATCTACAAATGCATACTTTTCTTTTCCACTTAACACTACTAGTTTATCATTGACGTAAACTCGAATTTCTTGACTTTTAGGAGAATTATTTGTAACTTTCTTCTCCTCTTCATCTAGTTTTGCATATATACGATCTCCCTCTTTAATTATATATGATCTATCTATCTTCTCATCTTCTAAATAGTAAATATAATTATTATATTCCATATGATAATACTTTATGTAATCCTCTAAAGTTTTAGGGAGGATAATCTGAACTATATCGCCTTCATTAATGTTATCCTCAAGATTCCCTCTATTTCCATTTATAAATACTACTGGTTCTATATTTTGAATAATATCATTCAGGTAAAAGCTTATAGAATTTATACTTTTAATATATTCTAAAACTTTAGGAGAAGCGTCCTTGCCATTCTTCGCAAAAATAACTTCTATATTATCTCCTTCTTTTACTTCTGTATCTATGCTTGCATTTTTTCCATTCACTAAAATCTCTGCTCCTTGCCCTAATGAACCAAAAGCAACTCTTTTAATTCCATTTAGAGTAAATCTTATATTTTTACCATTCTTCCCTATCAACATCTTATGACTTATTCCAGCCTGCAGCATTACATCCATAACAGTATGCTTATGTGAGTTAAATAGACTTATTACTTCATTATTTAAAGTAACATTAATAAAATCGTTTCCTGATTTCTTTATTGCGTTCAGCGCAATCCCAAGCACAGTTACACCAGCACTTCCTAAAGCTTCGTCATATCCTATACACTCTTCAACAGCATCTCTTCCTTTAATTGCAACCCTTTGAATTGGTAAGTTCAACTTTTTGGCTAGAGCTTCTTTTAAATATGGAGTATGTGCCCCTCCTCCAACTAAAAATACCACACTCGTAGCTTTTCCACCATTTAAATCAATGATTTTTTTTGATATCTCATCAGTTATCTTATCTACTACTGGTTCTATAATTTTAATTACATCTTCTGGAGATGCTTCTCCTTCAAGTCCTAAAACATCTACGTACTTTGAAGCTTTGCCATTGGCTGCATCTCTTTTTATGACTTCTCCAGTATTAAAATCTACTAAATAATTTTGTACTATGGCTTCAGTTACCTCATCTCCAGCCATAGGCACCATTTCATAAGCACTTATGCTGTTATTGCTGCTTATAGCAATATCAGAGGTTCCAGCTCCCACATCCACTAGAGCAATATTTAGAAGCCTTAGTTTCTGTGGAACTGCTGCCTCCATAGCAGCTATAGGCTCTAGAGTCAAACTCATCACGTTTAACCCTACTTTATCCATAACAGTATAAAGACTATCTATTACTGATTTAGGGAGAAAAGTAGCTATAACTTCTACAGAAATCCTCTCTCCTTTTTGAGAAAGAAGGTTTGAAATTAAATATCCATTTAAATAATAGTTTTTTACACTGTATCCAACACAATATAGTTTTCCTTCAGTTTCCTCATTTATTTTCTCTTCCGCCCTTTTTACTGCTGTAAGCTCCAAACTCCTTATCACTTCTCTATCTATTTCTTTATCATCATCTATCTCAATTTCTACTTTTGTATCTGTAGTTCTTAAGAATCTGCCTGCTGCTGCAATAGCTGCTTCTTTAAGATTAATATTTATTTCATCTTCAATAGCCTTTTTCACAGCCTTCACTGAATTTGCAACTAAATTTATATCATGAATCTGTCCATCTATCATAGCTCTTTCTTCATGTTCTATATATTTTTCACATATTACATTAAACTTTTTGTCTTTAACCACACCAACAGTTCCTATAATAGAACGAGTTCCAATATCCAAGGCAAATATTATATCCTTAGGATTTATGTTTAAAACGCTCATATATTATATCTCCCTCTTTTGAAAGCAATGTAAAAGCTCATATTCTAAGAATATGAGCTTAATAAAATTATATATTATACTGTTGTTTTATTCAATAAACATACTGCCAACTTTTACATTATTAATCTACCAATTTTAAAATATCAGAGTTTTCTATTACGTAAGGAAGATTTTTTACTATGTCATATATATACATAGCTTTTCTTTCTTTAGCTGCATCATCTTTAGATACTTCTTTATTACATAGCATTTTACACCAAAAATCTACGAAATCTTCCCTATTTATAAATTCCATACCATTTTCTTCTCTTACAACAAACCCACCATTGTATCTTTCAACTATGTTTAGGTTTTCTAGCTCATTTTCTAATATTACAACTTGAGCATCTTCCCACATTTTTTTAAAAGGAACCACTTTTTTCACTCTCCATTTAAATTATTATAGTCTTATTTAAATACTATACTTACAATAATAGTTTAGCATATTCATTATAAATACGTCAACACTTTTACCTTTGCAAACTATATTATTCTATATTGCATAGAATAATATGATATACTATACTATAATATACTATATCATTTTCTTTATTAATCCATTATTATATAAAGTTAAAGCATCAAAACTTCTATTTATACCATTTTCAAATTTTATCTCTATTATCTTGTCATCAATGTATATTATTTCTCCCTTTCCAAAGGTTTTATGAATTACATGTTCTCCCTTATCATAGTCATTTCTCATTAGCATATTAATTTTACATTCCTCAAGAAATCTAGATGGCTTTTTACTTTTTCCTCTTATATCATTTGATATAGAAAGCCAAAGATTATCTATGCTCCTAGTAATGCCTACGTAAAAAAGTCTTCTTTCTTCTTCCAAATTAGTATCTACACTGCTTATATGAGGTATATTATCTTCATTACAGTTTATTATAAACACATTTTTAAACTCCATTCCCTTGACCCCGTGGATAGTGCTTAAAACAACTCCTTTTTTATCCTCTCTTTTTTTGCTTCTGCGAATTTGTTCTTCTACTTCACTTACATGAGCTAAAAAACTAATTATTGTAGCATATTCTTTTGATGACTCTATGAATTCTTCTACTATATCTTCAAGCTCTGAAATATCCAATTTATATTTTGATGCATATTCTCTTAAATACTCATAATATCTCAAATCCTTTAGTACAAAATTTATAGCTCCTGCAAGAGACATTTTGTTAAGGTTTTGTATATCTCTTTTCAATTTATATATAACTTTCATCTGAAAAGGAGGAATACTTTCAATTTCTTTTAACACTTCAAAACAGTCTTCACCAATGCAGTTTTTTCTTAGCTTTTCTAGATTTACTTTGCTTATATATCTAAAAGGTTTATTTATTATCCTAAAAAAGCTTTCTTTATCTTTTTTGTCTATACTAAGTTTAAGATAAGCTATTATATCCTTACATATAAAGTGCTCGAAAAAATTATATTCTTTATCTAGAAGATAAAAAGGGATTTTCTTTCTGATAAAAGCATCTATAAAACTTCTGCTTTCTATATTGGTTCTATAAATAACAGCATTATCCTCATATTCATATTTTCCTAAAGATACTAGTTTTATAATATTAAGTGCTATATCTTCAGCTTGATTTCCTTCTCTTGGATAATTTAATACTTTTATTTTAGGTTCGCTGTTTTTATAAGCATACATACTTTTTTCATTTCTCATCCTGTTATTGCTTATCAAATTATTGGCTATATTTACGACGCTTTTAGGACATCTATAATTTGTTGATAAAAATATTTTTTTACCTTCTTCGAAGTCATGATGAAAATTCACCATACATTCTGGTTTAGAACCCCTAAAACCATATATGCACTGATCTTCATCTCCAACAACGAAAATGGAGTTTTCTTTATTTAAAAGCTTTAATATGTCTATCTGCGTACTGTCACAGTCTTGAAATTCATCTACCAGTATATATTCAAAAAGCCTTCTATACCCTTTTAACACTTCCCTTTCTCTCAAAAACAACTCCTTGCACTTTATTTGTAAATCATCAAAGTCTAGCAAATTGTTTTTCTCTTTATATTCCTCATAAGTTTTATAGCACTCAAAAAAAATATCTTTATCTATATTAGGAGAAAAATCCTGATCTGATATATTACTTGTCTTATAAAAAGATATGGTATTAATTATTTCTTTAATTTTCTCTTCGCTTATCTCGTCTAAATAAGAACTTAATACATTTTTCACTATTCTATAAGCTGTATACGATTCTATTATATTTATCTGTTTATACCTCCTACTTAATATTTTATAGAATAGTCCATGAAATGTACCAAAAAAAGGAGCCTTGTTTGAACCATTTATACTTAAATATCTCTTTTTCATGCTCATAGCTGCTGCCCTTGTAAAAGTTATTACAATTATGTTATCAGGATTTACTCCCTTTCCTCCTAGCAAATATTTTATTCTTTCCTCTTCAATATTATTACTATTATTACCATTTAAGCATTTTTTTAATATATTTATATCATTCTCAACTATATGCTCAGGATAATATTTAGATTTATATATTGGTCCAAATGTAACTAAATAATCTATCCTTCTGATTAGAGTAGTGGTCTTTCCTGCCCCTGGACACGCTATTACAGCCAAATTTCTATCATTACTCAAAACCGCACTCCTTTGCTGTGTATTTAGTTCTTTATATCTATTTTCAATTATCTTATCCCTTAACTCATAAAACTCCTTAATTATTTTTTCTTTCATGCCTACACCCGCCCATATACTATTTTGTAAATAAAATTATATATCATTATAGACCGTTTTTTAAATTTTAATCAGAATATAACTATTTTACGACGTAAAATATTTCTAACTGCTAAACTTTTCAACTCTCCACTTGCGCCTTACTGACTTAAATTTTAGAAGAACCTTCTATTGTCTGAGCTAGCAGCGAGCTTAGAAGGTTTATGAGTTTTAAAGTCAGAAATATTAGAGCTTCTTTGCCAAGTGAATCTTTCCTAAATGCAAATCCCATGAGTGATGTTGTATAAGAAAATTATGCCGCATTTTTCTTGTATTTTTTCTTGATAAACCCTTAAAATAAGTATATCATTATATAAAATACACTTTAATAGTTAGAGGGGAAAACGATGGACAACAACAATTTTTTTAATATTAAAAATGGTAGAAATCTTACCATGTTAGTAGATTTTTATGAGCTAACTATGGCAAATGGCTACTTCGAACATAATGTAGGTGAAAAAATATCATATTTTGATATGTTCTTCAGAAGAGTTCCCGACGGCGGTGGTTACTGCATAATGGCAGGAGTTCAACAGCTTATGGACTATCTTTCTAACCTAAAATTTACAGATGAAGACATTGAATATTTAAGAAGCAAAGGAATTTTCTCTAATAAATTTTTGGAATACCTTAGAAACTTCAAATTTGAATGCGATGTTTGGGCTATTCCAGAAGGTAATCCTGTATTTCCTGGTGAACCTTTAGTGACAGTTAGGGGCCCTATAATTCAAGCTCAATTTGTAGAAACTATGATTCTACTTACAATAAATCATCAAACTTTAATAGCTACAAAAGCAAATAGAATTTGTAGGGCTGCTGAAGGAAGACCTGTTATGGAATTTGGTTCTCGTCGTGCTCAAGGATATGATGGCGCTATTTACGGTGCTAGAGCTGCAATCATAGGAGGATGTAGCGCAACAGCTTGTACTATAGCAGAGCAGATGTTTGAAGTTCCTGCAGCAGGTACTATGGCTCATAGTTGGGTTCAGCTCTTCCCTACAGAATATGAAGCCTTTAAAGCTTGGGCGGAAACTTCTCCTAGTGATTGTGTTCTTTTAATAGATACATATAATGTTTTAAAATCAGGACTTCCTAATGCTATAAAGGTTTTTGATGAAGTTTTAAAGCCAATGGGATATAGACCAAAGGGAGTAAGAATTGATAGTGGAGATATTACATACTTAACTAAGCAATGTAGAAAAATCTTAGATAGTGCTGGATATCCAGATGTTAATATAATAGTTTCAAATTCTCTAGATGAACACATAATTACAGATGTGCTTGCTCAAGGTGCTAAAATAGATAGCTTTGGAGTAGGCGAAAGACTCATAACTGCCAGATCAGAACCTGTATTTGGTGGAGTATATAAATTAGTAGCCATAGAAGATAATGGAGAAATAATTCCTAAAATAAAGATAAGCGAAAATGCAGAAAAAATTACAAATCCAGGTTTTAAGAAAATATATAGATTATTTGATAAGACCAGCGATAAAGCTATAGCTGATTTAATTTGCCTAAGCACAGAAAATATTGATGACAGTAAGCCTATTGAAATATTTAACCCTATTCATACTTGGAAAAAGAAAAAGTTAACCAATTATTATGCTAAAGAGTTAATGGTTAAAATATTTGAAAAAGGTAAACCTTGTTACAAGAATCCAAGTGTGAAGGAAATCCAAGCTTTTGCAAAACAGGAAACTGAGAAGCTTTGGGAAGAAGTTTTAAGATTTGAAAATCCTCATTCTTACTATGTAGATCTTTCTAAAAAACTGTGGACTTTAAAACATGAGCTGCTTGATAAATATTCTAATTTATATCAATAAAAGCAAATGCAGAGATTATTTTATATATTCTCTGCATTTTATTTTTTTTTAAATTATAAAAGATTAAGAAATTCTAAAAAATACTTAAATATTTTTTTTCATGATATAATTCATCTAATATATTAAAACCTTCGTTCCTAAATAAATCATTATATCTCATCTTTTTTTCCAAAAACATTTCTTCATCGATGCATTTAAAAGGACAAACACCGTTAGTATCCTCATAATTATAAAACGCACATTCCTTAAAACAGTTTACTTTACTCTCATAGGTAGATAAGAACGGACATCTAGACATATATAACGTACCCCCCAGTTTGTTATTTAAGTAACTATATTATAAACCATAATTTGTAAAATTTGAATAGGTTTTCATACTTTTTAGTTTTTTAATCCGTCCTTTAAATACTTCCACTCTACCTTATCTTCAGATTTTAATTTATATCTTCCTGAACTTACAGAAGGTCTAGTACCATTTACATAATAACACCAACCGCTTAAAGGTCCATTTGATCTTTCTTTTATTCCATTTATCATAGAAAAATATACAGTATCTCCACTTCCTAAAATAGTATAATCTATTCCTTTATCTTTTAATACTTCCTGTGTAACTTCAGCTACACTCTTATTTTCTAAATTTATTTTTAATTTTAATATATTTTTTTGCTCAACTTCATCATAAATTATAAAATTTTCCCCTTGACTTTTGTTGCTACTTATAGATATATTTTCTCCTATTTTATTTTGATATCTATTATATATCATAATAAGTCCTGAACAAATTATTATAACTAAAGCTATAAGACTTATCTTTCTTTTCATTACCTCCATTATCCTCCCTTGAAAGTTATACAAATACATTATACTTTTATTTATAAAGCAGCCTTATTTAGGCTGCTTTCTCTTATAAATTATTATGCCTGCAATTCCGATTACAACTATAATCCCCAAATAAATAAGATTATTTGTTTTATTTTCAGAAAGTGCAGTATATTTCTTTAAATCTTCTCCATTTTTACCACTATAATAATTGTATTTTCCATTTTCCTTAAATTCTCTTAGTGATATTAAAGCTCTTAATGCTTGTTCTGAAGAAATATAATTCGATTCCTTATCTTCTAAGGCATGCTTAAACCCACCAATATCATTTTTAAAAGAAATTAAAGCTTGAGATAAATTTCCCTCATTCTTAAAAAACTTCTCCTCTTCTGGGCTTACTCCTAAAGAAGTTAGTGCAATGATTGAAGCTGAGACTGTTTCACTAGATATACCGTACATACTAGGAATATATCCTTTTTCATCTTGAAAATATGATAATGTGTTTACAACCTTATCCAAAACTTCTCTTATGTTATTATCTTCTTCATAGTACTTACTTAAAGCTGAAACAGCCATAGCAGTTATATCTGAATCTATGTCACTTCCAGAATAACTCCATCCTACTAATTCTTTGTTTTTCACACTTTTTGTTATCTTTTTATCTAGTAAATATTTTATATAACTATCTTCTATTTTATCGTACCCTTCAATATTACAATAATTTAAAGTGATGAGTCCAAAAATCACATCATTTATTAAAAACTTATCTATATCTCTAGAGAACAACTCCTTAACTAAGTCCACTCCTCCAAAATCATAAGGGCTGTATCCTGCATTGACTAAAGTCATTATAAGCTTTTCCATATCAATGTTATTTATATTACCAGTACCATTTTTCTTTACTTCTTCATAAGTTTTTGATATATAATCATTTCTGCTTTCTATAAATTTATTATTAGGTTGTACATTTAATTTCATCATGCTTATCTCTGCCCAAAGTTCATAATTTGAGCTTTGCTTAATATAACTTATAGCATCACTTATTTCTTTATCCAAATCAATTGTTTTTAAATCAGTATTATCTTTTTTGATAGAATTTCCTATATTAAAAGTTATAACATCATTTACAACCTTTGGAACCCTATTTTTATCAAAGTCCATTAGTTCAAGAGTATGTTCGCCTTCTTTTAGACCTTCTTTTATTAAAATAACATTTTCATTAACCTCAACTTCTTTTTCATCTATCTTAGCTTTAACATTCTTTATAGGCTGAACTACCTCTTTTTTAGTCTGAAAATCAGTATATGTATTGTTCAATGTTATTTTTAGTTCTTCATTTGGAACATTAGTTGAATATTCTATCTTATTTGCAGTTAATGTTCCCATATCTCCATAGAAAACTATAAGCTTGTCCCCATCTTTAAGAACAAATTTATCTATAGACACAGTTATATTCTCATAATTTCCATTTCTATTTACAGCATAAAGCCATCCATCATATCCACCAAAAGTTTTGGCCTTAACATTACCTATAGACTCTATATATTTTCCATACTGTTCATCCTTAGTTTGAATGTCTATGTTATTCTTATCTAAAACATCTTTTAATGCTTCATATCCATTATATTTACTGCTTTTACCTTTAACTATTATTCTATCATTGCTAACTACAGATATTTCCACTCCTTTCTTTGTATCAGCTTTTGCCTCTTTTCCTAGCATAAAAAATATTTGTACCACTAAAAATAATAATGCTAAGCTGCTACTTAGAATCCTTTTTAATCCTATCTTCTTCATGGCTTTACTCCTTTCTGCTTACAATTAATTTATATAAGTAAATCTTAATCTTTTTTTAAATCTCACTAGTATTTTGTAAAATTTATCATAAAATAATATGACGAATATAAAATTTCCTCCTGCATGCATAATATCTATAGGAAAGGAGGTTAGATTTGTACTTAATATAGTTTCAAAATTGATAACCTTAAGGCCAGATAATATAACCCATAGATTGGTTATCCATCCAAATAAAATACCATAAAAGAAACATATAATTCCAAACACTTCACTGGATAATCTTTTATTATTTATTCCTAAAATTCCTGAAATAGCTCCTATAATTCCCCAAGCAAACATCTGCCAAGGTGTCCAAGGTCCTTGCCCTAAGAATATGTTGGATATAAATGCAGCTGTACTTCCTATTAAAAATCCCTCATAGCTTCCAAAAACCAGTCCTGAAAGAGCCACTAAAAATGTAGTAGGCTGTACACTTGGAATAATATAAAACGGAACTCTGCATACTGCACTGAAAGCACTTAAAGTTGCAACCAGAGCTATTTCCTTAGTCCCCATAGAACTTTTTTCAAAATAAAAATAACTTAAAAATAAAATCAATAATACGGATAAAGTTATTATAGCTCCTATATTTTCATTGTTTCCATATTTATATGCCATAATCATTAAGGCTCCTAATATACAAACTGTTAACATCAAAATTAATCTTTTCATATTATATCTCCGTAAAATTCATAATATCTTTTAATGTAAATATATTATTATTTTTATCTCTAATTAATTTGTTTATAGTAGTTGTATAATATATTCCTTCACTTAACACTTCCTCTTTAGAGCCCTGTGCAACTATTTCTCCATTAAACATAAGCAAAAAACTGCTGCCATATTCCGCTGCAAACTCTATATCATGAGTAACCATAAGTATGGTTGTACCTCCTTCATTGAGTTTTCTTAAAGCTTTTCCTAAACTTCCTTTTATTTTATTGTCGATTCCTCTAGTTGGTTCATCCAAAAGAAGTATTTTAGGTTTTAAAACCAGAATAGATGCTATAGCTAGTCTTTGCCTTTCCCCTCCGCTAATGTCTCTTGGATTTTTATCCTTTATTTTATATAAATCAAGAGTTCTTAATGTTTCTTCTATAATCCCTTCATCTATTATTCTATAATTATCCAAGGTAAATTTAACTTCCTCATAAACAGTATCCTTAGATATATAATCATTAGGGTTTTGAGAAACATATCCCACCGTTTTAGCTAAGTCCTTCAACGCCTGTTTTTTTACTTCTTTTTTATCAATTTCTATGCTTCCTTTATATTTTATAAGCCCCATAATACTTTTAAGAAATGTACTCTTCCCAGCTCCATTAGGCCCTAAAATACTTATAAAATCTCCATCTCTTACGCTCAAATTTATTCCCCTTAGTGCTTCTTCCTTTTCATAGCTATAATACAGTTTTTTAATATTTATCTTTATAACTTCATTTAAATTATGTTCTTTTGAAACTTTTCTTTCATATTTAAAGCTTTTAAGTCTTTTTCTGGCTTCTTTAAGATTTTGAGGAACTTCACTTATGTTCAAACTTTTGCACAGCTTTAAGTAGCTTGGGAGAAAGCTAGTTATATATTCATTTTTCTCTCTATACATATCCATTTTGTTTCCATAAAAAACTTTCCTGCCTTGCTTCATTATAAATATCTTATCTGCAGCATTAAACCACTTTTCCACCCTCTGCTCAATAACTATTATAGTAACTCCCATCTCCTCATTTATTTTCTTTACAAGAGAAACTATTTCTTCAGAAGAAGTTGGATCTAGCTGAGATGTAGGTTCATCTAAAATGATGCATTTAGGAAGATAGGAGATTGCAGAAGCTACAGCCACTTTCTGTTTCTGCCCTCCTGATAGGGTATCTATATTTCTATTGGCTAAACTTAATATATTTGAAAACTGCATAGCTTCAAATACTCTTCTTTTTATCTTCTTTTCCTCTACTCCTGTATTTTCAAGACCAAAAGCTACCTCTCTATGAACTTTATTCATCAAAAGCTGTCTTTCTGGATCTTGAAAAACCATGGTTATTTCCCTGCTTCTTTCATTATATTCCATATCATTTAAAGGCTTTCCACCTATGATTATGCTTCCAGATATGTTTCCTCCATAAAAATTAGGTATCGCCCCAGAAATGCACTTTCCTAAAGTGGATTTTCCAGAACCTGATTCACCGAGAACAAGCACTATATCTCCACTTTCTACAGAAATATTTATATTGTCTAAAGCCTTTTCTTTTGTATCGGGATAATAATAATTTAAATCTTTTATTTCAATATACTTCATATCATTCCTCCTTTCTAAAATTCAACACATATGTACATACACCTAGAAGTATTATCAAAATAAATATAAGTATGCTTCCTAATAAAAAGTCACCTTCTTCTTTAGTAAATATTTTATATATAATAAATGCTGCAAAAATAATAATTCCCTTTATAATCAATATGTAATCCGATTTTTGTAATGGTTGTTTATCATAAATACTTCTTTCGCCGCTTAAAAAACCTCTTATATATGCTGCTTCTCCTATATCAAATGCCCCCTCTAATGAACTTTCTAGCAGCACAGAAATAACTGGAACATACCCCTTTACTTTGTCTATTAATCTATTTCCCTCAAAATCAACTCCTCTTATGCTGTATATCTCTTTTAAAGAATATATTCTTCTCTTCATGGCAGGAAAAAACTTTAATGCTATTAGCATAGTAAGAGTTGTTTTAGGAAGCTTTTTAGAAAAGTATGATAAAGCCCTATCAGAATCTATCATAATTTCAAGGTTTATGAATATATGAATTACCAAAAGCAATCTAAAAGAAAATATAAAAGAATAGGACATAGCCTCCAGAGTAAAATTCTTATTTAATATAGTAAAAATTATGGTGCTTCCTTCACTTACAAAAACAGAATTTATTATAACCCCTACAATAAAAAAAGGTATAAAATATATAAAGCCTTTTTTAAATTTATTCATATTTTTACTGCTCTTAAATATGATTATATTAAATATAAAAACCCCAAACAGTATAATAGGACTGCTGGTGCTTAATATAATTAAGATTAAAATCAGATTTAATATAATAGAGGTCATTGTATGCATTTTATTATAACTATTTTCCATATTTCCTCCAAAATAAAAAACCGAACTTAGAAAGTTCGGTTAAGATGCAAAAAAGCTCAAAACCTTCACCTTCCCTCCGAAGATAAATGGCTAAAACTACGATTATATAAGATATCCTGACTTGTGCTTCATCCTCTTAGTACCCTTCCCTAGAAAAACAACATAGTTCTGCTTTTCTAAGTGGTTATGTACTATTTGTCCGCACTTACAGTAGCGGGGGCTGTTATGGATTTACACCATATTCCCTTATATAATCTGCTATTCAATTTGAATTACATTAATATTATCATTTATCTATTTACTTTGCAATAACCACCATATGGTTATTATTTTCCATCAGAAAGCAGCTTTCCTCCAAGTCCTATATTATCCATTTCATTTTCTCTTATTATTGTTACAAAAGCATGTTCTGGTATCCCTAGAATTTCACTAGCACTTTTAGAAAAAGCCTCAACTAATTTAGCTTTCTTTTCTCTGTCCATTTTTGGTCCATCCAAAGTTATAACTGGCATAATCAAATACCTCCTTAAAATTAATATCCTAAATTTTCTCCAACCACTACAACAGTTATATCAGTAATGGAAGGTTTTCTCTTCATAACAGAGTAAACTCTGCATATTCTTTTTTCACTTCTGCAGTCCATACAAGTTCCTATCTCAGTGCAAGGTGTTCCTACATTTAATCTTTTTGTATTCTTTGGTGCAGCTTCTAGTTTTATTCTCTCAAAGGCTGCATTCTCATCTGTACAGATTTTGTTTACTCCAACAACCACTATAACCTTTTTAGGTCCAAAAGTCATAGCTGCTACTCTGTTTCCAACGCCATCTACATTTACTAATTTTCCATCTAATGTAACTGCATTGCTGCTGCATAAAAATAAATCACTTGTAAGCTGTAATCTTCTTATTTCCATCTTTTCATCTGGTGACAAATCCGGAGCTCCATGATCAAGTATCTCTGCTCCAATCTTTCTCATTTCATTTTGTACTCCTAAAGACTTTATAGTTTCTGAACCACCAAATCCTACTTTATCTCCACTCTTTACATATCCTAGAATATATTTTGCAGCTTCTTTAGAACTTTCAAAATACACCGCATCAAAATAATTCTTTTTAAGAGCTTCTACTACTCTCTTTCCTAAAGTTTCATTATGCCACTTGCTTACATTTTCCATACTATCAACCCCTTTAAACTTCATTACACTTATCATTATAAAATAATATTAGACTTTATGCATAGTTTTATCAAGTAAGTATATATAAAATTTCTTTGCGGTATACTAATGATGAAATTTAATTAAGAGGTGTTACTATGTATGTTACTAGCATATCCTTATCATATATATTTCTAGGAATGTTTCTACTAGCCTCAGCACTTTTTCTATATTTCAAATCTTTAGTTATAAAAACCCTAAAAAAAAGTCCTTCTAGAGAGGAAATAATAGAAAATATGCGTAATGTAAAAGAATGTAGACACAGAAATTCTAACATAGCTAACTTATATGGCTTTTGGGGAATACTGTCCTTGATTATATTTATATATTTTAAATTTTTCTATAGTTTTGGATTAATAAGAATGAATTATGTAATTATATACTTAATTATAGAAATTATATCTATAGTATTTTATGAGATAAAAGTGAGAAATCTTCATAAAGAAAAATAATTGCACTAAAAATAGTGCAATTACTTTTTCAACACTTTATAATTTTACTGTTCATTTAAGAAATCTACTGCATATTGAGCGTAAAGAGAAGAGCCTAATGGAAGTGCATCTTCATCAACTGAATAATTAGGATGATGCTGAGGATAGCAAGCTCCTTTTTCAGCATTTCTAACACCTAAAAGTGCTATAACTCCTGGCACTCTATTCATAAACTCTCCGAAATCTTCTCCTCCAGATATTTTTTCTAAGTGTGTGGTTTCAATACCTACTTTTTTTGCAGCTCCAGAGGCGATTTTAGAGCACTTTACATCATTTATTACTACAGGAGTTGCAAAATTGTACTCTAATTCTGCAGTTGCTCTATAGGCTTCGGCTGTGTTTTTTGCTACTCTCTCTAAAATCTTAGGAAAGTTTTCTCTTATTTCTGGATTAAAGCATCTTGTTGTCCCCTCTAATATTCCTTCACTTGCTATAACGTTAAATCTAGAACCAGCCTTAAGACTTCCAACACTAACAACTGCATTCTCAAGAGGACTAATCTCTCTACTTACTATTGACTGTAAATTCATAACTATAGCAGATGAAGCAACTACTGCATCTATTCCTTGATGAGGTGCAGATCCATGTCCACCTTTACCTTTAACTTTTATAGTGAATAAATCTGCAGAAGCCATTCTTGGCCCTTCTTCTACACATACCTTTCCATATTCTATATCACTCCAAACGTGTATGCCGAACACACCGTCCACACCTTCAAGTGCCCCTTCTTTAATCATTCTCTTAGCACCTTCGGCTACTTCTTCTGCTGGTTGAAACATTAACTTAACTGTTCCATTTAATTTATCTTTGATGGCATTTAGTATTTTTGCTGCTCCTAAAAGCATAGCTATATGGCAGTCATGGCCACAAGCATGCATATATCCCTTATTTTGAGATTTATATTCTACATTATTACATTCTTCAACAGATAATCCATCTATATCTGCTCTTAAAGCTACAGTTTTTCCTTCTTTTTTTCCTTTTATAGTAGCTAATACACCTGTGCCTGCAATAGGTACATAGGATATTCCCATATTATCTAATTCTCTTTTTATCTTCTCTGAAGTTTTAAATTCATAAAGACTTGGCTCAGGATAAGCATGAAACTCCCTTCTTAAATCTATTATATATTGTTTATACTTTTCTCCTAATTCTTTAATTACCATAACTAATTACGCCCCCTAATTTTAATACTTCCTTATATGCTACCTCAATTCCCTTTTGAAGATCTTTATAATCAGTCCATTCCTCTGGACAATGACTTCTTCCATCCTTGCTTTTTACAAAAATCAACCCTACCTTTGTTATTTCTGCCATAATCATAGCATCATGTCCTGCCCCACTTAACATAGGTTGGCTCGAAAAGCCTAATTCATTGCATATATCATTAAAATCAGCTACTATATTCTCATCCATTTTTACTGGATTAACATAAATTTTTTCTTCTATTGTATATTTAACATTTTTCTCCTTGCAAATTCCTTGTAATAAACTACATATTTCATCTTTAACCTTTTTTATGCAATCTTTATCTTTTGATCTTATATCCACGCTAAAGATAACCTCTCCAGGTACTATATTTGAGGCTCCTGGCAAAACTTTTAATGTTCCTACTGTTGCTACGGTTCCTCCTCCAACTTTCTTTGCTATGCTGCTTATTTTACTTATAACATTAGAAGCTGCATCTAAAGCATCGCTCCTCATATTCATTGGAGTAGTGCCAGCATGATCAGGTCTTCCTTTTATTACTATTTCTATCTGATTTAAACCTACAATATATTCAACTATACCTATATCTTTATCTTTCTTTTCTAAAATAGGTCCTTGTTCAATATGCAGCTCAATAAAAGCTTTAATATCTTCTGGTCTTCTTTTAGCATCATAAATTTTTTCAGGATCTAATCCAAATTCTTTCATTGCTTCAGCAATTGAAATTCCTGACTCATCTTTTGAATTATACAATTCCTCTCTTGTAACCTTTCCAGCAGCTGCTCTGCTTGCAAACAAGCCTCTTCCAAATCTACCTCCTTCTTCTTCTATCATAGCTACAAATTCAATTGGATGTTTTAATTTAATATTATTCTCTCTTATAACTCTAGCAATCTCTAGTCCCATGACCACACCAGCTGCACCATCAAATTTTCCTCCATTTTTTACAGAGTCAAAGTGAGAACCTACCATTATTACAGGAGCAAACTTATCTTCCCCTTCTAATCTTCCTACCACTGTACCAACAGCATCTTCATATACTTTAAGCCCTGACTTTACCATTTCGCTTTTTATATATTCTCGAGCTCCTCTATCTTCTTTCGTAAAAGTTAGTCTAGTAATGCCCTTTCCAGGAGTTGAGTTGAATTTTGACAATTTTTCTATATATTCTTGTATTCTATCTACATTAGTAACCATATACCCCATTCCCCTCTTTAATTAATGCTTTAAAGCAATTTTACAAAGAATCCTGCAATAATTACAGAAGCTATGGTTACTGTTGTAAATCCTCCAACTAACATTTGCGGAAGCATATTATCTAAAACATATTCATTTTCTTCCTGCGTTTCGCATACGGATTTCACAGCTTCATGAGTTAATATATAGTCTGCTGGAAATCCAAACAAAGCAGTTAATGCAACTGAAAATGCCATTTCTTTTGAATACCCAAATAGCTTTCCTAAAAGCATAGAAACTATTGCCATTCCTATTACTCCTAGAATAATGATTCCTATAAGAGGAACTAAGATCTCAGATAACATTGCTGGAGTAGCCTCAGATAAACTTGCAAAAATATATGCCATAAGCACTGTCATTAACCATCCAAAAGCATTTGCCTTATTTAATGCTTTCTCTTCAAGGAAGCCTAACTCACATCCTATAACTCCGAATACTAAACAAACTACAAACTCATTAATATGAATTATTGGAGCAACTAAAGATGCAAGCCATGCCACAATACCTAACTTTAAAAGAATCATATATGATGTCTGATATCTTTCTGGTAATGGTGGTATTAACTTCTTTCTACTTTTCTTTTGTTCTTCAGTAACTGCAAGTTCCGCTTTAGCTTTATAATCTTCTGCTCCTCCATTTCTAAATTTTGTAACAACTCTTTTAGCTTCCTTTTTTAAACATAGTGCTGTTAATGGATATCCTGCAAAGCCTTGCATTATATACATACAAGTAGATAGAACAGCTAAGCTTACAAGTCCCTTGTCAGTTGCTGCTTTTGACATTAATATAGAAGCCACAACTCCTCCAGTTAAAGGTGGAGTAGCTACTACTACTGTCTCCCATCCAAATAACACCTTTCCAATAGTTAAATCCATTGCTACTATACCTGTAATTCCACCTAATGCTATTACAATAGTTTTCCACTGCCCCATTAATTCTCTAAGACTCATTAAAGTTCCCATATGGGTTAAAAGCAAATACATGGATAGGGTAACTACTGGCTTTACAAAAGAACCCTTATCGATTAAATCCTTAGGGAATATTGTCCAAAAGCCTATTAAGAAGATAATTGCTGACATAAATACTGATGGAACAAAGGCCTTAGACTTAATTGATACCATTTCCCCTACGGTTAAAACTAATAAAATTACACTAAATGCTGCAATAACACTGAAACTCATGTTATACGCACCCCCTTTAAATTTATTTTTAATTTCTAAAATTGAATAGAAATTAGCCCCAAAAAAATGTTAAATCAAACAATTATTTTCCTGATATTTTATCAATATACTACGCTAAAGTCAATCATAAATTTGAATTTTTTTGATAACTATGATATGGTATATTGTTTATGATTTCGTTTTCTTTTGGAATATTTACAAAAAATAAAAAGGAAGGATGCAGATTATAGCATTCTAAACATAATCTACATTCTTCTTCCTTTTACTTCATAGTCATATATAACTCTTCCTAGGTTTGATAAAAATGGCATACCTATCTTATAATATTCATACTTACTATCATTAAAAATTTCATTTTCATTAGTATATATAACAGCTGTTAGCATAAACTCAATTCCTTTATCTATGTCTGTTATATAAGCATTATCAATTAGATACCCATAGGCACACCCTATTTTATTATAAATTTTAATGTTTTTAGGTATTGGACTGCTCTTATCTCCAAAAATAAAATATTTAAAATTACTGTCTTTTAGATTGTACTTTGGACTGTCACATTCTTTAGGCAGCATACTCATATACTTTCTTAAAAATTCATAATCATCTTGTTTCAAATTAAACCTTTGTTCATAAGGAATCTGCTCTGGAAACATAATTGCTTTTAAAATTCCTTGAAGATTCTCTATAGAAAAAAAATTATTCCTAGAAAAATCCTTTGGAGAATGTATAAGAGTTTTTCCCGATACATATGCTTTACCTTTAATTACTCCATCCATGTGATTTGAATAGTCTTTATTATTGTAAGCCATAGGTTGCTCATAAATTATTTTTTCTCCATTGTAAAATGTAATAGGATTGGTATACTTATTTTCTTCATAGCTCATATTATTCCCAAGTCTGTGCAGTATTCTAGTATCCTTATATCCTTTTTTCCACAAAGTCTCATTATAATATTCTTGACCTAAAAATTCATACAGTCTATCAAACCCATCATTATCGCTGACAACCAAAATTTTTTTTATATAGTTTGCAATGGTAGGTTTTTTATCTTTTGCACTATAGTCATAAATTACAGCCTTTTGTGATGCTCTTCCCTTCCCTATCTTCATAGGAGTATCCCTATGTATTCCTAAATTATTTAGTTTTTCTAAAGCTAATACACAGGCTGATAGCTTTACAGAACTGGCTGGATAAAAATACTTACTGTTGTCCACCCTATATTTAAAAGATTTAAAACTAGGTACATTATTTTCATCTCTATTTATCTGAGTATACAATATTTGAACTTCATATTTCTCTGGATTTTTCAACACTGTTCCAAACAAATCTTCTCTACTTTTTAATAAGTTTTCTATTAAATTGTTATCAGAACTAAAAGGATTGCTAACAGCCTCTGCTTTTTCATTAAAAACTGATAAACTTAAACACTCGAATATGATACATAATAGCAGTAGTATACTAATTCTTTTTATGAAACCTTCCCTCATAAACCTGCACTCCCAACACTAAATTTTCTACTACTACTATGTAATTTAACCAAAGCCATTAAAAAAATGTAAAACATCTTTTAACGTAGTCAATTCATTCTTATTACTTCAACAAATCTTTTAATGATTTGTGCAGTAAATCCCCATATGACATAGTCTTTGAAAATATAAAAATACTGATTATACTTTCTTCTTGAAAATTTATAATTTTTCCCTCCCTGAATGAGATGATAAGGAAAATCATCTTTCATATGTGGTCTTATTTCTACTTCATGAACGATAGGATTATTTTCTAAAAAGAATTTTAATGGAACTTTAAAAATATGATCTACTTCATCTTTGTTTGGGTGTATGTTGCCTGTTTTTAATTTAGCTACAAATGGAAATATTATAGAATTATAAGGACTTATAAAATAGTCCATTTCTCCAATAACTTCTATTTCTTTCTTGTTTATATTTAGCTCTTCTTCAGTTTCCCGCACAGCTGCTTCCATTGGACTTTCTCCTTCTTCGATACCTCCTCCTGGTAATGATATGTCTCCTGGCTGCTTTCTTAAATGCAGTGCTCTTTTTTCGAATAAAATATATATTTCATCATCTTCCTCTATAAGTAAAATCATAACTGCACTTTTACGAAAATCTCCTATAGGACCGCCTTTTCTATTTTTAAATATTTTTTGTATATACTCCATTTTCATATTCCTCTCTTTCTTAAAGCTATATTTTTTCTGTTGTTCTAATTATATTAAAATGTTATACTAAAATCATGCTTAACTAAATAAAAATTTTGAATTGGGAGAGATGAATCTTGAAACGAAAATTTTCAACCTTATTATTAACAATATTTTTCGTAATTTCATTTTCTATAACAGCTTTTGCTGCAAATGCGGACTTACCAACAATCAAGGGCAAATCAGCAATAGTAATGGATGCTAAAACTGGAGAAATAATATACGCTAAGGATATAGATGCATCTCCAATGTATCCTGCAAGCACAACAAAACTTTTAACAGCCTTATTACTAGCTGAAAATAAAAAACCTACAGATTTACTTAAATATACGGAAAATGCTGCAAATCAACCTGAGTATACTTTGCGTACTCTTGTAGGTAAAAATAATCTTCGTGTTGGAGATACAATGACTGCAGAGGATGCAATGAAAGCTTTACTTTTATTCTCCGCAAACGATATCGCTTATATGATAGCTGATAATTTAGCTGAAAGTCCTGCTGATTTTGCTAATATGATGAACGATAAAATAAAAAGCTTAGGTTTAAAGCATACTCACTTTGTAACACCTAATGGATTGGATAACGGCATAGATGATCATTATACTTCTGCTTATGATCTAGCAATAATAACAAGGGAAGCTTATAAAAATTCTTGGGTAAGCAAAGTTATGGGAACAAAAAAGGATAAGGTGGAAATTTCCAACGGAGCTATAGCTTATATAGAAAATAGAAATAAGTTATTAGGTCAAAAGATAGATACTGCCTTTGCAGATAAAGTTGGTATCGATCTTGAACAAGTTCCTGCATCAAATGCTGTATCTATAGGCGGTAAAACTGGATACACTGCAAAGTCTGGAAGAACTCTTACAAATGTTTTCGAAAAAGACGGAAGAGTGCTTATAGGTGTAGTTATGAAATCAGTTTATGACGCTAACGATACCTATGTATTTAATGATATGGCAAAAATAATAAACTGGGCTTATGCTGCTAAAAAAACTCCTTTATATAAGGCTAATACTGAATTAAAGACTATATCCATTAAGTATAAACCCTTAAAATTTTTGGGACCTGAAAAAGAGATTAAGGTTCCTGTAATCCTAAAAGAAGATGCTACTTATTATGAAAATGAAGCGAATAAGTCTGAGATTAAAACAGATTTTCAAATTTCTAAAGACATCAAAGTAAGTAAGCTAAGTACAGATAAAAGTATAGGAAAATTAGTTTTAAAAGAAAGAAATTTTACAACAACTTATGATTTATACCCTACTATATCCTCTAAAGCTGTAATTAAAAATAATATTTTATTATACATAGGAGCTGGAGTTGGTGCAGCAGTTGTAATATTATTAATACTAATTTTTATTAGGCTAATATCTACAAGCAGGAGAAGAAGAAAAAATAGAAGAATTTTTTAAAATAAACCTAGGGCAAAGCTCTAGGTTTATTTTTTTATATTATGCACAACCTAATGACAGAAGTAGTAAAAATTTCTTTAGCACATTGACAACTATATTCATATATTGTAATATATGAATATAATAATACACGAGGTGATTAATCTTGGATAATGATTTTGAAAAATATGATTCAATTGCAGAACTGCTAAAAGCTATAGCTCATCCTGTACGTCTATGCATAATTAAAGGGCTAATTAAAAAAGGTAAATGCAATGTAAGCCACATGCAAAATTGCCTTGATATACCACAGCCTACTGTTTCTCGCCACCTTCAGATGTTGAAAAACGCAGGAATAATTAAAGGCGAGAGAAATGGCCTTGAAATAAACTATACTGTTTGCAATAAAAAAGTAATTGAAATTATAAACTTATTATTTGATGAGAAAGAATAACTTAAATTAATTTTATGGAGGGAGTTTAAATGAATAGAAAAGTATTAATAGTTGGAGGAGTTGCTGGTGGAGCATCGGCTGCTGCAAGGCTTAGAAGATTAGATGAAAATATTGAAATCATATTATTTGAAAAAGGAGAACATATATCTTTTGCTAATTGCGGATTACCATACTATATTGGAGATGTAATACAAGAAAGAGATAATCTTTTAGTTACTACTCCAGCGGATATGAAATCTAAATTTAATATAGATGTGAGAATTAAAAGTGAAGTAATTAAAGTGGATACAGATAAAAAAGAAATTACAGTTAAAAGTGCTGATAGAAGAACTTATACAGAAAGTTACGATGCATTAATTTTATCCCCTGGAGCAAAACCAATTCAACCTCCTATTAATGGTATAAACAATGACAAAATATTTACCTTAAGAAATATGAATGATACTGACAAAATTAAGGAATATATAGCTAAAAACAAACCAGAATCTGCTGTAGTTATAGGAGGCGGATTTATCGGTGTAGAAATGTCAGAAAACCTAAATCGCCTTGGAATAAATGTTACCTTAGTTGAGGCTGCTCCTCACATTATTGCACCATTTGACTCAGACATGGTAACAATTGCTGAAAAGGAATTAGAAGATAATGGAGTAGGCTTAGTTCTAAATAATGGAGTTAAAGCTTTTATTCCTAATGGCGGAAAACTAGACGTTGAATTAAATAATGGACAAAAAATAACTTCAGATATAGTTATACTCGCTATAGGGGTAACTCCCGATACTGCCTTTCTTAAGAATACAAAATTAGAGTTTGGTCCAAAAGGTCATATAATAGTAAATAATAACCTAGAGACTAACATTAAAGATGTATACGCTGTTGGTGATGCTATAGAAATTGTTGATTTCGTAAACGGACAAAAGACAGCTATCCCTTTAGCAGGACCAGCTAACAAACAGGGCAGAATAGCAGCCGATAACATCTGTGGAATAAAAACAACCTTTAAGGGTTCACAAGGTTCTTCAATTCTTAAGGTTTTCGATTTAACTTGTGCAGCTACAGGAAATAACGAAAGGACTTTGAAAAGATTAAACATTCCTTATGAAGTTATTTATGTATTGCCACAGAGCCATGCATCTTATTATCCTGGAGCAACGCCAATAACTCTAAAGCTTATATTTAATAAAGAAGGAAAAATCTTTGGTGCTCAGGCAATTGGATATGAAGGTGTAGATAAGAGAATTGATATTATATCAACAGTTATGAGATTAGGCGGAAATGTAAAAGATCTTACAGAGCTTGAACTTTGTTATGCCCCACCTTTCTCTTCCGCTAAAGATCCAGTTAACATAGCCGGCTATGCTGCAGAAAACATTATATCTGGAAAAGTTGATGTGGTTACTCCAAGTGATATAGATACAAGAGATAGAGATAACGTAATAGTTCTAGATGTAAGAACTGATTTAGAAATTGAAACAGGAACAATAGAAGGTTCTATCCATATTCCTCTGCATAATTTAAGAGAAAGAATGAATGAATTAGATAAATCTAAAGAAATTTGGACTTATTGCCAAATAGGACAAAGAGGATATTATGCTGCAAGATTATTAATGCAAAATGGATTTAAAGTTAAAAATATAACTGGAGGATATAAAGTATATCTAGCCTCTAAATTTACTCCTAAAAGCATAGATAATATTCTAAAGTCTAATAACACAATTATTAATGATGTGAAAAATCCAAAAGTCAATACGGGAATAGTTAAGAATTTAGACGCTTGCGGACTTAGCTGCCCAGGTCCACTAATGAGAGTTAAATCTGCAGTAGATGAATTAAATTTCGGAGATTTTTTAAACGTAACAGCTTCTGACCCTGGTTTCTATGCCGATATACAATCTTGGTGCAAAAGTACTGGTACAGAACTAGTAAGCCTAGCCAAGGAAAAAGGAATAATTAAAGCTACTTTAAAAAAGAATTCTGGAGAAGCAGCTATATCACAGGATAGTATTACGATTCCAAGAAAAGATGGTCAAACTATGGTTGTCTTTAGCGGAGATTTAGATAAAGCTATAGCATCTTTTATAATAGCTAACGGTGCCGCTGCTATGGGTAAAAAGGTTACTATGTTCTTCACCTTCTGGGGAATAAATATCCTAAGAAAACAACAAAATACATCCGTTAAAAAGACCTTCGTTGAAAAGATGTTTGGATGGATGATGCCTAGAGGATCACAAAAATTAAAACTATCTCAAATGAACCTGGCTGGAATCGGTCCTAAAATGATAAGAAGTATAATGAAAAATAAAAACGTTGAATCTCTTGAAGCGCTAATGAAATCAGCTATTGAAAGCGGTGTAGAAATAGTAGCCTGCCAAATGTCAATGGATCTATTAGGATTTAAAAAAGAAGAATTAATAGATGGTGTTAAATTAGGAGGAGTTGGGTACTACCTTGGAGAAGCCTATAATTCTAACGTAAACCTGTTTATTTAATATAGTTATAAAGAACTATTGCAAAACAGCAAATATTTTTATACTATCATAAATAAAAACCATGCATACAATGGAATATATTTTTCCTATTTATGCATGGCTTTTGATTTTATACAGGACTTTTATGCATTTTGCAGCAGACTCTCTAAAATTTAATATAGCTTATATATTATTTCATTTTAAGTACTAATTATTCTTCAAGCTTGCTGTCCATGAATTTTCCATTTTCATAGAAAAGTTCTCCATCAGCATAAATCTTTCCGCCGTTTCTCATATCACAAAGCATATCCCAGTGAATTGTAGATCTGTTTTTTCCTCCTGCTTCTGGCATAGAATCTCCTATTGCCATATGAATTGTTCCACCTATCTTTTCATCAAACAGCATATTCTTTGTGAATTTTTTAATTCCGTAGTTTGTTCCTATGGCAACTTCACCAAATCTGGAAGCTCCCTCATCTGTTTCCAAAAGGGCCTTTAGAAGATCTTCTCCTTTTTTAGCAGTTGCTTTTACGACTTTACCATTTTCAACTTCTAATCTTATACCCTCGATCTCTTTTCCCATATAGATTCCTGGAAAGCTAAAAGTAATATATCCATTTATACCGTCTTCTACTGGTGATGTAAACACCTCTCCATCTGGAAAATTTACTTTTCCATCACAATTAATCCATTTTCTTCCTTCAATATTAACTTTTATATCTGTTCCTTCTGAAATAATATGAAGTTCTTTTTTATTATTTAAATACTTTACCCATTTTTCTTGATATGCGCTTATCTTTTTCCATTCACTTACTGGATCTTCACTATCTAAAAGACCTGCTCCATAAACAAAATCTTCATACTCAGAAAGGCTCATGCTTGCTTCTTGAGCATCTGCATAAGTAGGGAATTGTGTTCCGCACCATCTAAGGCTTCCATTTCCCATTCTTTCTGAATAAATCTTTCTCCAGCTTGCTGCTCCCTTAGAACTTAATTGAAGCCTTTTAGCATCTATATTTGAATTGGATTTTGTATTTCTTGTTCCCCAAGCCGTAAGCCATACATCTGCTTTGGATAAAAGAGTTTTAGCCATGAAATTTTCTTCTTGAAGTTGATCATCAGTACTATATTTTAATTTTATTTCACTAACAGCATCAGAAGTCAAGTTAGTTTCTACGTGTGCTCCTGCAAGAATAGCTTCTTTAACTACCTCTGCCATCCAAGGTTCTGCTACACTGTCGCATTGAACATATACAAAGTCCCCTTTTTTTACCCTTGTTGAGTAATTTACTAAAAGTTTTGCAAGCTTATTTAATCTAGGATCTCCCATTTTCATTCCTCCCTAAATTTATATTAAAAACTCTTATCTAATTAGAGCAATATTTCTATTTGCTCATCATTATCTTATTTATTTCCATTATCATTTTTTCTTCATTTAAAGGCTTTATGAGAAATCCTTTAGCTCCAGCCTTAATGGATTCTATAACCATTCCCTGTTGTCCCATAGCAGAACACATTATAATTTTTGCATTAGGATCCATTTTTATTATTTCCTTTACAGCCTCAACACCATTCATATCTGGCATAGTTATATCCATAGTAACTATATCTGGTTTTAATTCTTTATATAATCTAATAGCCTCACTGCCATTGGCTGCTTGCCCTACTACATCAATATTATTTTTTGTTAGATAATTTATAATATTAAGCCTCATAAATTGAGAATCATCCACAACTAAAACTTTCATTTTATCTCTCCTACATAATTATAATTTAAAAATAGAGTGGCTATGTTTTAATGTAAAAATCACCACCCATTAAAAATATTTTTACATTTTTAATAGAAAAAAACCAATACAGCATGTATTTGTATTGGCATAGCATAATTATACATTTTCCATGTTTTTACGTCAATAATTAGTTTCCATACTTATCCCTATACGCCGCATATTTCATTTTTAATTTTGCATATATATCAATTATCTTGAAGATAATCAATTAATTTTTCTTTGCTAATTTTATTAAATTTTCCTTTTTCCAATTTTAAATATGTAACATTTTCACATAGCTCGCCTATATATTCTACCATTCTTGAATGGCAAGTAGTTATAAAAATCTGATTCTGTTTTGCAATATTAGTTAGAAGTTTTAACACACTCTTAGTATGACTTTCATCAAAATTAACAAAAGAATCATCTAAAATTATTGGCAAAGAAGGAGTTATTTCTTTTATTCTACTAAGCCTTACAGATAAAAATAGCTGTTCTTTTGTTGCTCTGCTCAAAATCTTTGAATTTTCGTAGATAGTTCCATCTTTAAGCACAGTTCTAAAATCCATAGATGTCAAATCTTCTACTGGCTGTATATCATAATATTCACCTTTGGTTATTTGGCTCAAATAACTGCTAGCATCCTTTAGAAGAAAATCCTTGGTTCTCTCTACAAAATTATTCTGAACCTTTTTAAGTATAAATTCTGCTGCTCTCAAAGTTCCATAACGCTTTGCTATGGAATACATAGATTTTCTAGCCTCATCAATCTTTTCCTGAGCATATTCAATGTTTTTTGTACTATAAAGATTTTGAAGCTCGTATCTTATGCTTTCCCTTTTTTCTATAGAACTTTGTAGTTTTTCTTCAAATTTCTTAAGCTTTTCCTTTAAATTATTATACTCTTCCTCCACATTTTCAATAGAAATAAATCTACCCAATTCCTCTTTAAAATTTTCTAAACTAATTTTTAAAGGTAAGAATGCACAAGCATTTTCTAAAGTTTTTTCTAATATTTCATATTTACTCTTAAGCTCTTTAAGCTCTCTAAATTTTTTACATCTTTTAATATAGTCATCCAATAATGTCATTATATCTTCTTTGCCATATTCTCCAATGAATTCTTTTATCTTTCTTTCACATAAAACTTTTTTCTGCTCTTCTAAATTTAATTTTTCTGCAACATCTACATAATTATTTAGCTTTTCTATTTGTTCAAAAACAAGGTTAGCGTGCTTAATTATCTCCCTATCTTTATATATATAATTTTCTCCTATTAGTTCACTAAACTCTCCAATGATATCTACCATTGGAATTAAGCTTTCTTTTATAGCTGTTTCTTCTTTATTTAACTTATTAATATAGTTTTGAAGACTCAATATGCTGTTTTTTATTTCTTTTACATTTCTAAAGTATTCTATCAATGCTTCTCCTGATATTTCTTCATCTATATCTAGAAGTTCTCTATAGCTTTTCAACCTTAACCTTGTCCATTCAAACTTCTCACTGATCTTTTCTAAACACTCCTTATTATCTAAAATTTTCTTATCTATGCTTTCTAGCTGGGTAGTATTAGCAAGAAAGGACTTATTAGTTGTTGAAGAATATTTAATAAATCCATAAGTTCCTCCTAGAGCAGCTCCCGATATGGATAACACTATTCCTGCACTGTAATTTACAAAGCATAAAAGAGCTCCAAGAATTATTATGCATATAGAAATATAGAAACATCTTTTTATAAGCTTGTCTATATTAGTTATTTCATTATTTCCATAAGTTTTTTCAAGCATCCCTTTGTTATTCTCTAACCCCTTTATTTCATTAGTTAACTCTCTTTTTTTATAGTATAATTCTTTTTCCTCTCTTACTAATGTGCTTAGTTTATTCTCTTCAATAGCATCTATCTTTATATTCATCAGTTTAGTAAAATCATCTTTCCATTTTTCATTGATGCCAAGAATTCTTCTTAAAATCTCCTCCTTAGCTCTAATACAATTATTTTTTAATTCCTTATAATTATTTATTTTTTCTTTAATTCCTGATAAACCTTGACCAAAAATTAAAAGCTTATTTTTATTACTTAGTAGCTTATATTTCAGTTCTTCTTCACCTACCATTTGCAAGAATCTGCATTTTTCCTCATTGTATTCATTGAGTATATTATTGTATTCTTCTTTTAGAGCTACTGCTTTCTCCATAGAACTAAATTTTTTCTCTTGCTCTAGCAAGCTCATATCTTCCAAAGAGATTTTTACTTTTAATTCTTTCAATTCTCTATAGGTTTCAAAGTTATTTTTTATTAATTCTAGTCGAAATACATCATCTCTTGTTTTGCATATTTCACTTTTAAACTTTTCAATATTATTTTCTATATTCTTTAGCTCAATGCTCTTTTCATAATACTCTTCAACCTGAGCTTTTGCCCTTTCCCTAAGCCTTATACCTTCTTTTATTTCTTTATTATATACCTTGAACTGTTTTGTAGATGGGTTTCCTCTCACTCCACCTATTTTTTGAGCCTCACTTTGAATTTCCTTAATAAATTTAGGAATATGGATTATCTCTTTAAAACCAGCTCCTAGTAATATGCTCTGCATATTGCTTACTTCTTTGGAATCCTCAAGAGAAGTATTTTGAAGCTCGTCTAGAGTTATAGTAAAAAGCTGTTTATATGTAAAATAATCAACATTTCCATACAACTCTTCAATGGATCTGTTCTTTTTTATATTAATTCCTTTTACTGATGGAAGCCTGCTTCCTATTATCTCTATATTAAATAGTTCACCATTATTACATTCAACATCATAATTTACACCATACTCTACACTTGGCTTTGGAAGGTCTTTAGCATTTTGTCCAAATCCAAATCCTAAATGCCTAAATAATTTCATAAAGGTGGTTTTTCCTGCCCTATTATGTCCACCTATAACTATTATGTCCCCATTAAGATCCTCCAATTTTTCATCTCTAAATATACCAAAATCCTTTATATATATTCTCTTTATTCTCAAGCTTACTCACCTTTTTCTAAAAATTTTTCTATAATGAGTTCTTTGGCAGAATTTATTATTTCTTCAACTAAATCATTATTGAGCTGTATTTTTTCCTCATCCATATCTTCTAAACTGCTTTTTTTCTCAAAAACATTTCCAAAGGTATTTATTATTTCTTTTTTTATAAGCTCGTCTTCTAGGCACAATCTGGATATATCATTTACCTCTCTTATTATCCTATTGTTTTTAATTAGATAATCTATATCTGGTATTTCTTTAGATGTATTTATTGATACAGCATTGGTATATAAAAATAGCCTTTCATTTAAAAAATGTTTATTCATCCTTTCCACAAGATATTTTTCTGCATTTTCTTCATCTTCTCTTAAAAGCTCGTCTATTTGTCCTCTTCCCTCTATACTCCAATGAACTATATATCCCTTCAACACCTTTTCTATTGGATAAACACTTTCTAAATTCTCCGGTGCCTCCACATGCGCATTTAATATTTCCTCACCTTTTTCTATTAAAAGCTCCTCCATATCATTTAATCCCATAAGTACTTTATCTGAATCATTTATATTTAATACAGCTCTCTTCCATATTACAGATGATATTGGTATAAATTTAATTTGTTGAGATAGGTCCTCCATAACTTCTACAAGCAGACATCCACCTATTCCTTCTTCTCCTATATCTCTTCCTTGAGGAATCCCTGAATAAACTATAACAGGTTTGCTATTTAAAATTCTGCATTTGTGTATATGACCTAATGCCCAATAATGTATATTTTCTATTTTTTTTAATTCCTCTATACTGCAAGGTACATATTTGCTGCTCACAGGTTCTAAAGCCGTATGAAGTACTCCTATATTATACACAGAAGAATCCTCAACTTCATAAGATAAAGCTATTTTTCTTTTCTCCCACCTACTTTTATAGGATTGTCCAATAACCTTAGCTATAATCTTTCCATTTTTACTTATATTAAAGCTTTGAGCCTTGTCACAATCGAATATATGTACATTACTAGGCAGAGTAAATATCTCCCTTGCCTCTCCTCCTAAAGGATCATGATTCCCTCTAATTAAATATATATGTATATTTTCTTTTTTTAATCTGATGCTTTCATCGTACAGAACTCTGCTTCCTTTAACAGTACTAAACTCTCTGTCATAGATGTCCCCAGATAAAATTATAAAATCTGCATTAAATTCTATAGCCGAAGTGCAAATCCTTCTAAAGCTATTGTATACAGCTTCTTTTAACATCTCATCTATTTTATTATTTTCTTTAACACTTGCATGAATAATACTCCCTAGATGTATATCTGAAGCATGAATAAATCTAAACTTAATCCTTGATTGGCCATCTATCATTTTACATGCCTCCTTAGTTTAAACTATACCCTATCCTTTGGCGCACTAGAAATAAATTACCACAATATTTAATATTATATTTTGATTCTATACTCTCTTCCATTTACTAGCAAGATAATATTTATTATAAAATTTATGCACATATATTAGTATAGGTGCATATCCTATTATGTAGAAATAATTTTGAAAGGTGACTAATAATATGTATTTTGATCCTTACTTTAGAAGGCCAGCCAAGTCTTTTGTACGACTATTTCATGCCTCTCCTGATGCACCAGCTGTAGATGTATACTTAGGCAATCAATTAATAGCTAGGAATTTAAACTTTAAAGACTTTACTCGATACCTTACAGTAGCTCCAGGTTCTTACAACATAAGAGTTTTTCCTGCTGGAAAAACCACTGATCCTATTATAAATACTAATTATACATTTAGGCCAAATACTATATTAACGATAGCTGCTGCAGGAATGCTTAAAGAAATTAAACTACTTCCTTTTGAAGAGCCAAAAATGCCTTCAATTCCTAGAAAATCCTATATTAGATTTATTCATCTATCTCCTAACACTCCTGCTATAGATATAACTCTGCCTAATGGAGAGGTTTTATTTAAAAATATAAGCTTTGAAAAATCCTCCGATTACATTTCAATTTCTCAAGGAACATATACTCTCCAAGCTAGACCTACAGGTACAAGCAAGATAATATTAAATGTCCCTAATGTCAGAATAAGACCTAATAGAATTCTAACCGTTTACGCCGTCGGACTACTAGATAAAAAGCCTCCTCTACAGGTTGTAATACCACTTGATGGAAGCTCCTATATTGATTAATATATAAGAAAATTGCATAGCAATTTTCTTATATATAACATCACCCATGAGATTTGCATTTAGTAAAGATTCACTGCGCCTTTGCAGGCGTCTCCACTTCTCCACTTAATTGAGCCTTGCTGGCAACATTGCATAAAACTTACAAGCTTCCACTAATTGCCCAACTTCTATCTGTTCTCTAGGACCATGAGCAAAAATTTCATTTCCTGGACCAAAGCCAATGGTTGGAATATTGAAAATTCCTGCAGTAACATTACCATTTGTACTTATAGTCCACTTGCCAAGCTTAGGCTCTTTGTTAAATATATCTCTATAAACATTTTTTGCGGCTTTTAAAAATTCATGATCCTCATTTAACGACCAAGCTGGAGTACAAGCTCTGCATGGATAAACTAATCCCGTATAACTTGGCTTATCAAGCATTATTAGTTCAACTTTAGCATTTTGAGCTCCATTTAATTTCCTTACCTCTTCTAAAACACTGCTCATATCTTCCCCTATTCCTATCCTTCTATCTATATGAACAACACATTCATCTGGAATTGAACCAGAAGATGGAGTTTTAAAAAACAATTGAGTCACAGCTATAGAAGCTTGACCCAAAAAACCATTATTCTTATATTTTTTATTTAACTTTCTTAGTTCATCAATTATCGGTAAAGCCTCATATATTGCATTCATTCCCCTTTGAGGAGCACTAGCATCACAAGGCAAGCCTTTTACTGTTACCATAAGCTCAACTTTCCCTCTGCTACCTCTATATATGTTCAAGTTTGTAGGTTCTGTTATGATTACCAAATCTGGTATTATATTATCTTCTTTTATTATGTATTGCCATGCTACTCCTTCCCCTTCTTCCTTCATAACTGTTCCTATGAAATAAATAGTATATTCATTGTAAAGTCCCATCTCTTTTATAATCCTTCCTGCATAAACCATAGAAGCTATGCCGCCTTTTTGGTCTGCTGCTCCTCTTCCATAGATTACATTATCAACCATGATTCCTTCAAAAGGATTTATTCTCCATAACTCCCCATCTCCAACTTGTACAGTATCCATATGAGCATCTATGGCTATAGTTTTGCTTCCATTTCCTATTCTTCCTATTACATTTCCTAGATTGTCTATAGTAACTTCATCGAATTCCAATTTCATCATCTCATTTTTGATTGTTAAAGCTAATTTTTTTTCCTCTCCACTAAAGCTTGGAATTCTTATCATTTCTATTAAGAAATTAATCATATCTTCCTTATATTTTTCTGACAACTCAATTATTTTGTTCTTTATGTCCATTATTTCTGCCCCTTTTTAAAATATTATTCTATATATGTTATTTCTATATTTCTTTATTTATAACTGTTTTAAATAAATTATGAATTATACTTGTCCATTATCTTCAAAATCCCGTATAAACCTAGACAAAGTATTTTTAATTCATAAAACTTTGCTGAGAACTTTACATAAACTAAAAATAATAACAAATTCAAGGGGCATTTATTTTAGTTGCGATTCATTTTTTTTAATCTTAATATGCCAAAAATTGCTCCTGCTCCTCCCCAAATCAAAAGTACAGGTATAAAAGAAGGTATTAACCCATCAATAAAAGAACATATAAAATTAACTGGTATATAAATGAAAGATATTATAGGAAGAAATATATTTTCAATTAGATATGGTGATATTGTGGTGAATATAAAACTTATTAAAATTCCAATAGGAGATTTTATAGTTGTTACTAGAATAAAGCTCAATATTATAAAGCTAATAATCATATACTTGATTAAGTAGTCATTGTTCTGTAATACTGTTGAAAAAGCATATTTAAAATTGTTCCATATATGGTCATAGCTTATACTTGAAAAAGAATATTTTTTTATATAGAACTCTAAAAAATTTAGATTTTCATTAGAAATAATAAATACTGGAAGTATAAAAATTATTCTCAAAATAAGAAATGCAATAGAAAATCTAATTCCCTCAATTATGTAATTTATGGTTTTATATTTATGTTTATTCATGTTTTGTTTTATGCTAGATAAATCATTTATTATTAACAACTTATCAGACATTTAACCCATCCCCTCTTTACCATATTTTTACATAAGTATATATTACCATATTTTCCCTAAATTTGCATTAGCTTAATTCTCAAAAAATAAAAAAGCCCTGCCGTAAATACAGAGCTTTTTCTAACTTATATATTTAGTTATATTTTTCATACTTCTTCTTCTGAATATAGATAAAGCTATAAACACCCATACAGAAGCTAATGCCCAACCTCCAATAACATCACTTATATAGTGAACACCTACATATACTCTACTTAATCCAATTAATGAAGCATATATAAAAATTACAATGCTTATTATATATGCAAGAATTCTGTTATTTAAAAAGCTTAATATGAAATAAATTAGTATTAAAGCACCTGCCATTGAGATTATAGCGTGACCACTTGGAAAACTATACCCTCCAATATCAACTAACCAATCTCCTTCAGGTCTTTCTCTTCCACATAAAAATTTCACACTTTGACTTACAATAGCAATACCTAAAATATTCACTGCATAAAACATTGCTTCTCTTATTTTATTTCTCATGTAAAAATATAGTATTATAAGAATAGTAAATATTATTGCAACTATCGTGTCACCACTTTTACTTATAAAAACCATAATAGTGTTTAACTTATCACTTCTAATGGTTTTAATATAATTAATTACTAGCTTATCAATTTTTCCTCCTCCTGCATTAAAACTATCTCTAAGCTTTATTATAAAAAAAGCAATCCATCCTATAGCCATTACAGCAAGGAAGCACAAATAATATCCTAAATTAGACTTGTTGTCTTCTCTAGAGCTTATTGTATACATCATAGGTTTCTCCTTTTTACATAAAATCTTTATTACTTAATCTTTAAATAGTATACTAAATTTCCATACCTATGTCATCTATTAATATATCTCCTTTGGAGTCTTTATTAAAAATAAATTCTATACTTTTTAATCTATTTGGCTGAAACTTAGAATTTACTTTTATAAAATCCATTATAGGTATTTGAAAAGTCTGAAGTACAGGTTCAAAATTTTTTCCATAGTTCCTCTTATTATAGTAGTTCCATTTTGAAATTTTAACTCCTATTGGTGGATGAAGTCTTCCTATATTGCTCAAACATAGGGATGCTTCCTCTCCGCTATTATCAATCAATCTTATAGTAAAGTCTGTTGACTCTAATTTATTTTTTTCTAGCTTTTCCTTTTGCACATCTGCAGCAGAAAATATCAACTTTGATTTAGAATTAATATTCCAATTATTTGCCACGCTTTTAGGAAGCTCTATAACATATATTCCTCCACTATGGGTCCATTTTAATTCTACAGCATTGTTATTTCCTAAAAAATCACTTCTAAACTCTAACCTTTTTTCCTTCCAGGTATATATACCTTCTCCTCTTTGAATGCCCCCTGCTAAAGTTGAGGTCTCAAGATCTGCATCTTCCTCATAATTGCTTATGAGTTTAAAATTAGAATCTTCAAATCTGCTTATATATACAGTTTTAGGGAGAAAGTTTTCACCTTCTTCATAATTTTTAAATAAGGATATATAATCCATCTCATTTTTAAGAGTAGTTTTCAAAAATGCAGATATATAGGTTTTTGCTATATTCCTTTGGTCTTCTCCACTTAAGAGAGGCTTTATGTTTAATGCCCACCCTAAAGGTTTTGGTATATCTCTTTTTCCCCACAAGGTATTGAATTGCCCATGATTTGCTCCATATATATATAATGAGGACTTAAAATGATACATACCATCATCGAATTTTATTCTATTATATTGATTGCTTCCAACAAACGTAGACACATCACCATCATTAGCTCCTTGAAGAAGAAGGTAGTTTATATTTTTTATTTCTATGGGCTTACCAGCAGGCTTATATTGTTCATCTGTAGGTGCTATTGCTACTATAGACTTAATATTGTAATTAAAATTAAATTTTACAGAAGCATTGGTTGGATAATACTTAAGCTTGTTAAACACTGCTGCAGTAGCCACAGCTTCTCCCCCTCTTGAATGTCCAATTAATGCAATATTATTAAAATCAACTTTATTATAAAATGGATTTTTCTTATCCTCATTAAATTTTTTCCAAACATCTAAATGCTTTAATAAAATCCAAGCCCTTGCATCATTTTCTCCTCCCAAATCTCCAAACCAAGAACCATTCAGAAAATTTTCATCTACAGAAACTGTAATAAAACCTTGACTTGCTAAAAGTCTTCCCAAATACTCATACCCCTTTTCAGACCTTTCTTTCATATCATGATTTCCATGAACTATTAATACTAAAGGGAATTTCCCTTCTCCTTCTGGATAATAAACTTGTCCATTTATAGGCATGGATTTATCGTCAAAGCCCCAATACATAGTTCTTAGTTTTCCCTTTAAACCTATATAATTTTCAAGAAAAGGATAAGCATATACATTATCTGTCTTTATATCTACTTCTTCACCATACTCTACTCTATTTTTATCTCTTCCACTGCCGTAAGATAAGGTTTTAACTTTGTATTTTTCTTCTTCACTTTGGCTTAATATATCTTCTTTATTATCTGAACTTTTCATAGATAATATATAATTTTTTAATTCATAATTCACATTACCTAAATTTCTTATCTGAGCTATTGCAGCTATGTTTAAAGTCAATGTTATACCAACTAATGCAAAAGCTAACATTCTTTTTCCTTTGTTTTTAAAAGCAAGTCTAAGCCCTATTCCTAAAAAACTTTCTACGGCTATTATTAAGATTGCCCATAAAAACGCTAAATAAACAGGAAAGCCTAAAGCAAAACTAATTCCTGCTGTAAGGGCTGCTATTCCAAGAATTAATATGGCTAAAAACTCCGTGGGAAAATCCCTAAATACTCTAAGTATAATTTTTATTAAAGTTTTTCCTATAAGTACAAAAATCATTCCAATGAAAACACAGAATGATATATCTATAATCTTTCCAAAGCCTGTATCCAAGTAAAATCCAATCACTGCCGAAAGTATCATAATAAATCCTATTATAGCGAACCTTCCACCTATCCAGGCCTTTCCAAACACTTCTTTTATCATTTTTACAAATTTTATGTATATACTTTCAAGGCAAACCACTATACTTTTTATTTTCATATTTTCCCAACCCTTTATTGTATTTATACAATTCTATTATACACGACAACCCAATAAAAGTGGAGGCGCTACAAGCGCCTCCACTCTTCAACTGCGTTTTAAGCTTCTTTACAAAGTGAATCTTTCCTAAATGCAAATCCAATGCGTGATGTTATATATAAGAAAATTGCATCGCAATTTTCTTATATTATTCTTTTATATATTTTTCATATCTAAGTCTCTTTCCTTCTTCCCATGGTTTGTATTTCTTAAAAAATTCTAATCTTTCATTTATTGGAGGATGATCATATTTCCACATCTTATATATAGGATCCGGATTTGGAATTGTAATTCCTTCATTAGAAAGTTTTTCAAAAGATGTTATGGCAGCAGCATTATCTCTTGTAAGTTCTATGGCAAAAGCATCTGCTTCACGTTCTATGTAACAAGAATAAGCATTAGACGCTGGAATTATAAATATCATGCATAGACTTACTATAAATATAATTAGAGGAAAAGATGCTACATCACTAATATCAGTAAACTTAAACCTTCTTTTAAATTTATTTATTATAAAAGGTGCTAAAGCATGAATTATATATAAAACTATAAAAGTAACTATTGTTTGTATTATAAAGAATTTTTGAATATGTGATAATACATAATGGCCTATTTCATGAGCAGTTACAAATTTTAATTCCCTTAAATTTAGCTTATTTAAAGCAGTGTCCCACAACACTATTCTTCTAGCCTTTCCTATTCCAGTCATATATGCATTTATCATAGATGTTTCTTTGCTTTTATCTACTTTTAAAATAGTACAGTTTTCTATTTTTGCCTTTTGTGCAAGTTCAATTAAACTTTTTTCTGTGGTCTTATCTTCTATGGTCTTAAAATCGTTAAATAATGGATCTATTATAACTGGTTGTGCATAAAAAAGTGCAAGGCTTATAGGTATTGATATAATTCCAGTATATATCCACCATCTTTTACGGCTTCTTCTAATTATGGAGTAAAGCATTGAAATAGCAAAAAATATTCCTACAGATTCTATAGCTAAACTTAAAAAATAATTTTTTAACCACATATACAGAGGTTGATGTGACAATCCAAATTTATGACTTTGAATATAACTGCCATAAAAGGTTAATGGAAAGTTTAAAGCACTATCTAATATGCTATATATAAGTCCATAAATCCCTACAGCTAAAAAAGTTCTTTTTCCTATTCCCTTTGATACATTTCTAAGCTTTGCAGAAGATCCTGTTGATAATATTATTATAGGTACACCTAGGCTGAATACAATCTTAAGTCCTTGTACTATTCTATCACTTTTATAAAATCTCTCTCCTTTTTCTTCTCTACTTTCTATACTTATATTTTTTTCTCTAAAAATATCCCCTTTTCCTAAAGCCAAATTATCATGATTTATAAATATTACACTTATAAAAACAAATATTATAATAACTAACTTAAGCACTTTAAATTTTTTCATACCTTATATTACAGCTCCTTATAATATCATTCTATAAAACCTTCTCTACTAATTATACTATTATAATTCTAAAAAATTCTAAAAATCCATTGACAAAAATCCAAAGCAATGTATATACTGTATATATACGATATGTACAGTATATACAAACATGCATATAAAATCTTTTTCTTTACAAACTTTATTTTTTCAGCTTCGTAGAATTTTATTATGTATTTGATTTTACATTGTATTCTATTAAATATTATATAAGGAGACATTCAAATGAAAATAATAGTATCTAACTCTTCTGGAGAACCCATTTATGAACAGATATCAAATCAAATAAAAGCCTTAATAATACAGGGTGAGCTGCAAGAGGGAGACGCCCTTCCTTCTATAAGAAGCCTTGCAAAGGAACTACAAATAAGTGTTATTACAACTAAACGAGCCTATGAAGAACTTGAAAGAGAAGGATTTATAGAAACTGTTGCAGGAAAAGGTTCTTTTGTAGCGGCTCAAAATAAGGAGCTGCTGCGTGAGAGAAAGCTAAAGTTTATAGAAGAAAAACTTTTAGAAGTAGTTGAAGAAAGTAAGATGCTTAATTTAAGTTTTGAAGATATTTTAGAAATGTTAAAAATTCTTTTTGAAGAAAATTAGGGGGTTTTTATATGAATAATAATAATATCTTAGAAGTCAACAATCTTAGAAAAAAATATAAAGATTTCACTCTCAATAATATAAGTTTTACTTTAGAAAAAGGCTATATTATGGGATTTATAGGACCTAATGGAGCTGGAAAAAGCACAACTATAAAATTGATTATGAATCTAATTCATAGAGATAGTGGTTATATTAAAATTTTCGGTCTTGATAACTTAAAGCATGAGAAAGAAGTCAAAAACAGAATAGGCTTTGTTTATGATGAAAATTATTACTACGAAGATTTAACTATGGAAGGGATGAAAAAAATAATAGCTCCCTTCTATAGCAAATGGGACGATTCTTCTTTTTATAAATATATGAAAGATTTTAATTTAGACCCTAAGAAAAAGATAAAAACTTTATCTAAAGGTATGAAAATGAAATTTTCATTAGCCATTGCCCTATCTCATAATGCTGAACTCATAATAATGGATGAACCAACCTCTGGACTTGACCCTGTTTTTAGAAGAGAAATATTAGATATTCTCTATTCTATTATTCAAGATGAAAATAAAAGTGTATTTTTCTCTACTCACATAACTACTGATTTAGAGAAAATAGCAGATTATATAACTTTCATAAACAATGGAAACATAGTGTTCTCAAAGCCTAAAGATGATATATTAGAAAGCTATGGCATAGTTAAAGGAGGCCTTGAACTTTTAAATAGCCATACTAAAAAAGAATTTTTAGGTATTAGTGAAAACCGATTTGGCTTTGAAGCCCTTACTGATAATGTAGAAAATATAAAAAAAGTCTTTAAGAATGAAGTTATAATAGAAAAACCAACTCTTGAAGATATAATGGTCTACACCGTAAGGAGGTAAGAATATGATTAATCTCATTAAAAAAGACCTTGCTATAGCTTTTAGTAAGAAAAATGCTGCTATATTTTTAGCTTATTGTCTATTTATAATTACAGTAATGGACACTTTTTCTTCTGATAATATATACATTCTCATAATCAACACTATAGCTTATTTCTTAGTCAGTGAAAGCTTCATATATGATGAAAGAACTAAAGGGGAATATATAATAAATTCTCTTCCTGTAAAAAGAGAAGAAATTGTCCTATCAAGATATTTGAGCTTAATATTTTATATTTTTGCCGCTACAGTATTTGCTGCTGCCTTAGGATCACTAACTGCCTTAATGAATATAGGAAACATTGGATTTATAAATATGAATGTAATTAAAAAGGTATTTGTTTCTAGTATTTTAATGATTTCCTTAGTTATACCTTTGTTCTACAAATTCGGTTATAGAACTATAAAGATACTTTATTTGTTGATTTATATGTCCTTCTTTTCATTTATAACTGCTATTCAAGATATTGTAACTTTAGATTTTGTAAAAAAAATTATGGTCTTTATGGAAACTAATAAAGGGCTTATAGATATATTATCTACAATTATACTGATATGCCTAGTAATTATATCAGCCATAATTTCATTACAAGTTTATAGAAAAAAAGATATATGAGAGGGTGAGTATTAATGTTAAATCTAGTTTTAAAGGATTTTAAGCTTGGCAAAAGGTATAATATATTCCTTTTAGTATATAGTCTCATGATATCCGCATTTGGTCTTAAGATGGATCACCTTCCTGGAATGCTTTATGTTTTATCTATAGTAATGCTATCTTATATATCTATCCTATATTCTAATGGTTATGATGAAAAATATAAAATCAATATAGCATTAAACAGCATGCCCATTAATAAAAAAGATATAGTACGTGCAAAGTATTTATCCCTTATTCTACGCGTTTTAATAGTATCATGTGTTATAATCATATTTACTCTTATTTTAAATAGACTTGGAGTAAAAGCAGCTGTTCGAACTGCAACCTTTTGGGATTTCATTTTATCCTTTAACTTGCTTGGTATATTTTACTCAGTATACTATCCTCTTTACTATAAATTTGAGTATAATAAATTTAGAATAATCAATATGGTATTATATATACTTCTATTAGTTATTCCAGGCTATATTACAAAATTTCTTAAATCTAATATGGGATTAAAATTCTCCAATTGGCTTATGGATTTTAGACATTTAAATCAGTTCCACCTTTTTACATCAACTTTAGTTTTAATAGTTTTGGTTATATCAATGATAATATCCTCAAAAATCTACTGCAATAAAGAATTTTAGCCCGCCTAATATTGACATAAAATATGCCTTGGTATATGATTAAAAGAGGATTTTTCATGCCTTTCATCAGAGAGCAAATGGTGAAAGGCATTTAAATATATATATAGGAGTGAAGAAAATGTCAGCAAAGGAAGTTAGAACGAGATTTGCACCTAGTCCAACTGGCTATATGCATGTGGGCAATCTTAGAACAGCCCTTTACACTTATTTAATAGCAAAACATGCAGGCGGAAAATTTATATTAAGAATTGAAGATACAGACCAAGAAAGGTACGTTGAAGGAGCTGTTGATGTAATATTTAAGACTCTAAAAATGACTGGTCTAATTCATGATGAAGGTCCAGATATAGGTGGTCCTGTAGGCCCTTACGTTCAAAGCGAAAGACGTGGTATTTACCTTAAATATGCTAAACAATTAATTGAAAAAGGAGAAGCTTACTACTGTTTCTGCGATAAAGAAAGACTTGATTCTATAAAAGCAGCTTCTGACGATCCTAATCAAAAGGTATTTAAATACGATGGTCACTGTAGAAATCTTTCAAAAGAAGAAGTAGAAGAAAAATTAGCTTCTGGAATTCCTTATGTTATAAGGCAAAAAAATCCTACTGAAGGTGTTACAACTTTTGTAGATGAAATTTATGGAGAAATCTCTGTAGATAACTCTGAACTTGAAGATATGATTCTCATAAAATCTGACGGACTTCCAACATACAATTTTGCTAATGTTATTGATGACCACTTAATGGGAATTACTCATGTAGTCCGCGGAAATGAATACCTATCTTCTGCACCAAAATACAACAGATTATATAATGCTTTTGGATGGGACATTCCAACTTACATACACTGCCCTCCAATAATGAAAGATGCTCATAACAAGCTAAGTAAGAGAAATGGAGATGCTTCTTTTGAAGATTTACTTGCAAAAGGATATCTTAAAGATGCAGTATTAAACTTTATCGCTCTTCTTGGATGGAATCCAGGAACAGATCAAGAAATCTTTACTTTAGAAGAACTTGTAGAGCAGTTTGATTATAGAAATATTAATAAGTCACCTGCTATATTTGATACAGTTAAATTAAGATGGATGAATGGAGAATACATTAAAAAGCTTCCTCTTGAAGAGTTCCATAAACTTGCAATGCCATATTATAAAGAAGTTTTTAAAGAAGAAGACATGGCAAAACTAGATATGATGAAGATAAGCGAACTTCTTCAAACAAGAACTGAAGTTTTAACTGACATTCCAGAAAAGCTTCCATTCTTTAAGGAATTACCTGATTATGATATAGACTTATATACCCATAAAAAGATGAAAACTAATGCTGAAAATTCTCTTGTTACTCTAGAAAAAGTACTTCCAGTACTTGAAGGCTTAGAGGATTGGACTTTTGAATCCATTCATGATGCAATATTCAACTTAATTGCTGAAATGGAAGTTAAAAATGGAGTGGTTCTATGGCCTATAAGAACTGCCCTATCAGGTTTACCAGCATCTCCAGGTGGAGCTTTTGAACTTGCAGAAATCCTTGGAAAAGAGGAATCTCTAAGAAGAATTAAAATTGGAATAGAAAAACTAAAAAATAGGGCTTAAGCAAAGCCCTATTTTTTATACTGTAATCTTCATTAACACACCGAAATACTATCATTTTAAATTTTATTCTGTTATGCTCCATACACCATTTACTTTTTTACAATTTAAGCTTATATCTTGAGTTTCTTTTACCTTATTTCCATCCTTTTCAACTACTGTTTCTGCACTAAATGATATAAAAGCAGTATCAGAGGATAAATTCACTTTTCCTACTGTAACTTTTCCAACTTCTCCTTTAAAATCATCTTTCCATTTGTTTATAATATCATCCATGAAACTCCTCTGCCTAGCATCTAGATTGCTTGGAGATACAATTTCAAATTTAACATTCAAATCTCCTTCTTTACTTTCATTTACAGTAAACTGTGCTACTACAGCTTTAGGTAATTTTTTCCCTGAAGAAGCTTTTACACTATCCTTTATTATAATATAGTAAGACTCTCCATATTCATAAGGCTGATTAGGAGTTAATTTTACTGAAGATTTGTCTTCTCCTAAAGAAACCTTTACAGATTGAGTTCTGCCCATACTATCAACCACAACAATATTGTCCTCTGTAATAGTACTTTCATCTAATTCCTTATTAAATTTTATATTCCATTCCTTATCTTTTGGAACTACTTCTTTACCTTCTAAAGACTTAGTTGTGTAATCTGAAGGGAGTATATCATTTATACCTATTCCATAGGAAATCACTCCACTTTTATAAGTTCCTATATAAACCTTTCCATCATTACCACTAACCATACTAGTTATAGTATCATTTGCTTCTATATCATAAAGTCCAATAAATTTATCTGAATTCTTTTCCTTTGCATAGAGCATATTATATCCTATCCATAATATTAACTTCCCATCTCCTGTCTCTTCTAATTTTCTTATTTCAGGATAGGTTTCCGTAAGATTTGAACCTTGACCACTGAATCTTAAGTCCTCTTGAGGTGTAAGATTTTCATCTAGTTTATAAACCTTATATCCATATGAACTATTTCCACAAACAAATTCAAGCTCATCATTTTCATTTAAGAATATATTAACAGGTTCATCTCCATTTGGAGATCTATAATTTATTGCTCTATACTGATTTCCATTTAATTTATTCAATTTTACTCCATTAAGAGCTTTAGTAATCAAATAAACATCATCATTTTTGTCCTTTATTAGCTTATTATAAATTACACTATCATAAGAATAAAGCTTTGATAACTCTATTTCTTCTACCTTCTTATCCTTGTCCACTACATAAAGCTTTTCTTCGCCTACAGCGTATAAGTATCCATTATCATCAAAAGCTATAGAAGAAGTATAGTTCATAGAACCTTCTTCATTATTTAATTTCACATACTCCTCTATAGAATTATCTTTTAACTTATAGACTATGTCATCACATACAAAATATACTTCATCATTACAAATTACTGCACTAACATAGCTTTTAAATTTAGCTCCAGCATTATTTTCTATATTAAACTTATTATTCTTTAAAGTTACTTCTAAAAGCACATCATCACTGTTTTTATAATCTTCATCATAATTATAATTATCACTTATTATTCTAACATCTGAAATGTTATCTTTTAAAACCACTGCTGAATTTGATACATAACTACCTACAATAGTATCTTCCGCTTCTCCTTGGCTTATAAGAGTAAAGCCTCTAGTATTTCTTACAGCAATATTGTTTTCATCTTTTATACTGAATTCTTTACTTTCTTTTGATACTGTATATTTTTCTTGGATTTCATCATTAACTATTTCTTTAATTTTATCTTCATCTAAGACCCATATATTCCCTTTAGCATCTTTTTCTATATCCTTTAAATTAGTTCCATTAAATTTCTTTATAACCTTTCCAGATTCAGACACGTGTACAATCTTATCTTTGTGAATAACCCATAGACTACCATCGTTATCTATACTATAGTCAACAATATCATCTTCAAAAGTATAGGTTTTATCTGTATCATCTTTATATATTCTAGTAAGCATATACTTTTTAGTTTTGGAATCACTTTCTGTAACCTTAAAGCAAATTCCTTCATTTGAATCTGATTTTAAATTCGTAAAGGCATCATCATATTTAAAACTTTCGCTTGCTTTAAGAGTACGGACGCTTTTCTCAACAGCACCTTCAGTATTTTCCACTTTTAAAAGATTATATATTCCCTCAGAAGAGTTATACACTGAAAACCACTTGTTTTTACTGCTATCTATTATTACTTCTTGAAGTTTAATATTATTATCTGTATCATTAAATGAAATATATTCATTTACAGCATTGGATTCTCCTGTAAACTTTTCACTGTCTATTGTTAACAATTTATACGTAGAGTTTGTTCTACATGGAGTTAAATATATGTACTTTCCACTTATTCCAATACTTGTACTAGGAAAAATATCTACCTTGCCTAAGTTATACTTCTTAGCTTTTCCATCCTGTATAAAGTAAAGAGAATCCTCAGTAAGAACTAATGTGTAGTCATCATATTGTTTTATTTTAAATATTTTACCTTCAATATTATATTTGTTAGCTATTTTAGTAGAGCTGCTATCATATTTTTTATAATCCTCTATAGCTTGTACTTCTTTACTTAAAAATCCCATTGGTAAAAGGGTAAGTATAAAAAAATATACCAATGCAAGACTAATAATCCTTTTATTCTTCACTTTATTTCCTCCAATCTTATAATATGTATTGTATTCATTATACTACAACTTATGTAAAACTTTAAGCTTAAAAACTAATATCAATAATTAAACCAACTTTATAAATTTAAAGTTGGTTTATCATACTAGCTAGGTATCCAGCTCCAAATCCGTTATCTATATTTACAACACTTGTACCACTCGCACAGCTGTTTAACATCGATAAAAGCGCTGATAATCCGCCAAAATTAGCTCCATATCCCACACTGGTTGGTACTGCAATAACAGGTTTATCAACTAAACCTCCTACAACGCTAGCAAGAGCACCTTCCATACCAGCTACAGCAATTACAACCTTTGCTCCTCTAATTATATCTAATTTACTGAATAGCCTGTGTATTCCAGCAACTCCCACATCGTTGATTCTCTCAACCCTATTTCCAAAAATTTCAGCTGTAATTGCTGCTTCTTCTGCTACAGGTAAATCCGAAGTACCTGCTGTAACTACAGCAATATAAGTATCTGTTTTAGAAACATCCTTTTTCTTTACAGTAATAGTTCTTGCAAGCTCATTGTACTCTGCTTCTTTACATATTTCCTTTACCGCTTCATACATTTCTTTTGTAGCTCTAGTTCCAAGTATATTATTATCTTTTGTATTCATAAATTCCACAATGCCTTTTACCTGCTCAACTGTCTTTCCTGCACAATATATAACCTCAGGATATCCTACTCTTATTTCCCTATGATTATCAATCTTAGCATAACCTAACTCCTTATAAGGTAAATCTTCAAGCTTACTTGCGGCATCATTTATTGAAATACTGCCGCTTTTCACTCCTTCTAAAAGTGCTCTTATATCCTTAGAATTCATTCTAATTCCCCTTTTCTTCTATATTAAGGTTAAGACTTCCTGTCCTATATCCTTGCATATCCAATGATACATATTTAAATCCGAATTCTTTTAGCTTTGAAGAAATTTCATCCATTAATTTTATATCAAATAGTCTAGGCATATCTTCTATTGGAACTTCAATTCTAGCTAAATCTCCGTGACATCTTACACGGACTGCTCTGAACCCTTTGTCCATTAGATACCTTTCTGACTTTTCTATTTTCTCCAAATCTTCTACCTTAAGCTCAGTTCCATAAGGAATTCTTGATAAAAGGCAAGCATATGGGGGTTTATTCCATGTTGGCAAATTAAGCTCTTTTGACAATTCTCTTATTTCATTTTTGCTTAATTTATTTTCAAGAAGAGGGCTTTTAATTTCAAGCTCCTTTAATGCTCTTAATCCTGGTCTATAGTCATTTATATCATCAGCATTTGTTCCATCCACCACATAATTGTATCCATTTTTATTTGCAAAATCCTTTACCATTGTAAACACAGCTGTTTTGCATAAATAGCATCTATCTTCTGGATTAAACTTAATTTCATCTATTATAACAGGAACTTCTAAAAACTCATGTCTTATTCCTATTTCCTTTACTAACTCTTTTGCTTCTTCTATCTCCCATTTAGGAATATAGGGAGATACCACTGTAAGCGCCGCAGCTTTATCTCCTAATGCTTCCTTTGCAGCTTTGAGTAAGAATGTGCTATCCACTCCTCCTGAAAAAGCTACTACTACACTTCCTAAATTCTTTAGATAATTAATAAGATTTGAATACTTTTGATTATTCATTTATAATCCCTCCCATGGTCTTTAACACTTCATCATATATGTTTTTAATAGGCTCACTATTATCTTCCGCAAGCTTTCTGCAATCCTCATATTCTGGCTTTGCCTTTATTAATTTGCCTTTGTAATAAGCTTTTTTAACAGATACTTTTCCATAAATGGTGTCCACAGTTTGAAATTCTCTTTTTAACTTGGTTCTACTGATTTTATATTCTCTAATTCCTAAAGTAGTCGTTTCTTTAAAAATTATCTCCTTTATATCTTCTTTATTCTCTTTTCTACAGAGCACACTTAGTATAACACCTAATCTTTCCTTTTTCATAAGAATCGGAATCCTATATACATCTAAAGCCCCTTTATTAAAAAGTCGTTCTATAATATATTCATATATTTCTGGATTCATATCATCAATGTTACATTCTAAAACATAGGCTTCATCTTTATCCTCCGTATTTATATGTAATTCCTTAGTTTTTTTTTACCTAAATATACTCTTAATACATTTGGAATTTCTGTATCCCTGCCACCTACTCCATATCCTATCTTTTCAATGGTAAAATCTTTCATATCTGAAAATTCATCCACAGAAGAAGCTAAAATTGCAGCTCCTGTTGGAGTTGTTGTTTCAAAAGGTACTATTCCTGTTTTTACTGGTATTCCTTTAAGTATTTCTACTGTAGCAGGTGCTGGAACTGGAATAAGTCCATGAGCACATTTCACAAATCCTCCACCAAGTTCTACTGAAGATGCCATAACTTTGTCCACCTTTAAGTAATCTAAACATATAGCAGCTCCTACTATATCTACTATGGAATCCACAGCTCCTACCTCATGAAAATGCACTTCATAAAGCGGTTTTCCATGAACTTTTGCTTCCGCTTCAGCTACTTTTCTAAACATATTTAAGCTCATTTTTTTTACATTATCATTAAGTTCACTTGAATTTATTATTTTCTCAATATGCTCTAGATTTCTATGAACATGGTGGTTATGGCTGTGAGAATGACTATGAACATCATGGTGATTATGTGAATGATTATGATCTTGTGAGTGTTCATGAGTATATCCATCTTCATGTATATGTTCATGATGAGTTTTAGTTTGTCCATGCTCTTCATCGCAGCATGCTTCATCATTATGTTTTAAAATTACATCTACCTTTGTACCTTCAATTCCTTTTCTACTTTCTTTTCCAACCTTTATTTCAAACTCACTGTCCATCCTTAGTTTAGATAGCTCTCTTATCAAAAAGTCCTTATCTACACCAAGGTCTATCATAGCTCCTAAATTCATGTCCCCACTTATTCCTGCAAAACAGTCATAATAAAGTACTTTCATATTTCCCTCTCCTATTCTTTGCTATAGTTACCATTTGATATTTTATACTCTGTAAAAAACTTTTTATATCTTAATTATATATTGTGCGTATCTTATTATTTAATGTCAACATATTATATATGTAGCATTTTTTATGCCAAGAAAAAACATATTATTTATATAGTTTAATAAAAACTAAAATAAAAGTCTACTAATTTTATCTCATTATGAGAAAACTTTTTCTCATAATGAGAAGTCCAAACAATATATTCTCAATTTGATACTATATAAATAATAAATGAGGCCAGACTACATTTTTATTAAACATTGTAGTCTGACCCCTTTATTTTTAACTTAAAATTTGTGTTCTGACCCCTTTAATTGTTTATTGGCAAACCTTTCCTGGATTTAGAATATTTTTAGGGTCAAATGCTTGTTTTATGCCTTTCATTATGTTTATATAGCTTTCTCCATATTGATGGAACATATATTCTTTTTTAGCATATCCTATTCCGTGTTCTCCTGATACAAGTCCTCTTAATTCTTCTGACTTCTTGTACATGCAATCAAATACTTCCTTTAATTTCTTTTCCCATTCTTCATCACTTAAATCATCTTTACAAATATAAACGTGTAAGTTTCCATCTCCAGCGTGTCCAAAGCTTGGAATTCTAATGTTGAACTGTTTTTCTAATTCCTTAGTATATTTAATAAAGTTTGCAACTTCATTTCTTGGAACAACAACGTCGCACTCATCCATCTCAGTTGTTGATGCTTTAATTGCTTCAAGGAAAGCTCCTCTAGCTGACCATACAGATTCTTTTCTTTCATCTGTATCAACTATGAATACATCAAGTGCTCCTTCAGCTAAGCAAAGGTCTGCAACTGTTTCATAATCAGCTTCTACTTGTGCTGTACTATTTCCATCAAAAGTTAATAGAAGATATGCATCAGATGAATTATCTGGGAATTTCTTTCCTAAGAACTCTTCAGCACTAAGTATAACTTCTCTTTGCATGAATTCTATAGCAGTTGGAACTGCTTTTGATTTTATTATCTTAGGAACTGTTTCAATAGCAGTGTCTATATCCTTAAATGGTATAAGCAAGCTTACAGATTTTTTAGGAAGTGGTACTAATTTTAATATAGCTTTTGTTATTATTCCTAAAGTTCCCTCTGAGCCTACAATCAAATCTTTTAAGCTATAACCTGAGCTATTTTTAACAACCTTTCCACCAAGTTCAAGTATATCCCCATTTGGAAGAACTACCTCAAGACCACGTACATAATCTCTTGTAACTCCGTATTTAACAGCTCTCATACCACCTGCATTTGTACTGATATTTCCACCAATTGTAGCACTCTTTTCACCTGGATCTGGTGGGTAGAAAAGATCAAATTCCTCTACATATTTACCAATCTCCATTAAAAGAACACCTGGCTCTAAGGTTAATGTTAAATTTTCTTCGTCCAATTCTAGAATATTGTTCATTTCTGTTGTTTCTAGCATTATTCCACCATGTAAAGGAACTGATGCTCCAACAAGACCTGTACCTGAACCTCTAACTACTACAGGAATTGTATTTTCATAAGCATATTTCATTATTTTTGAAATTTCTTCTGTTTTGTGCACCCTAACTAACACTTCAGGATAATTGCTTATTCCGCCTAATTCATCATGGCTATAATCCTCACTAATTTCATCTCCATATAAAACCTTATCCTCACCAACCACTGACTTTAAAAATTCTACATCTTTGTTATCTATCTTTTTATATTGACTCATAATTAAAACCCCCCGAACCTTTTTTAGTACCTAACACTTTGTTCCTAACGCTCCTAGTCTATAATTTTAACTTACTATATTTTAAACTTTACACTTTAAACTTACCTTCCTAAGCTTAGCACAGCGAATAAACCCTCTAAACTTCTGACCTCAATTATTTTGCTGCTGCTACTTCTGATAAAGCTTCACCGTTTTTGATTTTTTCAATAAGTTTTGGAACTATTTCATAAAGGTCACCAACTATTCCATAGTGAGCAACATTGAATATAGATGCATCTGGATCATTATTTATTGCTATGATAGTTTCTGAATTATTCATACCAGCTACAAATTGTACTGAACCCTGAATTCCAAGGGTGATTATAAGTTTTGGCTTTACCGTTCTTCCACTAAGACCTATTTGTCTTTTTGCATCTATCCAACCTGCTTCAACAAGTGGTCTTGTTCCAGCAACTTGTGCTCCTAATGCATCAGCTAATTCATAAACAAGCTGCATATCTTTCTCTGATTTTACTCCTCTACCTGCTGCTACAATTACTTCTGCATCTGATATACTTACTTCTTTTTCTTTTTTTGTTATCTTAAGAACCTTTATTCCTGACTTAAACTTATCTCTTGACATCTCGCATACTGTAACCTTACCAGTAGCTTTCTCACTTCTTTCTGGAGCTGAGAAAATTTTATATCTTACAGTAGCAAATTGAGGTCTATTGTTGCTTGTTATAATTTGTGCCATTATATTACCGCCAAAAGCTGGTCTTATTTGAACTAGGTCTGTGTTCTCCTTCATATCAAGGATTGTACAATCTGCTGTAAGTCCGGTCTTAAATCTTGCTGCAACTCTTGGTGCAAGAGATCTACCTACTGTTGTAGCCCCAACTAATATTGATGAAGGCTTAACCTTATTTATAAAATCTTCAAAAGCTGCTGTATATGGTTCGATTCTGAAATCCTTAAGCTCTTCGTAATCGTATACAAATACCTCATCAACCCCATAATGCAATAATTTTTTAGCTTTATCTTTAATGTTATATCCAATAAATACAGCATAAACTGGATGATTTATCTTAGCTGCAAGCTCTCTTCCCTTTCCTATAAGCTCAAGAGTTACAGGGTGAATTTCCCCCTCTACATGGTCAACATATATTGCAATTCCATTCCATAAACTCTTATCTACCTTAGGACCTTGCTCTTCTTCCACGTACTCCATTACTCCTTCAGGTCCTTTTTTTACACAAAGTTTGCACATCTTACATGCTGCTGTTATTTCCAACTTACCATTGTTTTCTACTAATGCACCAAACGGACATACTTTCACTAATTCTTCTATAACTTCTTTGTTTAATTTATCTTCATGAACCAATAACTTTCCCATTTAAATCCCCCCAACTTTTTTAGTAACCAGCTTTTTTAGATTCTATTATGCAAATTTAAGTTCTTTCAGTTTAGCAAAAAGTCTCTCAGTAAGTTCTTCGCCGTCACCTTTCCACATTTCCTTATCAGTATTTGATTCTGGTGGAAATATTCTTTCAACTTGAGTTGCTGAACCATTTAATCCATAATTATTTTCGTTCTTATCTTCTAAGTCAGCTAAGCTAAATACCTTTATTTCTTTGTCTTTAGTCTCTAATTTTTTCTTATAGGATGGAAGTCTTGGAGTATATATATCCTTTTCAACTGTTATAAGACAAGGATATTTAATTTCCTGAATTTCTACTGTTTCCGCCATATCCATTTCAACAGTTATTGAATCATCCTTAACTTCTATAATTTTTCTTACATTAGCTACATGTGGAATTCCTAAATATTCTGCTATCTCTGGTCCAACTTGTGCTGTGTCTCCATCTGTTGTTTGTTTTCCACAGATGATAAGGTCAGGATTTCCTGTCATTTTTACCCCTTGTGATAATGTATAAGCTGTAGCTAGTACATCTGCGCCACCAAATTTTCTATCTGAAAGTAATGTTCCCTCATCTGCCCCCATCATAAATGCCTCTTTTATAATATCCTTTGCTTGAGGTGGTCCCATACTTATTACATTAACTTTTCCACCCTTTTCTTCTCTAATTCTAAATGCGCTTTCTAAAGCATAGAGATCATATGGATTCATCTTAGAATCTATACCATCTCTTTTTAAAACTCCTGTAACTGGATCAACTTCAACCTTTGTTGTTCCTGGAACTTGTTTGATACAAACCAATATTTCCATGTCTTAATCCCCCATTCTATTTTATAAGTAAAGTAATTATGGTAAGTCGTCTTACCAGTATATTTTTAATAAACAGAAAATCATTCTGTTTATTATTTTTAAACTCATTTTTTTACCCTACTAAGCTAAACCTCCCCAAGTGGTATGACCATCTTTCCTTTGACTTTATAATATCACAATTATCAGATTATTTCTACAATAGTTATTTTATTAACAAATCTATTCAAAAATTTTTTTGAAATCGTTGTCATAGTTCTACACTTTATTATAACTTTTCTAAAAAAATTTTTTTCATTTTTTTGTTTTTTACATCATATTTTTGAAAATTTAGTTACTTTTTTAACAATACTACAAAATCAAGTCAGAAAAACTATATTAGGATGTTCAACTAATAAAAGCACTAAAAACTCAGCAACATCAGTACCTGTGTGAAAGCAAAGAAGAGAGCTTTTGCTTAAGCAAAAGCTCTCTTCTAACTTGTCATTTCTCTAACTCATTCTATTTGTATCAAAGATGTTTAATTAAGTTTTCATTTATAAGCTCCATATGCCTTCTCATAGCTTCTGTAGCTTCTTCTGGATTGCCATTTTTTAGAGCCTGTAATATACTCTCATGCTGCTCATCTATGACATCTTTATGTTGATTATTTATAATATTTTTTCTCGCATCCTTTATAAAAGAATCCATAAGACTAGAAACAGCATTTAATATGCTTACTATTAAAAAATTTCTAGAAGCCTGAGCTATTTTATAATGAAATTTTACATCAATTTTTACCCTTTCATCCTCATCATCACAAGCTCTCATGGCTTGTAATAACTCTTCCATCTCTTTCAATTCCTCTTCAGTTACTTGCTTTGCTGCAAGCGCTGCAGTTTCTACTTCTATTATTTTCCTAAGATCAAATATCTCATGTACTTTGCATTCATTTAACATAAACATTATAGAAAGAGGCTCGAATAAAGTATCATGAAAAGTATTTGTTATGAAATTTCCTTCTCCTTGCTTACACTCTACTAAACCAATCATTTCTAAAGCCCTTAAAGCTTCTCTTATAGATGCTCTGCTAACACCTAACTGCTCTACTAATTCTCTTTCCGATGGAAGCTTATCTCCTCTTTTAAGAGTTCCATCCTTTATCATTGTCTTTATTTGAATCATAACCTGTTCATATACCTTTGTATTTTTTATAGGAGTAAACATATTCTTTTTCTCATCTCCATTTTTTGTGTATTAAAAATTATGCAAACATTAATTATGCAAACATTGCTATTATATAATTATTTATACTAATTAGTCAACATATATTTCATTAATTCAGCTAATCTTATATTATAATACAAAAATTAGCTAATGTACCTAACCTAAAATAAAATATTAAAATACCATTTTAATATTCTTTCTCCTAAAAACATTGCGATCATTGCTGCGCTTACTATAAATGGCCCAAAAGGTATATAGTCTTTACGACTTTTCTTTTTTAACAGTATAAGTATTCCACCTAAAGTTCCTCCTATTATTAAGGATAAAAATAAGGTTAAAATAGTAAGTTTAATGCCTAGATACAATCCGCAAAGAGTGCATATTTCAGCGTCACCCCATCCCATGCCTCCTGATAAAAGAATTATTATAGATATAAAAACTCCTCCAACCAGTGCTCCTAGTAAATAAGTCTTTACAGGGAGTTTTAAATAAATATTTATTGCTAAAAATATAAACCCAAATACTCCTCCCCATATTATAGTGTTATCATATACATCTGTAGTATCATAATCTATAATTCCTATAACAATTAAAAAACAAAATAATACAGCAAATTTTATAAATTTTATACTTAAACCATACTTTATATATACCCCAACAAATATAATTCCAGTAAACAGCTCTATTAAAGGATATCTTATAGAAATCTTATTATTACAGTATCTGCATCTTCCTTTTAATAATACATAACTTATAATTGGGATTAAGTCATAGGGCTTTATTCTGATTTTACAGTTTGTACAATGTGAAGGCGGATAAGAGATAGATTTTCCATGCGGTATTCGATATATACAAACATTTAAAAAACTACCTAGGATAAGCCCGGAAATAAAAATAACTATTCTGTCCATTTTTCACCTCGAAAATTTTATTTAAAAGGAGCTTAAGTTAGCAAGCTCCTTAGTAATTTAATCCAATTTTGGAAGTGGAACAACTTTTATAAATTGTTTAACACTATCATCATCCTTTATCATGTTGTCTACTACATTTTTAGCATAACTCAAAGCCTCTGCATCGGTGGTATTTTGAACCCCATTATAGGTTATATATGTGTCCCCATTATAAGTATATAAGATAGAGCTTGCAGCATCATGATTTATACTGCTATTAATTGTTGTTCCAAAATAATCATCTAAATATTCATAGTATCTTTTTTTACCATTTTTATCTCTGCTATAAGCAGTAGGCACTCCATCTGTCATAAGAATTATATACTTTTCTTTTACTGAAGTACGCTTATCCAGCATAGCTTTTGCTGTTCTGATGCCATCTCCAATATTGGTAGCCCCTCCTATTTCAAGACTATCAACCTTATTCTTTAAGGTTAATTTTCATTTATTTTAGTAATTATTCTTCCATCCTGTGGAAGCTTTTTTCTGCTATATCAAAGCTTGCCATAATTTTTATACGAGAAGTCAATGATGCTGATGTTTCCTTTGGCGCCCTTAAAACCTCCTGAAGCATCCCATCTATTCTATATCTTATCTTTACATAATTTTCAAAAGGCTCTATATGTATATCACTGGCTTTAGCCTTAACCGCATTTTTTATCACAGAGTCTATAAGCTTTACAACTGGCGCATTTTTTACATCATCCATCTCTTCTACTTCCACTTTCACTTCTTATTTTACGCTGGATTTTGTCAATTCCTCTGCTGCTTTTTCAACATATTCACTGGAATAATATTTATCTATAGCTTTTTCAATATTTGTTTTAGAAGCTATATAAGGTATAACTCTCTTTCCTGTAGCTATGTAAACATCATCTATAGCAAACACATTTAAAGGATCTGACATAGCAACTTTAATTTTATTTCCTTCAAATCCAATAGCTATTAAGTTATATTTTAAAGCCAAAGATTCAGGTATAGCTCTCACAACACTTTTATCCAGCTGTATCATATCTAAATGCACTCTCTGTATTCCCAGCTGAAATTCTAGCACCTCTAATATGTCCTCTTTGCTTACTAGCTTGTCTTTAATTAATAGTTCACCAAGCTTAATTCCAGTGATTCTTTGTCTTTCCAACTCTGCTTTAAGCTGTTCTTTAGTTATTTTTCCTCCTTCAACTAATAAATCTCCTAATCTTTTTTTATTAACTATGTTCATATTGATTACTCCTAGTTTTCATTGACATCAAGTTAAAAATATTTTTATCTATGAAATTATACACTAATTATACAATAATTTCCTTAAAATTTCCAATTAATATAAAAATTTTTTATATATATTTGATTTAATTTTATATTTTTAGCAATTTAATTTGTTTTTTAATTAAATTTTACCATTATAGTTTTATAGTTCATGAATATAAAAAAAAGCAGCACTCTTTATGAGTAACCGCTTATACTTATATATTTATATTTATCTATTCTTCAATTTTAATTTCCTTTTTCAAAAACTTTTTCCAATCTACATATATCCTAAAAAGACTCACTACATCCTGCTCATTATATAATAATATTCTTTGCCTCTTTTCTTCAGGCATTCTATTCATATAATCAAAATCCTTCATAACCTTGCAGAATGTTTTTGATAAATTAGAACCGCTTATAAGTTCACTTTCTCTATGTATATCAAATACCTTTTCTAAATTTTTAAGTCCTATATTGGATCCCATCAATTTTTCGTACTCTCTTTGGAGATCTACCTTTATAAAGTAATCATCTAGATTAAAATCTATATTGTTTTTCTTGTATAGGTATTCAATAACTGTAAAATCATTATTACCAGAAAAGGTAACTATATATCTTTTATTATATTTATCATGCATATCTTTAAAATAGTCTACAGAAAGATTTAATATTTTCAAAGCATCATTTTTATTTTCAATCATGTACTGAGTAACCTTAAGTTCATTACTCTTTTCGTCATAATAACAGCATCCAAAAACTCCTATACATATTGGCTTTTTATATAGATAATGTTCTAAATCAAAAAATATGGCATCCTTATATATATCTGCCTTTCCATCAACATCTAAGTTATTTTCCTGTGAATATTCTTCTACCTTTATAGTATTTTCCCTTTTAATCAATTTACCACTTCTTTCTAGTCAAACAAATCTTATTATATTTTATATTATTTACTCAGCTTTGTCTTTTTATTATCTCACAATTTTCATGGTTTGTGAACTCCTCATAACTTACTTTATTTTAGTAACAGCTGCAGCAAATAAACTGCGTAATAATTTGCATATTACTTTATAAGAAAAAAGTTCCACTTTATTTTCTTAGATATTGACTTTTTTTATCATTGGTGCTATATTTTAATTGAGAATGATTTTCAGAATTACATAAGGGGGAGACAAAATGAGCATAGTTGATTTAAGACCAGGACAAGATGGTTTTATTAAAAATATAATCGGAGATGAAAAGCTTTCAAAACGTCTGTTAGCCTTAGGATGTATTGAGGGAACTAAAGTAACTTTAAAAAATAAGGCACCTTTGGGGGATCCTATTATCATAAATGTTAGAGGCTTTGACCTAGCAATAAGAAAAAAGGATGCTGCTAACATTAAGATAAAGGAGGTCTAAAATGAGGACAATAGCATTAGTGGGAAACCCAAACGTAGGTAAAACCACTTTGTTTAATGCTTTAACAGGATCCAATCAGTATGTTGGAAACTGGGCTGGAGTTACTGTAGAGAAGAAAGAAGGTTTTTTAAATAAATCTGTAAAAATAGTTGATCTTCCAGGAATTTATGCTATGGATACCTATTCTAATGAAGAAAAGGTAGCAAAGAACTTTTTATTAAGTGATGAAGCAGATTTAATAGTAAACATAGTAGATGCTTCTAATTTAGATAGAAATCTATATCTTACTACTCAGTTAAAACAGTTTAATAAACCAATTATAATGATTCTTAATATGATTGACATAGCTGAAGCTAAAGGTATAAATATAGATTTTAATAAACTTTCAAAGGAGCTTGGAGTTAAACTTATTCCTGTTTCAGCTTCAAAGGGTAAAGGCCTAGATAAAGTTAAAGATTTGCTTTTAAACATAGATGTTTCAGAGTTATCTATTGAAAATGATTTTAAATATCAAAATTTTAAAAATGAAAAAGAAGTTTATTCATATATTGAAAAATTATTAAGTAAATGTATAACTCATTCTTCAAGGAATGAGATAAGTACTAAAGATAAGATAGATAATATACTTTTAAATAAATTCGCTGCTTATCCAATATTTTTAGGAATTATGTATTTAATATTTAAATTTACCTTCAGTTGGGTAGGACAGCCTTTAGCTGATCTTTTAGATCTAGGATTAAATGATTATCTAATGCCAAAACTAGATGCTTTGCTCACAAATAGCAGTCCTTGGTTTAGATCTCTTATTGTTGATGGAATAGTTGGAGGGGTTGGCTCTATTATAGTTTTTCTTCCTATAATTTTAGCACTATTCCTTGGAATATCCTTTCTTGAAGATAGTGGATATATGGCACGAGCTGCCTTTTTAATGGATAAACTTATGAGAAAAATGGGCCTTTCAGGTAAAGCCTTCATACCAATGGTAGTTGGATTTGGTTGTTCTGTACCTGCTATAATGTCAGCTAGAACTCTTGAAAGTGAAAAAGATAGAAAACTTGCTGCACTGCTTGTACCGCTTATGTCATGCAATGCAAGGCTTCCAGTTTACGCTTTATTTGCATCTATCTTTTTCCCTGGAAAAGAAACACCAGTAGTATTTTCTCTTTATGCTCTAGGTGTAGCTATTGCATTTTTAATAGGTCTTTTATTTAAAAACACAATATTTAAAAAAGATGAGGAGCCTTTTATAATTGAGCTTCCTGAATATAAACTTCCTGAGTGGAAAAGTCTTGCTATACACACCTGGGATAAAGGTAAAGGCTTTTTAAAGAAAGCAGGAACTATTATTTTATCAATTTCAGTTGTAGTTTGGTTCTTATCTAACTTTAACTTTACTGGAATGGTAGATATTAACGAAAGCTTATTTGCATCAATTGGTAAAGGAATAGCTCCAATATTCAAGCCACTTGGCTTTGGTTCTTGGGAAACTTCAATGTCACTTCTAACTGGATTTATGGCTAAAGAAGTTGTTGTAAGTACTATGGGAGTTATTTTCGGAAATGATCTTCAAACTATACTGCTTCAACACTTTAATGTTGTATCAGCTTACGCTTTCTTAGTCTTTGTACTTTTATATACTCCTTGTATAACAACTGTAGCTACAATGAAAAAGGAATACGGAAATAAGATGATGTTCTTCTCTATAGTATATCAATTTATATTGGCTTGGATAGCTGCATTTATAGTTTATAATTTAGGTTTGTTGATTATAGGATAATCCATAGTTTTAAAAATTATGGTTTTGGTATATTAAGGAGTGATTACATGTTAGAAATAATAATAACAGCAGCCATTGCAGGTTTTGCAATTTATATTCTCGTTAAAAATGTAAAAAAGAAAGCCTCTGGTGAAGGATGTAACTGCGGCAGCTGTTCTTCTCACTGTCCAGTGTATAAAGATAAAGAAGGTAGATAACAAAATATCTACCTTCTTTTATTTAGTTCTATAAAATGTTCAATTATATTTTCCATAGATAACAATCCTACAACTTTTTTATCTTCTAAAATTGGTATTGCTTCAATATTATTTTCTATAATCTTTTGAGCTGCATCTACTATATCCTCATCAATGTCAGCAGTTACAACACTCTTTGTCATTATATTAGAAATAGGATAAGTATCATAGTGACCTTCTTCAATCAAAAATCTATATATATCTGCCTTAACCACAATTCCTTGTAACTTTCTATATTTATCTACAACTGGTGCACCGTTTATTTTCTTTTCATTCATTAAATCCAAAGCTTTTTTTACTGTATCCTCAGGATTTAGCATTACAACTTCGTAATGCATTATATCTCTTATTTTCATATGAAGCACCCCCTTACAATAATTATATCATCTTATATTTATCTATAAAATATTTACATGAATAATATTTTAAAACTTTTCTATAAGGAGAGTAAACTTCTAAAATGAACTACTACATCTTTTCCACTACCTCAATTCCAATGAGTTTAAGTCCATTTTTAATTACTTGACAGGTTGCTTCTACCATTTTTAGTCTTGCATTCTTAACAGCTTTATCTTCTGTAGCCATAATGTTATGAGCGTTATAAAATTTATTAAACGCTTTAGCAACGTCAATTATATATCTTGTAAGCATTGAAGGTTCTAACTTAGCTATAGCACCTAATACTGCTTCTTGTAATCGCGAAAGTTCTTTTACAAGCTCGAACTCTTCTGTGGAGTTTAAAGCTGCATAATTAATATCTCCCTCAATCTCTCCTGCACGTCTCAATATGCTCTTTCCTCTTGCATAAGTATATTGAACATATGGACCAGTTTCTCCTTCAAAGTTAAGCATTTCATCCCAACTAAATACTATATCCTTTTCTCTTCTATTTTTTAGATAAGTGAATATAACAGCACCTATTCCAACTTTTTTAGCAACCTCTTCCTTATTTTCAAGGTCTGGATTCTTTTCATTTATAATTTCTAGAGTTTTAGATACAGCTTCGTTTAGCAAGTCCTCAAGGAAAATGACTTCTCCCTTTCTTGTTGATAACTTTCTATCTGCAAACTTCACAAGACCAAAACCTACGTGCTCACAATCTTTAGCCCATTCATATCCCATTTTTTCTAGAGTTTTGAATACTTGTTTAAAGTGTAATGCTTGAGGTGAACCAACTACATATATATTTTTGTAGAAGTCATAGGTTTTTTTTCTGTATATTGCAGCAGCTAAATCACGAGTGGCATATATTGTAGCTCCATCCGCCTTTAAAATAATACATGGAGGCATATTTTCTTCTTCAAGCATTACAACCTTAGCTCCGTTGCTCTCCACAAGAAGATTTTTTTCTTCTAATTCCTTTACTACAGCATCCATTTTATCATTGTAGAAGCTCTCTCCTGCATAGGAATCAAATTTAACTCCAAGAGTTTCATATACCTTTTCAAATTCTTTTAAACTTTGTGTCTTAAACTTTTCCCAAAGAGCTACTTCTTCCTGACACCCATCTTCTAACTTTTTAAAGTACATTCTTCCTTCATCTTCAAGAGATGGATCCTTCTCCGCTTCTTCATGAAACTTAACATAAATTCTTAAAAGCTCTTTTATAGGTTCTTTTTCTAAGGCTTCTTCGTCTACCCATCTTTTATAAGCTGATATTAACTTTCCAAATTGAGTTCCCCAATCTCCAAGATGATTTATTCCAATAGAATGATATCCTTCAAAGTTTAGCATTCTATACAAAGCATTTCCTATAGCTGTACTAAATAAATGTCCTACATGAAATGGCTTAGCTATATTAGGTGAAGAATAATCTATTGTTACATTTTTTCCTTTTCCATAATCTGAAGAACCATACTTATCTTTTTCTTCTAATATTCTGTTCAGAATAGCTTCTGCAAAAACCCCCTTATCCATAAAGAAGTTTAGATATGGTCCTAAGGCTTCAACCTTTTCAAAACCTTCCTTGTTTATCTTTTCGCTTAATTCTGCGGCTATCATATTCGGAGCCTTTCTGAAAGTCTTTGCTAACTGAAAACACGGAAAAGCATAATCACCCATTTCAGGCTTTGGAGGTACTTCAATAAGTCCCTCTATAGTATCTAATTCTAAATCAACATTTTCTTTTATTCTCTCTGCAACTATTCTCTTGTAATTCAATGTTTCTTCCTCCCACTTATTTATGTATAATTTTTTTTATTTTTTAAATTTACTTCTTTTTAGTCGACGAAGCACAGCAAAGTCTTTTTATATTGATTCTAAAGGCTTTCTATAAATATCCCTCTTAAATACTTTAAGCCTTTTCTGCTCTTCTAAACTTCTCTACTGCGCTTTAGCGCCCCCACTTCTAAACTCGCACCGTAGGTGCCTCTACTTATCCACTGCCTTTCAGCTTCTTTGCCAAGTAAAACTTTCCTAAATACCAATCCTATAGCTGATGTTATGTTGTGCAAAAAAGCCCGCCTCTATTATAAAAACAGAGACGGACATATCCGCGGTACCACTCTAGTTGACTGTTAAGTCCACTTGAAACTTTAACGCAGTTAACGGCTTACCTCATTATATTACAATGAATATAACTTAGCAGCTTCTCCAAGGCTCTTTTCTCCAATTAAAGTTCTACGGGGCTTCCACCACTTCCCGCTCGCTAAAAGCTTTTAAAAGGATACTCTTCTTTTCACCGAAATTGCTTTATAAAATTGTTTTTCAAATTATATTAAATCTACAATCTTTTAAATTAACCATTCATATTTACACCATATTATATTATCATATTTTTTTATTTGTCAAGTATCTCTTTCATTTATCAGAGATTTCGCATCTAATTTCCAGTAAAGCTTTTTTCTTTATAGGAAATTAGATTTTTTCTATTTTATTGAAATTTTGGAAGGGAAAAAGGCCGTAGGCCATGTATATAGATACACCTTCCCCC
>NZ_PVXN01000066.1 GCF_002995795.1 Clostridium thermopalmarium DSM 5974
CCCACGCCTTAGAAGGGCGTTGCTCTATCCAGCTGAGCTAAAGACGCATATTTGGAGCGGGTAAGGGGAATCGAACCCCTGTGTTCAGCTTGGAAGGCTGACGTTCTACCATTGAACCATACCCGCATATTTTGGAGCGGAAGACGAGATTCGAACTCGCGACGTTCACCTTGGCAAGGTGACGCTCTACCACTGAGCCACTCCCGCTCATTTTGGTGCAGGTGAAGGGAGTCGAACCCCCACGCCAAAGGCGCTAGATCCTAAGTCTAGTGCGTCTGCCAATTCCGCCACACCTGCATACTATGATATTTATTTTATGGTGATCCACCGGGGAATCGAACCCCGGACAACTTGATTAAAAGTCAAGTGCTCTACCGACTGAGCTAGTGGATCATAATGGCTGGGATGGCAGGATTCGAACCTACGCATGTAGCAGTCAAAGTGCTATGCCTTACCGCTTGGCGACATCCCAATTTTTTAATGGGGTGAACGAAGGGACTCGAACCCTCGACAACCAGAACC
>NZ_PVXN01000067.1 GCF_002995795.1 Clostridium thermopalmarium DSM 5974
TAAATTCCGATTTTTACTGGAAAAAATTTAGGGTTTAAAAATGAAAACATCCTTTCTATAATGAATTTTGCTACAAACCCAATAGAAAGGATGTTTTGAGATGAACAAGCGTTATTTAAAACAAATGCTCACCTACTTCTCTAAGGTATACCATCTTGGAGAAAAAATCAAGGGGTTAAAAGATGGAAGAATAAATCCTCAAATTGAAACTTCAACTATTTCATTTATAGTTCTGTTCACATTTATCTGTAGACTTAAAAGTTTTAATAGACTCGAACATTGGTTGGAAAAAGGAAGATTTAAAAATTTATTTCCAAAGAAAACAAGATTGCCCCATATTGACGCCGTTAGGCGTTCCTTAAGTAGTTTTGATATAAACAGTTTGAATGATATGCATGATCATATAATAAAAACTATATTTAAAAATAAGGTATTTAGAAACGGTACAGTAGATGGAATAAAGGTTGCCGCTATTGATGGAGTTGAGATATTTGAAAGTACTAAAAAGAGCTGTGAAAAATGCCTTACCCGTGTTGATAAACAAGGAATAACTCATTACTTCCACAGAGCAGTTGTTTGTGCAACTGTGGGTTCTGATCCCCATACTGTATTGGGTTATGAAATGTTAGAACCTAAAAAAGATTGTTCTGATAAAGATGAGGGTGAAATTACCGGAGGTAAAAGACTCATTAGAAAGCTTTATGAAAAATTTCATCACTTTGCAGATGTTATAGTTACAGATGCTTTGTATTGCAAAGCATCATGGATTAAAGAAGTCCTTGCAATTGGAATGGATGCAGTTGTTAGAGTAAAAGATGAAAGGCTTCATATTGTTAAAGACGCATTAGGATTGTTTCAAAGCCGTGAGGCTAACAAACAATGGATAGTAAATGAGGGAAGCACAAAGAAAATTATTGTTAGTGCTTGGGATGATGATGGATTTGAAATGACTGGTATGGATATTAAGGTAAGATTTATAAGATTTTTAGAGGAGATTCATGAAGGCGATAAGAAAGAGTTAAAAGAAGTCTGGATTGTAACCACCAACAAAAATATTTGTACTGAGACTATATGGAAGATAATTCATAAAAGGTGGGACATTGAAAATAATGTATTTCACCAATTGAAAACAGAGTGTCATTTTGATCATTGCTATTTGCATAGCCCTACGGGCATAGAGGCTATAGTTGGATTCATGATAATAGCCTTTAACTTAACCCAATTATACTTTTTTAGAAACATTCGAGGATTCAGAGAAAAAAGGCTTTTGCAGATAAATATAATAGAAGATTTGAAAGATGAAATGTTGATAATTATGAATTGGATTAATCCAATTTTTAACAC
>NZ_PVXN01000068.1 GCF_002995795.1 Clostridium thermopalmarium DSM 5974
CGACTATACCAGCTACCTTTATGACAGCTGTATGTACAACTTATATATTAATAGCACCAGAAGGATTTAAATTATCAATGAGCATAGGTCTTCCTGTAGGAATAGTTGCAGCAGTTGCAGCTATAACTGGATTCTTGACAGCGGCTAAAAGAGTATCAGCTAGGCAATCTGCGCAAATGTAATCTTAATAAAAAGGTCTAAGTATAAGATAAGGCTTATACTTAGGCCTTTTTTATAACATGAATAATTTCTTATAAGGATGAAAAAATACAATGTGTAAATAGATAATACAACTAGGAGTGTTCATATGAGAGATAGAAAACATTTAGACAAAACATATAAGAGTTTTAATCAATTTTTATCTATAGCATGTGCCAGAGAATTAGAATATTTTATCTTAGATTCTAAATTTACAAGTGCATTTAATTATAGGATGAAGAAGATGATTGATGAGGTAAGAGAAAAGGGAAAGGATGATGTAGAATTTAGTATAATTTTTAATACAGAAGGAGAAATAGCACTTATAGATGCCGACATTATAGGAAATTTTATAAGCAATAACTATATAATTTCTATACAAAAATATTATAAAGATGCTCCTTTAAAAAAGATTATTACAGAAGCAATAAATGGAAGTGAAAAAAGTAAAAGAGATTTTGTAGCTATTTCATGCTCAATATTGTATAAAACTTTGGAGAATTTATATAAGGACATAAAATATAAGAAAGAGAGTGCAATTAAATATAGCATACAATATGGATTACAAAACTATAAAAGAAGAGATTTATCAATAATTATACCTACATTGCTTATAATGGAAGATATTTGTGAGTATTTATCAATTGAAGAAAACATACTGAGAGATAGTATAAATATGATGATTTCTTGGAGAAAAATATGATAATATTCGACACAAAACTTAAGTATCCTCTTAAATTTTATTCTTTAAAAACAACATGTGTAAGTTAATAGAAGATAATGCGTATATTATTGTCATAAGGAAGGGATAAAAAGATTTATTAAAGAATTATAAAATGACATCTTTTTTACAAAATTAGTGATAATATATTATCAAAGAAAAGTACAGGGGGAAAGTGTTATGTTAGTTGTGGAGAGTTTAGGTAGAACAGAATATCACGGTGATGTACAGTACCATTACTCATATAGAGTAATAAAGGACAAGGTTACTTTTCTGGACGGCTGCATGAAGGACATTCAATCATATGGGATTGAGGTTGAAAGACAAGATATTGTAAATGGAAAATTAGTTAGAATAGAGAGGGACAGTGTTAAGTGCATTAGCCCTCACAGACACAAGGTTCATGAATTACTCAAAATGCTGTATGATAACGTTGTATCACCAATTCATTTAATAGATATTTTGGGAGAATATATTGATAATTATGTAACAGATTTTGATGAGATATTAAAAGATATATACATATGTTAAAAAAGGAGGGGAAACCTCCTTTTTTATTTGGAATTTTAGGTGTAAAATCAAAATATAAAATATAATAAGAAAAATGCACAGCTTTTTTAGTGGAGAAGTGGAGAAAGGCTGTCCGGTAATAAATTTATCTAGGGGATGATATTATGATTATGGGTATCGGAGCAGATATAATAGAGGTAAAAAGAATAGAAAAGGCAATGCTGAAAAATTCTAATTTTATACAAAAGCTGTTCACTAAAAATGAGATAGAATATTTAAATAGCAGAAAAATGAGACCTGAGTTTGTGGCAGGAAGATTTGCTGCGAAAGAGGCGGTATCAAAAGCATTAGGAACAGGAATTAGAGGATTCCAATTTAGAGACATAGAAATAGGTAAGGATTTATTAGGAAAACCTATAGTATTTTTAAATGGAGAAGCGAAAAGAGTAGGAGAGAAGTTAGGGAATTATAACATACATTTAAGTATATCTCATAGTAAGGAGAATGCTATTGCATACGCAGTTTTGGAGGTGTTACAAAATGAAGATTGTTACAGCTCAAAAAATGAGGGAAGTAGATAAATTTTGCATAGAAGAAATAGGAATACCAAGTCTTGTTCTTATGGAAAATGCAGCTTTAAGAGTTCTTAAACATATACATGTTTATAACAGTTTTACTATTGTATGCGGTAGTGGCAATAATGGTGGCGATGGACTAGCACTTTCAAGACATTTGTCTGTATTAGAAAAGAGTGTAGAAATATTTATAGTTGGTGAAAAGGAAGGTTTAAGCAGAGATTGTAAAGTTAATTATGAAATATTAGTAAACTCAGGGGTGCGTGTTAAGTTTATTAATAACATTGAGGAGTTAGATAAACTAAAAGAAGCTGTAAAAGAAAGCGAAATTGTTATAGATGCTTTATTTGGAACAGGGCTTTCAAGGGAAATAAAGGGGATTCATAGAGAAATTATAAGCTGTATTAATGAGTTAAGTTCTTATACTGTAGCTATAGATGTTCCATCAGGATTAAATTCAGATACTGGAGAAGTGTTGGGATGTTGCATTAAAGCAAATAAAACTATTTCTTTTCAGTTTTACAAAAGAGGATTTCTTAAATATGGATCAGATAAATATACTGGAGAAATTATAATTGAAAATATAGGGATACCTAGTTTTGTAGAAAATAAGCTTTGCATTAATGATTACATATTAGATAAATCTGCTGTGAGAAAACACATACCAATAAGAGAAAAACATCTCCATAAGGGAGATTTCGGAAGAGTAGCTGTTGTGGCAGGTTCTACTGGATTTACTGGAGCAGCTTTTATATCTACGCAAGCTGCTGTTAAGTCAGGGGCTGGACTTGTCACTCTATGCTGTTCAGAGAATATACAAGATATATTGAGTATTAAACTTACAGAAGCTATGACTGTTTCATTTAAAAATAAGGATAGACTTAATGAAATCTTAGGAAAAAGCGATGCTATAGCAGTAGGCCCAGGTATGGGGGATAATGAAAGTACTTTAAAAATAGTAACAGATATAATAAGATATACAAGTTGTCCTATAGTTATTGACGCTGATGGAATAAATGCTTTAAAAAACAATCTAAATATTTTAAAGAAAAAGAATAATAAAATTGTACTAACTCCTCATCCCGGAGAAATGTCTAGAATAACAGGCATGTCTATAGAAAATATTGAAAAAAATAGGATAGAGATTGCTAAGCTTTTTGCAAGAGAATATGATATTATTCTACTTCTGAAGGGGTATAATACTGTAATTACTGATGGCAAAACTGTTATAATTAATACTACAGGTAATAGTTCTATGGCATCAGGAGGAATGGGAGATGCATTGACAGGAATAATAGCATCATTTATATCTCAGGGCTTTGATCCCTTTAAAGCTGCTTACATAGGAGCTTATGTGCATGGATATTGTGGAGATATGCTATCTAAGGATAGATTTTGTGTAAACGCACTTAGTCTTATAGATAAGCTTCCATTTGGTATAAAAGAACTTCAAGTTGAAAAGAAAGAGTAGCATAATATAAAAAATTAATGAATAGTATTTAATATAGCTTGTATAATTTTTGGAGGAAGTTTTATGATAAAGAAAGTATTAATGCTATTCATTACATCTTTGTTTATAACATTAAGTTTAAGCAGCTGTGGCAAGAAAGAAAAAAATCCAAATGATGCTATTGATTACTTAAAAAGCTTACATAGTTATACCTGCGATGTAAGTGTACATATAAAAAACAGTAAGCAAGAAATAGAAACTCAATGCAAACAGTTCTATCACAAGGATTATGGGCATAGACTAGATATAAATAAAGATAGAACACTATTATATAAAAAGAATGATATAATAGTAAGTGATTTGAATAACAATAAGAAATATACTTTAGATAAGGAATTTGATAATGTATATAAACTTAGTTTTATAGAAGAGTATATTGGATTATTGTATACTGATGAATATATAGAAAGTTCATTTAAAGAAATAGAAGGTAGAGAATATCAACTTATTCAGCTTGATATTCCAGGGAATAATAGAAATATATATAAAGCGGTCATGTACGTAAATCTTGAAGATAATTGTCCAGATAAAATAGTCATATACGATATAAAAGGAAATGAGGTGTTGAACTTCATATATAAAAATTTTGTACCAAATGCTGAAGTTTCAGAGGAAACTTTTCAAGAATAAAATATTAAATCAATAACAAAAGAAGGAGATATGAAAATATCTCATTTTGGAGGTAATAGAATGTTTAAACACTTGAGGCCTGTTTGGGCTGAGATAAACCTTGATAATCTTGCTTTCAACATGAGGCAGATTAGAAAAATATCAAAAAGCAAGGATATTATAGGTGTGGTAAAGGCTGATGCATATGGACATGGAGCTTTAGACGTAGCCCCTGTGCTTTTAGAAAATGGAGCTACTAGTTTAGCTGTTGCAGTAGTTAGCGAAGGAGTAGAACTAAGAAGAGGAGGTATAGAAGCTCCTATAATGATTTTAGGTTTTACTCCTCCAAGCTTAATAGATAATTTACTTAAGTATGATATAGAGCAAACTGTATTTTCTTTTGATTATGCTAAGGAACTTTCAAGAATAGCTCAAAGGGAACATAAAAAGGCAAAGATTCATATAGCTTTAGATACTGGCATGGGAAGAATAGGATTCTTGCCGAATGAAGAAAGTGTAGGTGAGGTAGAAAAGATAAGTAAGTTACCTAATATAGAAATAAAGGGCTTATTTTCACACTTTTCTACTGCTGATGAGAAGGATAAAGAATACACATATTATCAGTTAAATAACTTTAATAAGTTCTATGAGGCTTTAAAAAGAAGAGGCGTAAATATAAAAACACGGCATATAGCCAATAGTGCAGCTATAATTGATTTACCAGAAACTCATTTTGAAGCAGTAAGACCAGGAATAATATTATATGGATATTATCCTTCAGAGGAAGTTGATAGAAGCAGGATAGAATTAAAACCTGTAATGGAACTTAAAACTAATATAGCTCACATAAAAAATATATCTTCAGGGCAATATATAAGCTATGGAAGGAAATTTCAAAGCAGCAGAGAAAGTGTTATAGCTACATTACCTGTAGGATATGCAGATGGGTATACTAGACTGCTTTTTAATAAAGCTAAGGTGATAATAAATGGCCAATTTGCGCCTGTAGTAGGAAGAATATGTATGGATCAATGTATGGTAGATATTACTGACATAGAGGGAGGAGTAAAAGTAGGTGACGAAGTTATACTCATAGGAGAAAAAGATGGAGTAGAACTAAATGCAGAACATATCGCGGAAATGTTGGGCACTATAAGTTATGAAGTGATATGCATGATAACTAAGAGAGTTCCTAGAGTATACATAAAGAATGGAGAAGTTGTAAAGGTAAGGAATTATGTGTAGGATTTTTCAATAAGGCCTTAAAATACATGACGATATTAGGAAGAAAAACTGTGGTTTTCTTTGACATGTTGACAGACGTTCAAGTATAATTGTATTATACATATTTTCTCTATGTCAGTTTAGGAGGTATTAATAACTCTATGTCAAGCTCAAAGAAATTAGCAAACAATTTAGAAGAGATACAAAAGCAACAAGATATTATGAATAAAGAAAGAATAAAAAAATATAGAAAAAAGAGTGAATTTATTAGGGACTCTTTAATATTATATATTAAGGACAAAAAAAATCTAAGCAAGATAGAAGAATTAAAAAAAGGATATATAGAAATGGCACAAATTAATCTTGATATATGTGAAATGGGCTTTGCGGATGATATGAAGGTATTAAAAGAATATGAAGCCAAGCTTGCGGAGAGTGATTTGCCTGATGACAATGGTAGTGAAAAGAGGAGATATATTTTATGCTGATTTAAGTCCAGTTGTGGGTTCTGAACAAGGAGGAATAAGACCTGTACTTATTATTCAAAACAATGTAGGAAATAAGTACAGCCCTACTGTAATTGTTTCGGCAATTACATCTCAAATAAATAAAGCAAAACTTCCAACACATGTTGAAATTTCCTCAGAGGAGTATGGACTTAATAAAGATTCAGTAGTTCTGCTAGAACAAATAAGAACACTAGATAAAAAAAGATTGAAAGAAAAAATTGGTCATATGTCTGAAAAAGATATGAGAAAAGTAGATGAAGCACTTTTGATAAGTATTGGATTATAAATGAAAAAGGGGCAGAAATGTCCCTTTTTTTAATTAAAATAAAAACTTACATATGGACATGTGTAACGTATACATACCTTTTTAAGTTTATGTAGTGTAATTTTTCTAATATATTGTTATAATAATAAAAGATAAAAATGAAACATAGGAGGGTTTAAAATGACAAAAGATATTGGAGAGCTAAAAAAGGTAGCTAACAGCATAAGAAAAGATATTGTAACTATGCTCACTGAATCTGGCTCTGGGCATCCAGGTGGTTCGCTTTCAGCAGCTGACATTTTAACAGTTTTATATTTTAAAGAAATGAATATAAATCCTGAAAAACCACATGATCCAGATAGAGATAGATTTGTTTTATCAAAGGGACATGCAGCGCCAGTATTATACAGTACTCTTGCAGAAAGAGGCTTCTTTAATAAAGAAGAATTAATGGGACTAAGAAAATTAGGCTCAATGTTACAAGGACATCCTAATATGAACTATGTGCCTGGAGTAGATATGTCAACAGGTTCTCTAGGTCAAGGAATTTCTACTGCAGTAGGAATGGCACTAGCTGGAAAGTTAGATAAAAAAGATTATAGAGTATTCGCTCTTTTAGGAGATGGAGAATTAGAGGAAGGACAAGTATGGGAAGCTTCTATGGCAGCAGCTCATTATAAATTAGATAATTTAATTGCCTTTGTAGACTATAACAATCTTCAAATAGATGGAAGAATTCAAGATGTTATGTCTCCAGATCCAATAGATAAAAAGTTTGAAGCTTTTGGATGGCATGTTATAAAAATCGATGGGCATAATTATGAAGAAATTATAGCTGCTATAGAAGAAGCTAAAAATACAAAAGGAAAGCCAACAATGATAGTTGCTAAGACTATAAAAGGTAAAGGAGTATCTTTCATGGAGGATGAGGCATCTTGGCATGGAACAGCTCCAAACAAAGAACAATGTGAGCTTGCATTAAAAGAACTTGGAGGTGAAGAATAATGGCAAATAAGATAGCTACTAGAGAAGCTTATGGAAAGGCTTTAGCAAAGTTAGGAGAAACTAACCCAAATGTTGTGGTACTTGATGCAGACTTATCAAAGTCAACTAAAACAGCAGATTTTAAAAAATTATTCCCAGAAAGACATATAAATATGGGAATTGCTGAAGGAAATATGATGGCTGTTGCAGCTGGACTTGCAACTTGCGGCAAAATACCATTTGCAAGTACTTTTGCTATATTTGCAGCAGGAAGAGCTTTTGAACAAATAAGAAATACAATCTGTTATCCAAAACTTAATGTAAAGATATGTGCAACTCACGCAGGATTAACAGTTGGAGAGGATGGAGCATCACATCAAGCTATAGAAGATATATCTCTTATGAGAAGTATTCCAAATATGACAGTGATATGTCCAAGTGATGCCATTGAAACAGAAGCCGCAATAAATGCAGTAGCAGAGTATGATGGACCTTGTTATGTTAGACTTGGAAGACCAGGAGTATCAATAATAAATGATAATCCTGAATATAAGTTTGAGATTGGAAAGGGTATAACCCTAAGAGAAGGAAAAGATGCTGCTATAATAGCTACAGGTATTATGGTAGAGCAAGCTCTTGAAGCATATAACATTCTTGCAGAAGAAGGAATAAAGGTTAAGGTAATAAATATACATACTATAAAACCTATAGACAGCCAGATTATAATAAATGCAGCAAGAGAAACAGGGATTGTAGTAACTGCAGAAGAACACAATATTATTGGAGGCTTAGGCTCTGCTGTGTGTGAAGTTTTAAGTGAAAACTTTCCGGTTCCAGTACTAAGAGTAGGAGTTAAGGATGTTTTCGGTGAAAGTGGAAAGCCTGCTGAATTATTAAAAGCTTACGGTTTGACTGCAGAAGATATAGTTAAGGCCGTTAAAAAAGGAATATCACTTAAATAAAATAAAAAAGAGAAGAAGCGAACGTGCTTCTTCTCTTTTTTTTATTTTGTTTACATCTATTTATAAGAGCTTTATCATGTAAGGTACCTGTAAAGAGCGTATAGAGTATATTATATTTAAGAAAGAATTATATGTACTAAAAATTATGGTATAATAAATTAATTATGTGAATATACAAAACAATTTGAAATTTTATTAAAATTGGACTTTATATTTTGAATGGGATATAATACAGAATTTGTGGAAAAATAAGTTTTAACCAAGTCTATAACTTCTATGCTTAATTTCTAATATGAATTATTATTGGGGGTATGTTTATGGAAAGAGGTTCGAAGAAGGATATGAGCAAATATGTAATGGTAGGTATAAAAAAGCATATAAAAGAATATGTAATGATTACTATAGGATATGTAATAGTAGCTTTAGCTGTAAAGTTTTTCTTAGAACCGAATAAAATAGCTGGCGGAGGGGTAATGGGAATTGCAATTATAATAAATCATCTTATCCCTAGCATTAGTGTTGGAACATTAATGCTCATTATGAACATAGTACTATTTATAGTTGGATTTGCAGCTATAGGAGGGCGTTTTGGAGCAAAAACCATATATGCCTCTTTAGGATTATCAGGATTAATATCTCTTTTAGATAAGTATATATCGCCAGAAGCAGCATTAACTCATGATTTGCTTTTAGCTACTCTATTTGGCACATTTTTATCAGGTATAGGTATGGCTATTGTATTTAATGAAAACGCATCCACAGGTGGAACAGACATATTAGCTAAAATAATAAATAAGTTTGTGCATCTAGATATAGGTAAGTCTCTTCTTATCGTAGACTTTGTAATAGCTTTAGCAGCAGGATTTACATTTAGTCCAGAAATAGGTATGTATGGACTTCTTTCTGTAGTTTTAAATGGAATTACAATTGATAATGTTATAGAGGGAATGAATATAGCTAAGGCTGTTGTAATTATGAGTTCCAAAAATGATTTAATAAATAAATATATTATTGAAGAATTAGATAGAAGTTGTACTATATTTGAAGGAAAAGGAGCTTATAGTGGAAAGAAAATAGATGTATTATATACCATATTAGGTAGAAAAGAGTTTATAAAGCTTAAAAATTATATAAAGGAAATAGATAAAAAGGCTTTCATAAGTGTAAGTGAGGCTCATGAAGTTTTGGGAGAAGGGTTTAAAGATATATTAGAAGATTAACGATTATTAATAATATATTAATTTAAATTTATTTATATTATGTTATAATAATACATGTGGAAATCATAATATGGAGTAAATGTTTCATTTAAATTAAAATTTGCGATGTGAACTAAAGAAACTAGGATGGGAGTTATAATATGATTGAATTTAAAAATACAACCAAAATATATGATAATAATGTTTTTGCTCTTTCCAATATAAACTTAGAAATAGATAGAGGAGATTTTGTATTTCTTGTAGGGCCAAGTGGTGCAGGTAAATCTACATTTATCAAACTGCTTTATAAAGAAATAGACCCTACTACAGGAAGAATATTACTTAATGGAGAAGATGTGACTAAACTGAAAAGAAAGGACATTCCATTTTACAGAAGGAAAATAGGAATGGTTTTTCAAGATTTTAGATTAATACCAACTTTGAATGTGTATGAAAATGTTGCGTTTGCAATGAGAGTAATAGAGGCGCCTTATAAAGAGATTAAAAAAAGAGTTCCTCTAGTGTTATCTATGGTTGGATTATCTCATAAATTTAAGTGCTTTCCAAACGAGTTATCAGGAGGAGAGCAGCAAAGGGTGGCTCTTGCAAGAGCTATTGTAAACAATCCTACTATGCTTATTGCGGACGAGCCTACAGGTAATTTAGATCCAGATACTTCAATGGAGATTATGAATATATTAAATGATATAAATAAAGCCGGAACAACTATTATAATGGCTACTCATGATAAAGGGATTGTAGATAGGCTGAAAAAAAGGGTTATAGCTATTGAAAAAGGGGTAATAGTAAGAGACGAACAGAAAGGTAGATATGGTTATGAAAATTAGCACTATAAAGTACTTTTTTATCGATGCTTTAAATAGTTTAAAAAGAAATACAACTTTAACAATAGCTTCTATAATTACTGTTTCATTAACCCTTTTTATGTTTGGCGTATTTTTACTTACAATGCTTAACGCAAACCAAATTTTAAAACATGTTGAATCTAAGCTTGAAGTATCTGTATTTTTAAAAGATGATATTAAGAATGAAGATAAAATAAATATAGAGAAAGCTCTTAAAAAGGTTAATGGATTATCCGATATAACTTATATAAATAAAGATCAAGCTTTACAAAGATGGAAAGAACAATTAGGAGAAGAAAATAAAGACCTAGTTAGAGGACTTGAAGATAAAAATCCTCTTCCTGAATCCTATATTGTAAGAGTAGAAAATGCAGATACTATTAAGAGTGTCATTGAAAGCACAGAAAAATTAAATGGAATAGAGAAAGTAGTAGCTAATGAAGATTTAGTTAATCAGATATCCAAATTAACTAAGGGAGTAAAATGGGTAGGATTTGCAGCTTTAATGGTAATGATACCTATTTCACTACTTTTAATAGGAAATACAATTAAATTGGCTGTTTATGCAAGAAAAAAAGAGATAAACATAATGAAATTTGTAGGAGCTACAGACTGGTTCATAAGATGGCCTTTTATAATTGAGGGGGTAATTATAGGTATTATAGGTTCTATTGTTTCCAGTGGATTCCTTTATTATTCTTATAGGGTAGTATATCAAAAACTTTCATCAATAATAATTATGCTGAATTTAATAACTCCAAAATATTTCTTAATGAATGTAATATGGGTATTTGTTTTTTCAGGGATTTTAATAGGAGGACTTGGAAGTATTTTATCTATTAGAAAATTCTTAAAGGTATAGACTAAATATTGCTTGGGATAAAAGGTTGGCGATTTTTCGTCAGCCTTAATATTTATTTAATTTGTTTTTAAAGGTATAAATGCATATTGATTAACGTAAAAATATAATTAAAACGGGTGTAAGAGATAAAATAGGAAAGGTTGGTTATAAAGATATGAATGACAGCAATGGAAAAATTAAATCAAGGGACAGTAAAATCATATGGGGATTAATAGGTGTGTTAATATTAATATTAACAAACTTTGCTACGTACATAATAGGTACAACAATGCCTATAAAAGGAACAAGAAGAATAAGCGAAGCAACATATGAAGATCTTGTGAAGTTTAACAAGTTGTTTATAGTTAAAGAAAATCTTTATAAATTTTATGATGGAAAGATTGATGAAGAAGCTCTTGTAGATGGAGCAATAAAAGGAATGACAGAAAGTTTAAAAGATCCTTATACTGTTTATATGAATACAGAAGAATTTAAAGAGTTTAATACTCAAACAGAAGGAAACTATGTTGGACTAGGACTTCAGGTTGGTGTAAAGGATGATAAGGTAGTAGTAATAGCACCTTTTGAGGATTCTCCAGCAAAGAAGGCAGGAATATTAAGTGGAGATGTAATTGAAAAGGTAGATGGTAAGGAAGTAAATGGAAAAGAATATGAAAAAGCTGTAGCCATGATGAGGGGAGAAAAAGACACTTATGTTACTTTAACGATAACTAGAGAGGGTAAAGGGACCTTTGATGTAAAGGTAAAAAGAGAAGAAATTACTCTAATCACTGTAACTGGTGAAATGGTAGATGATAATATAGGGTATGTGCAGATAACCGTATTTGATGAGCATACAGATGAACAGTTTAATAAAGTTACAGCGGATTTAAAGAAAAAGGGTATGAAGGCTATGATATTAGACTTAAGACAGAATCCAGGTGGATGGCTAACACAGGCTATAAATATAACTTCAAAATTTGTTCCGAAAGATAAGGTTATAGTGTCTACAGAAGATAAGAATGGTAATAAAGAAGAATATAAATCAAAGGGTGGAGATCTTATAGGAATGCCTCTTGTAGTTCTTACAGATGGAGGAACAGCTAGTGCTTCTGAAATATTCTCAGGAGCAATAAGGGATTACAATTTGGGAACTTTAGTTGGAGAAAATACCTTTGGAAAAGGAATAGTACAAAGCGTACTTTATGAAAAGAAATACGGATTTGGAGATGGAACAGCATTAAAGGTAACTACTTCTAAATACTACACTCCTAAAGGAGAAAATATACATCATAAAGGTATTAAACCAAACATTGAGGTGAAATATCCTAAGGAACTATCAGAAAAACCTTATGATAAAAAAACAGATCCTCAATTTATTAAAGCCCTAGAGGTTATAAAAGAAAAGGTTAAGTAGATAAATAGTGAGAGGGGAAATAATCTTAAATGAGTATTTTATTAAATTCATTAAGGGCTGTAGCTTACGCTATAGTTACATCCCCTTATGTAATTATATTGATAATATTTGCTATAATATTTTATAGGCAGAATAGAAAGATAGTTATGATGCAAAAAATGATTATTGGAGATAAGCTAAATTCTTCCTTTGAACTTACTATATCTCAAATTGTATTTGGAATATTAGCAGGTGTCATAGGAAGTATTATGTTAAATTATTTAGGAGTCTCCTTTGATGAAAATACATCCATAGAATTAGTATTCTTAACGTCTATATTTCTTGTGCTCATAAATCCAAGGCTTATATGTTTTTCTTATTCTGCTTCTATATTAGGTTTTATAAGTATATTACTCCAAATTCTCAGGGAAATGTATAATGTGGATGTAAAATCTCTAAGTTTTTTAAATATAGATGTGGTAGCTCTTATGACTTTAATTGCTGTACTTCACTTCGTTGAGGGTATTTTGGTTATTTTAGATGGAAGTAAAGGAGCTATACCTATATTTACAAGAAAGGACAATAGGATAGTAGGCGGTTTTGCATTAAAGAGATATTGGGCTCTTCCGGTAGCTGTTGCTTTGATAGTAAATTCTAGTATGTATTCTTTAGATAAAATAATACCAATAAGTGAATGGAATACCTTATTAAATCCTTCAACTCCTTTTAGTATTATAAAAAATGCAGCAGTATTTCTCATGCCTTTTTATGGAGTTATAGGATATGGAAGTATTACTTTTACTAAAACAAAAAATGAAAAAGCCATTTCTTCAGGAATTATGGTAATGATTTATAGTGTACTTTTGTTCATATTTGCAAGGCTTGCTATTTTAAATATATTTTTCAAGTTATTTGTAGTTATATTTGCTCCTACAGCTCATGAAACTATGCTGTATATTCAAAGATACAGAGAAATAAATGCTGAACCTAAGTATGTAAGTGATGAAAGAGGAATGATGGTTCTTGAAGTAGCTCCGAACTCACCAGCTTTTGAAATGGGTATTAAAAGTGGAGATTTGCTTATAGAAGTCAATCATAAAAAGATATCAAAAGAAGACGATATAGTTAAGATAATCAGAGAAGCTTCTAATATAGCTTTGTTTAAAATAAAAAGGGCAGCTGGTAATTTAGAAGAGATAAGATATAAGAATATAGATAACTCGAGAAAGCTTGGCATTGTACTTGTGCCGATAAGTGTTCCTAATGAAACTGTAGTTATAAAGTTGGATGGAAGTAAATTTCAAGAAGTTTTAGAAAAATTAAAGAATGATAATAAGTAAATAAAAAACTAACTCATATAGCTGTATGCCGATAGGAGTTAGTTTTTTTAATTGACATTAAAACCTCTAAAGTATACAATTGATATGTTCGAACTAGTGTTCATGGGAGATGAGAATATGGAGAAGTTTAAAATACATTCTAAATTTAAACCAACAGGTGATCAACCGGAAGCTATTAAAAGCATAGTTGAAGGTGTAAATAGAGGAGAGAAGTTTCAAACATTACTTGGAGTAACAGGTTCGGGAAAGACCTTTACCATGGCAAATATAATAGAAAAAGTTCAAAAACCAACCTTAGTTTTAGCTCATAATAAAACATTAGCAGCTCAATTGACATCAGAGTTTAAGGAATTCTTTCCTGAAAATTGTGTAGAGTATTTTGTGTCTTACTACGATTACTATCAGCCAGAAGCTTATGTACCCCAAACAGATACATTTATTGAAAAAGACGCATCTATAAATGATGAAATAGATAAGTTAAGACATTCAGCTACATCTGCCTTACTTGAAAGAAAAGATGTTATAGTGGTGGCTTCTGTTTCTTGCATTTATGGACTTGGTAATCCAGAAGAATATAAAAAGTTAACTGTGTCTTTAAGAGAAGGTGTGGAGAAAGATAGAGACGAGATAATGAGACAGCTTGTAGATATACAGTATGAGAGAAATGAAATAAATTTTGTAAGAGGAACCTTTAGAGTGAGGGGAGACGTCCTTGATATATTTCCAGCCTCATCCACAAATATAGGTATAAGAGTAGAGTTTTTTGGAGATGAAATAGATAAAATAAGAGAATTTGATGTTTTAACAGGAGAAATAATAAGTGGAAGAAAACACGTATCTATATTTCCGGCTTCTCACTTTGCAACTTCCAAGGAAAGACTTGAAGTCGCTATAAAAAAGATAGAAGAAGAACTAGAAGAAAGAGTAAGAGAGCTTATGGCTGAAGATAAATTGCTAGAAGCTCAAAGATTAAGACAAAGAACTAACTTTGATATAGAAATGATAAGAGAAGTTGGGTATTGCAGTGGAATAGAAAACTATTCAAGAATTTTAGATGGAAGGGCTCCAGGAACCCCACCACAAACTCTAATTGACTATTTTCCAAAGGACTTTTTATTATTTATTGATGAAAGCCATGTAACATTACCTCAAATAAGAGCTATGTATGGAGGAGATAGATCAAGAAAGGATAATTTAGTTAAATATGGATTTAGGCTTCCTTGTGCTTATGATAATAGGCCTTTAAAGTTTGAAGAATTCGAAGAAAAATTAAATCAGACAGTATTTGTAAGTGCTACACCAGGCCCTTATGAAAAGGAACATTCCACAAATATAGCAGAACAGATAATAAGACCAACGGGACTTTTAGACCCAGAAATCATAGTAAAGCCTACAAAAGGACAGATAGATGATTTATATGCTAATATACGTGAAACAATTGATAGGGGATTTAGAGTTTTGGTTACTACTCTTACGAAAAAGATGGCGGAGGATTTGACAGATTACTTTAAAGAAATGGGAATAAAAACAGAGTATCTCCATTCTAGCATAGATACCATAAAGAGGATGGAGATTATAAGAGATCTCAGAAAAGGTGAATTTGATGTACTAGTTGGAATTAACCTTTTAAGAGAAGGGTTAGATATACCAGAAGTTGCTTTAGTAGCAATATTAGATGCAGATAAAGAAGGTTTCCTTCGTTCTGAAACTTCATTAATACAAACTATAGGAAGGGCAGCTAGAAATTCTGAAAGCAAGGTAATAATGTATGCAGATAAACTAACTAATGCCATGAATTTTGCTATTAATGAGACAAATAGAAGAAGAATGATACAGATGGAATACAATAAAAAACATGGAATAGTTCCAACCACTGTATTTAAGGAGATAAGAGATGTAATTCAAACAAAGGTATTAGAAGAGAAAGAAGAATACAAAATTGATGCAAATACAGAAAAGCTTACCAAAAAAGAAATAGAAAAGCTTATATCTAAATACGAAGAGGAAATGAAACAGGCAGCGAAAGAATTACAATTTGAAAGGGCGGCAGAACTTCGTGACGAAATTGTAAAACTAAAAGAAACATTAGAGTAGAATTAAGAAAGGAAGGAATAAATGAGAGATAAGATTGTTATAAAAGGTGCTAAGGTTAACAATTTACAAAATGTAGACTTAGAGATTCCCAGAGATAAATTAGTTGTATTTACAGGACTTTCTGGTTCCGGTAAGTCTTCTTTGGCTTTTGATACATTATATGCAGAGGGGCAGAGAAGATATATAGAATCTTTATCTGCTTATGCAAGGCAGTTCCTAGGTCAGATGGATAAGCCGGATGTGGAGTATATTGAGGGGCTTTCACCAGCTATATCTATAGATCAGAAGACTACGAGCAGAAATCCGCGTTCTACGGTGGGAACAGTTACAGAAATATATGATTATTTAAGACTTTTATATGCTAGAGTTGGAATTCCTCATTGTCCAAAGTGTGGAAGGGAAATAACCCAACAAAGCGTAGATACAATGATAGATAAAATATTAGAGCTTCCAGAGAGAAGCAAGGTGCAAATTTTATCACCAATAATAAACGGGAGAAAAGGACAGCATGTAAAAGTACTGGAAGATATAAAGAAAAATGGATTTGTAAGGGCTAGAATAGATGGGGAGATATATGATCTTCAAGAGGAAGAAGTAAATTTAGATAAGAATAAAAAACATACTATAGAAGCAGTCATAGATAGACTTATAATAAAAGAAGGAATAGAGAGTAGACTTACAGATTCCTTAGAAACAGCTTTAAAGCTTTCAGAAGGTGTAGTTATTGTAAATGTCATAGGTGGAGAAGACCTTAAGTTCAGTGAAAAATTTGCTTGCCCAGATTGTGGTATAAGTATAAGCGAAATAGAGCCTAGGCTTTTTTCTTTTAATACTCCTTTTGGAAGATGTGAGAAATGTGATGGTATAGGAAGTTTAATGGAGATAGACGAGGATTTAATCATACCAGATAAAAGCAAAAGCATATTAGAAGGAGCTATTATATCTTTAGGAGATGCTTCGTTAAAAGAGGATTCTTGGACATTTAGTGTGTTAAAAGCTTTAGCAAGAGAGCTTAAATTTGATTTAAACACCCCTATTGAAGAATTGCCAAGAAAAACTTTAGATTGCATTTTATATGGTTTAGATGGAGATAAAATAACTGTAGAATATGTAAAAGAAGATAAGCGAGGGTTATATGATCACAGATATGAAGGTATAATAAACAATCTTAGAAGAAGGTATATGGAAACTAATTCAGATTACATCAAAAAGCAAATAGAACAGTACATGAGTGATACACCTTGTCCTAAATGTAAAGGTACAAGATTAAAACCTGAAGCTTTAGCAGTAACAGTAGGAGGAAAAAATATATTTGAATTTGCAAATATGTCTATTAAAGAAGAACTTGAATTTATAAATAATTTAAAGCTGTCAGAAAAAAATACTATTATTGCAAACCAGATATTGAAAGAAATTAAAAGTAGGCTTCAGTTTTTAATAGATGTGGGCCTTGATTATTTAGACTTAAACAGAAAATCTGGTACTTTATCAGGTGGAGAATCTCAAAGAATAAGGCTAGCAAGCCAGATTGGTTCAGGATTAGTTGGAGTTTTATATATTCTTGATGAACCAAGCATAGGGCTTCATCAAAGAGATAATGATAAACTAATAAGCACACTGCAGCATCTAAGAGATCTAGGAAATACATTAGTTGTTGTTGAACATGATGAGGATACCATGAAGGCAGCAGATTTTATTGTGGATGTAGGACCAGGTGCTGGGGAACATGGTGGAAAAATTGTTGCTGCTGGTAACATAAATGAAATAAAAAAATGCAAAGAATCTATAACTGGTCAGTATCTAACTGGTGAGAAGAAGATAGAGGTTCCAAGAGAAAGACGTAAAGGTAATAATCAATTTATAGAGATTATTGGAGCAAGAGAGAATAATTTAAAGAATATAAATGTAAAATTTCCTCTAGGTGTTTTAACCTCTGTAACAGGAGTATCGGGATCAGGGAAAAGTACCTTAGTCAATGAAATTTTATATAAAGGACTTAATAAAAAAATAAATAGGTCTAAAATGAATCCTGGACTTCATAAAGATATATTAGGAGTAGAAAATATAGACAAGGTCATAAATATTGATCAAAGTCCTATAGGAAGAACTCCTAGATCTAATCCTGCTACCTACACAGGGCTATTTGATGTAATAAGAGAGCTATTCGCTAATACTGCAGAAGCTAGAATGAGGGGATATAAATCAGGAAGATTCAGTTTCAACGTAAAAGGCGGAAGATGTGAAGCTTGCCGCGGTGATGGAATAATAAAGATTGAAATGCAATTTTTATCTGATGTTTATGTTCCATGCGAGGTTTGCAAAGGAAAAAGGTATAATAGAGAAACACTTGAGGTTAGATATAAAGGTAAAAATATAGATGAAGTCTTAAATATGACTGTAGAAGAAGCATTAGAATTTTTCTCAAATATTCCAAGGGCTAAAGCTAAACTTCAAACTCTTATGGATGTAGGTTTGGGTTATTTAAGACTTGGTCAACCATCTACCCAGCTGTCAGGTGGAGAAGCTCAGAGAATTAAACTTGCCTATGAATTATCTAAAAGAAGTACAGGAAAGACTTTCTATATACTAGATGAGCCTACTACTGGTCTTCATATAGATGATGTAAATAGGCTCATACAAATACTTCAGCGTCTTGTGGATGCTGGAAACACAGTGGTCGTAATAGAGCACAATCTTGATGTGATCAAATGTTCAGATTATATAATAGATTTAGGACCAGAAGGTGGAGACAGAGGAGGTACAATTATAGATTGTGGTACTCCTGAGAAAATATCACAAAATAATAATTCTTATACAGGATATTATCTGAAGACAAAGTTATAATAAAATTAACAATATATTAAAGGCTAGCGGAGTTTACGCTAGTCTTTAAGTATGGTAAAATTAAACTTTAGTTATATAATATAAATATAATATAAATATAATATAAATTTATAGTAAGTAGGTGGATTTATGCCTTTAGTAAGATTGGTTTTAAGACTTCTCATTATTGTAATAATATATATAATAATATTTTGGGCTTTAAGAATTATGTACAAAGATATAAAGGGTGGCAATAGGAGAAGGGTTTCAAGACAATTAGGATTAGAAGTTATTAAAGTTGGAGATAATAAATCTAATCTGAAAGTAGGTTCTGTAATACCTATTCATTCTAAGATGACTATAGGAAGAAGAGAAGATAATCTTTTAGTTCTGCATGATCAATATGTTTCAGGACATCATGCTGTAATTTTCATCAAGAACAATGAATACTTTATAAAAGACTTAGATAGTACTAATGGAACTCTGCTTAATGGAAAAAGATTAGATAAGGTTTTAACCTTAAAATTGGATGATGAAATAATAATCGGAGAATATATATTTAAGGTTATTGGTTAATAAGGAATGGAGAATTAGCTTATGAAAAGTAAGTATGATGAAAGAAGGCTTCTAAGATATACCTATTTGTTTTGCATAATTTGCTTTTTAAATTTAGGTGTTTTATATTGGCCAAAAGAAAATTTTGATAAAACAGCAATTATTATGGGAGTAGTAGTTTGTGCCCTTATAGCATATGCTCACTTTATTATTAGGAAGTTTTTTCCTGATGGAGATAAGTATATACAGACTTTTGCATGTATACTGACTGTTATAGGAATAATTCTTATATACAGGATAAATCCATCTAGTGCCATAAAGCAAATTATATGGTTTACTGTAGGAATAACTGGATTCATAGTCATAGTAGTTTTGCTCCCTAATTTAAAAAAGTTTGCTAAGTATAAGTATTTTTATTTAGTATGTACTATACTTCTAATGTCATTAGGATCATTCTTAGGGCAAGCTAAACATGGAGCTAAAAACTGGATTACTCTTGGAGGTTATGCTTTCCAACCTTCAGAATTTGGTAAGCTTTTTCTGGTTGCTTATTTGGCTTCTTCCTTAAGAAAGTACAAAGAGTATAAAGATTTAATAGAACCAGCGATTGTGGTTATGATATCCTTGGGATTTATGGTGCTTCAAAGAGATTTAGGTTCTGCTCTGTTATTCTTTGGAATATCTGTAACTATGCTCTATATAGCTACATCAAAATTTAAGTATGTAGCTACTTGTTTTATATTGTTTGCAGCAGGAGCGGTTATTAGCTATAAGCTTTTTGGACATATAAGGGTTAGAGTGGCTATATGGAAAGATGTATGGTCTTATGCTAACAATGAAGGGTATCAGATAGTTCAATCTATGATTGCTATAGCCTCAGGAGGCTTGTTTGGAACGGGATTAGGTCAAGGTTATCCGGAATTTATACCAATAAATTCCACAGATTTTATATTTGCCGTTTTAAGTGAAGAAATGGGAGGACTTATGGCCTTTGCTGTTATTATATTGTACTTCCTGCTTTTTTATAGATGTATGAGGGCGGCAGTATATACAGAAGATAAATTTTCAGCCTTGTTAGCTGTTGGCTATAGTGCAATGATAGCAACCCAGGTTTTGGTTATTATAGGTGGAGTTATAAATTTAATTCCATTAACAGGTATAACAATGCCTCTTGTAAGTTATGGAGGAAGCTCAATGATTACTACCTTCTTTGCGCTTGGAATACTTCAAAAGATTTCAGAGGAGGGCAGAAGTGATGAATGATATTTCTACAAATATAAAAAAGGTTCTTGTAGTGTTTTTAGTATGCTTTATGGGAGTAATTATGTATATAACTTATTTTCAAGTTTTTAAAGCAGAAAAGATTGTGCAAAGCCCTTACAATAAAAGAATTCAAGCAAAGAGAAACTCCATATTGAGAGGAACAATCTATGATAGAAACATGACAGCCTTGACAAAGAGTAAAAAAATAAGCACTTTAAATCAAGAAAGAACTTATACTGAGGGAAGTGCCTTTGCTCATGTACTAGGATATGTAAATCCTAGATATGGAATCACAGGACTAGAAAAGCAATATGATTCCACTCTTTTAGGGGAAGATGCTATGGATTTATCAAAAGTTGTTCAATTTGTTACAGAAAAAAAAGATGAGGTTGGTTATAGCATAAGAACTACTCTGGACTCTAAGATACAAAAAAAGGCATATAGTTTATTGGGAAATAATAAAGGAGCTGTAGTAGCAATAGAGCCTCAAACTGGAGAGATTTTGGCTATGGTATCAACGCCATCTTTTGACCCAAACAACCTAGAGAAAAACTGGCAGAATTTAAACACTAATAAAGATATACCTTTATACAACAGGGCTATTTTAGGAATGTATCCACCAGGTTCAACTTTTAAAGTAGTCACTGCTGTTAGCGCTTTAGAGAATTTACCAGGGATCACAGAAAGAAGATTCGATGATGATGGAGTACTTGTTTTTAATGCAAAAGAATCTCTTAAAAACTATGCTGGACACAGTTATGGAAATATAAACTTAAAACAGGCTTTTTATAAATCAAGTAACGTAGTATTTGGAACCTTAGGTATGGAGCTTGGAAATGAAGCTTTAAAAACTACAGCAGAAAAGTTTTATTTCAATAACACCATACCTAGCAATGATTTTGTTGCCAAAAATAGTAGATTTCCAAGTTTGGAAAGCTATGAAAAGGGGAATATGGCCCAAAGTGCTATAGGACAGGGAGAAGTTCTTGCAACTCCTATAGAAATGGCATTAGTAGCTGCATCTATAGCTAATGATGGTGTCATAATGAAGCCTCTTATTGTTAAAGAGATATTAAAACCTACTGGTCAGAGCATAAAAAAGATAAAAGCTGAAGAACTTCAGCGAGTTACATCGATTGAGAATGCTAAAATCATAAAAGAATATATGAGAGCCACTGTAACTGAAGGAACAGGAGGTGCTGCGGCCTTAGAATCTGTAGAAGTTTGTGGTAAAACAGGAACTGCTGATACAGGAAGAGAAGGTGAAAAACCTCATTCTTGGTTTATAGGCTTTGCACCTTATGATAATCCTAAGATAGCTATTGCGGTAATTGTTGAAAACGGAGGAACAGGTGGAGGAATAGCTGCAGAAATTGCAGGGCAAGTTATAAAAACAGCGCTTCAATAAATACTTTCCTTTATCATCTTATAGGTATGTTTTAAGAAATTATACGAAATTCATAATTTCTTGAAACATAGTGAAGAACGTATGTTTCTTTTCCTATTATAATGATATATAATAAAGTCAAGAGTTTTGTAGAATCTTGACTTTTTTTATGTCATTATAAAATATAAAGGAGAAATTATGAAAGGAAAGACTCATGCGGGAATAGGTGCTTTTACTTTTATATCAATATGTCATAAGGTGCCTGGAGGATTTAATTATTTTGGACTTTTAGTTGTTATATTGGCATCTTTAATACCAGATATAGATCATCCTAAGAGTATAATAAATAGATATATACTTCCATTTAAAAACAAGAAAACAAAAGTTGTGGTTTATATATGTTTAGCTATAATTGTATTATATTTTGATTATTTATATGTTGATGCTCCTGCTTTAAAAGCTTTAGGAATTTCTTTAGTCTTTGTAGCTTTATCTTCCCATAGAAATGGACTTACGCATAGTTTACTAGGCTTAGTAGTATTCACTATGATATTTGGTTATTTAGGAGAAACTTATAATATACCTAATATGACATATTATTTTATGATTGGATACGGTATGCATTTAGCTTGTGATATGATGACAAGGATGGGAATTCCTCTGTTCTATCCATTTATAAAAAAGAAATATAGTTTTCCACTAACTTATAATCCAAGTTCAAAAGGTGGAAGTGGTTTTGAAGATTTCTTGATGATAGCAGGAATTGCATATACAATATACAGACTTCCGACAATTTTTTAATTGAAAAGAGGTGTATAGAGGAATGTTTGATTTTGAATATCAACTAAAGATGCTTCCTGACAAACCAGGAGTTTATTTGATGAAAAATTCTTTAGGTGAAATTATATACGTAGGGAAAGCAAAGGTGCTTAAAAATAGAGTAAGGCAGTACTTTCAGAATTCTAAAAATCACGGAAATAAGGTTAAAGCTATGGTTAAAAACATTGCAGAATTTGAGTATATCATTACGGATTCTGAAATGGAAGCTCTTATTCTAGAATGTAATTTAATTAAAAAGCATAGACCAAGGTACAATATTCTCCTTAAAGATGATAAGCATTATCCTTTTATAAAGATAACTATAAATGAAGACTTTCCAAGGGTGTTTGTAACAAGAAACAGGGCAAAGGATGGTGCTAAGTATTTTGGACCTTATCCAGACGCATCGGCTGTATATGAAACTATTGAGCTTATAAAAAAGATATTTCCAATAAGAACTTGCAGATTTGCAATAAAGGAAAATGGAGAGAAGATAAAACCTTGTCTAAATTATCATATAAATTTATGTACAGCACCTTGTGCAGGATATGTAAGCAAAGAGGAGTACGGAAAAACTATAAAAAAGATAATTGATTTGCTGAACGGAAAAGAAAATGAATTTATAGAAGATTTAAAATGTAAAATGAATGAGGCTTCGGAAGCTTTAGAATTTGAAAAAGCAGCTTCTCTAAGAGATAAAGTTTTGGCAGTTGAAAAGATTAGGGAAAGACAGAAGATAATTACAAGTAATTTTGAAAATGAGGATTTCATAAATATATATAATGATGAAGAAGATTGGTGTTCTCAGGTATTTTTTGTAAGAGAGGGTAAAATAATAGGAAGGGAACATTTTATTTTAGAAAATGATATATTTAATGAAAAATCCGAAATGATTTCTACGTTTATTAAAGATTTTTATGGAGGAACAGCATTTATTCCTAAGACTATATATGTCCCAGAGGTTTCAGATAGAGAGCTCTTAGAAGAATGGCTTTCCTTAAAAAGAGGATCTAGGGTATCTATTAAAATTCCACAAAAAGGGGAAAAGAAAAAGTTGCTGGAACTTGTGGAAAGCAATGCAAAGAATACATTAGAGCAGTTTAAACTAAAGATAAAGATGGATAAAGAATTAAACAACAATATTTTAGAAGAATTAGCAGAAGTGCTGGAGATGGAAGAATTGCCTCATAGAATTGAGGCTTATGATATTTCTAATATACAAGGAGTAGATTCTGTAGGAACTATGGTGGTTTTTGAAGATGGTAAACCTAAAAATAGTGATTATAGAAGGTTTAAAATAAAAACTGTTAAGGGCGCAGATGATTATGAAAGTATGAGAGAAATTTTAACAAGAAGATTTCAGCACGGTATTAGAGAGATAAAAGATATACAGGAAAGAGAGCTTCTTTTAAGTGGTGCTAAGTTTAGCATATTCCCAGATTTGCTTTTAATGGATGGGGGAAAGGGACAAGTGAATGTTGCATTAGAAGTATTAGATAATCTTAATATTAGTATACCTGTCTGTGGAATGGTTAAGGATGATAGACACAGAACTCGGGGTTTGATATATAATGGTAAAGAGATAAGCGTTACTCCTAAAATTATGAATCTAATAACAAGAATACAGGATGAAGTTCACAGATTTGCTATAACTTATCATAGAAGTTTAAGAAATAAAAGAGTTCTTCACTCTATACTAGAAGATATACCTAATATTGGAGATAAGAGAAGAAAAGCATTGTTGCAAAAGTTTGGAAGTATAGATAATATTAAAAAGGCGACTTATGAAGAACTGCTGGAAACAGAATCTATAAATGAAAAAGCAGCTCAGAGCATAATAGATTATTTTAACAAATGTAAATAAGGAGGAATGGTACTGATGAAATATGTTTTAGACGTGCATACTCATACAGTAGCAAGTGGGCATGCTTATAGCACTTTGCTGGAAAATGCAAAGTTTGCATCAGAAATAGGATTGAAGGTTTTAGGAACTACAGAACACGGCCCTGAAATGCCTGGTGCACCTCATATATGGTATTTTCACAATCTTAAGGTATTGCCAAGAGAAATGTATGGTGTTATGATGCTTTATGGATGTGAAGCTAATATTATGGACTATGATGGAAATTTAGATTTAACTGAGAAAGATATGAAGTTTTTGGATATAGTAATAGCTAGTTTACATGATCCGTGTATAATTCCAGGAACAAGAGAAGAAAACACAAGAGCTCTTTTAAAAGCTATGGATAATCCTAAAGTTGATATTATAGGGCATTCAGGAAATCCTCAGTTTCCTATATATGAAGAAGAAGTTGTAAAAAAGGCTAAAGAGAAGAATATACTTATTGAAATTAACAATAGTTCTTTTAAGACGTCTAGAAAAGGCAGTGAGCCAATTTGCAGAAAAATAGCAGAACTTTGTAAGAAACATGGTACTAAAGTAATATTAGGTACTGACTCTCATGTATGTTTTACAATTGGAAATTTTGATATAGCGGGAAAGTTAATTAATGAGATAGGTATGCCTGAGGATTTAATAATGAACACAGATTACAAAAAGTTAATAAGTTATTTAAAGTCTAAAGGAAAATTAGAAGATATTAATCTTGATTAAATAATACTATATATTCTATACTAGTTACATAACAATAATGATCAAGGAGAGACAAATGGTTCAGTGTATAGAAAAATTAAAGAGTATACTAAGGGAAGAAGAGATAAAACTAAATGTTTTAATGAAGAACTGTACTTCATTTAAGGTCGGAGGGCCTGCAGATATATTTGTTACACCGGATAGTTATGAAAAAATAAGACAAATTATAAGGGTATGTAAAGATAGTGAAGTTCCATATTTTATTTTAGGAAGAGGCTCAAATCTTTTGGTCAAAGACGGAGGCATTAGAGGTGTAGTTATAAGCCTAAGCAAGCTTAATAAAATCAAGGTAGAGGGAGAAAGAGTTATTACTCAAAGTGGTGCGCTTTTATCAAAGGTTACTCATGCTGCTCTTGAGGCATCTTTAACTGGTTTAGAGTTTGCAAATGGAATTCCTGGAAGTGTAGGTGGAGCAGTTACTATGAATGCTGGTGCATATAATGGTGAGATTTCTCAGGTAATAGAAAGCGCATTAGTTATAGATGATAAATGTGAAATAAGGAGATTGTCGAAAGAAGAATTAGAATTAAGCTACAGAATGAGTGCAATTTTAAAGTATAATTATGTAGTTTTAGAGGCTACATTTAAACTTCAAAAAGGAGACTATAATGTTATAAAAGCTAGAATGGATGATTTGATGGGAAGAAGAAGGGAAAAACAACCTTTAGAGTATCCATCGGCAGGAAGTACATTTAAAAGACCAGAAGGGTACTTTGCAGGAAAGCTAATAGAAGATAGCGGGCTAAAAGGTACGCGAATTGGCGGTGCTGAGGTTTCTATGAAGCACTCAGGATTCATAATAAACAAAGAAAATGCAACTGCAAAGGATATTTTGGACTTAATAAAACTAGTTCAAGATAGGGTAAAACAAAAATTTAATGTGGAATTAAATACTGAAGTCAGAATAATCGGAGAAGACGAAAAAAATTAGTTTAAAAACTAAAGTGAAAATGCTTTATAGTATAATAGAGAAGTATAAAAAGTTTAGAACTTTAGCCTCTACCTTGAGTTTAAATGAGGAAAGAACGTCTAACAAACTTAAAAAGATTTGTTAGATGTTCTTTTTATATCCTTACCAACTTAAAGTTTGAATTTTTATAAATATAAATTATTGCAATAATTAAATAAGCTAATGAACTTAAAAGTGTGTTATAATAAAAAAATAACACTGTGTTACTATTAGGAGGGGATTAAGATGAGGTTTGTTATTGTAACAGGATTATCAGGGGCTGGTAAAAGCCAAGCAATTAGAAGCCTAGAAGATTTAGGATATTTTTGTGTAGACAATTTACCTCCGACCTTAATGTCGAAATTTGCAGAAGCCTGTTATCAAACAGATGGTAAGATAGATAAAATAGCATTAGTTATAGATATAAGGGGGGGAGAGTTCTTCGACGATCTATTTGAGAGCTTGAATTATTTGACAGAACAAAACTATAAATATGAGATTTTATTTTTAGATGCGAATGATAGAGTATTAGTTAAAAGATATAAAGAATCCAGAAGAAAACATCCGTTAGCTCCACAAGGAAGAATACTTCAGGGAATAGAGTTAGAAAGAGAAAGATTAAATGAAGTTAAGTATAGAGCTAATAATATAATTGATACTTCTAATATGACTCCTATGCAGCTCAGAGAAAAAATATCGAGAATCTATGGTGATGATGACCAAAAAGGAAATAATCTTATAATAAATGTACTATCCTTTGGATTTAAGTATGGTATACCAGTAGATGCAGATTTAGTATTTGATGTAAGGTTCTTGCCTAATCCTTTTTATATACCAGAGTTGAAAGGATTTTCAGGAGATGATAAAGAGATAAAGGATTATGTTTTGAGTTTCAAAGAGACCAAGGAGTTCATTTCTAAGTTAGAAGATATGCTTGAATTTTTAATACCTAACTATATAAAAGAAGGTAAGAGGCAGCTTATAATAGCTATAGGATGTACAGGAGGAAGACATCGCTCTGTAGCTATTACAAATACAATATATGAGACACTAAAAGCAAATGGGCATAATGTAAGCAAAGAGCATAGAGATATAAATGAAGATATAAAAAAGGCTGGGCATAAGTCATGAAGGTGGTACAATGGTTAAAACCTGGGGTAAAAGTAAAAAGGTGGATTGGGCTTGGTGCCATGGGAATTTTGTTTATAGTATTTGCAGCGGTGGAATTTTTTAACAGAAGCAATGTCTCCAGAGAATATAAACTTTTCTATGGCTTTTTAATTGTATCTGGAATTTTTATACTTTACATTTCTATAAACCAAGGTATAAGATCAATCATAGCCTTAATAAATAAAGGATATTTAAGTGTATCTATAGATTCTACTAAATTAGAGAATCTTATATATGAAAAGAGACTTTTAGTACGAGGACCTAAAATTGTAGCCATAGGAGGGGGCACTGGCCTTTCTACTATGCTTAGGGGAATAAAATACTATACATCAAATATAACAGCTATAGTTACTGTAGGAGACGATGGAGGTGGTTCAGGAGCTTTAAGAGAGGAGCTTGGAATACTTCCTCCAGGAGACATAAGAAACTGTATATTAGCTTTAGCTGATACAGAACCTTTAATGGAAGAATTGCTTCAGTACAGATTTAAAGAAGGAAATTTGAAAAACCAGAGTTTTGGAAACTTATTTTTAGCAGCTATGGATGGTATATCCAATAACTTCGAAGAAGCTGTTAAAAAGATGAGTTCTGTTCTAGCTGTAACAGGAAGGGTACTTCCTGTTACTTTAGATGATATGGTATTAAAGGCGAGATTAGAAAATGGCAATATAGTAGAAGGGGAATCAAATATTCCAAAAGAGGCTATAAGGCAAAAGAGTAAAATAGAAAGGATGTTTATAGAGCCTAAAACGGCAAAAGCCTTGAATGAAGCGCTAGAGGCTATAATGGATGCAGATGCTATTATTCTAGGACCAGGAAGCCTTTATACTAGTGTAATTCCTAACCTTTTAGTTAAAGATATACGTAAGGCATTGAAAGATACAAAAGCTTTAAAAATATATGTATCAAATATAATGACTCAAGAAGGAGAAACAGACGGATATTCTGTAGCGGATCATATAAAGGCTATTTTTAAGCATGGTGGTAATGGAATTATAGACTATGTTGCAACTAATACTCGGGAGATTAATGATTCAATAAGAGAAAGATATTTAGAAAAGAATGCAGAACCTGTAAAAATAAATGAAAAAGAGATTATGGACTTAAACGTAAAGGTTGTGCAAGGGGATTTTGTTACAATTAAAAATGGATTTGCAAGACATGATCCTGATAAATTAGCTAAGTTTTTAATGGAAATAATAATGGATAAAAAACTATTATTTGATAGAAAGAAAATAATAGAGTATTTTTATTTGTCACAAAGATTAAAGGAAAATAAAAAATGTAAGGAGTAGAAGAGGTATGTCATTTTCCTCAAAAGTTAAAAATGAGATATGCAGATATACAGATTTGACTAGAGAAGAAGCAGTTGCAGAGTTATCTGGACTTATGAAGGTGAGTGGAACCTTAGGGTTTAGTGGAGATATGAAGATGAACTTTAGAATAACAACAGAAAACCCTGCAATTGCAAGATTAGCATTTAAGCTTTTAAAGGAGCATTTTAATATTCATACAAAAATATTTGTAAAAAAAAGCAATTCCTTAAAGAAGAATAATATATATTTAGTTATTATAGAACATGATATGGGAGTAAAAGAACTTTTAAAAGAAGTAGGAGTTTTAAAGGAAGAAAAAGATTTACTCTCTTTAGATTACAGTATTCCTGACAGAATCGTTAAATCAGATATATGCAAAAGGGTATTTATAAGAGGAGCATTTTTAGGAGGAGGAAGCATTAGTAATCCAGAAAAAACTTATCATTTAGAGTTTGTAACACATCATGAGGACTATGCAAATGAGCTTAGCAAGCTCATAAATACATATGGATTAAGCTCAAAGGTTATTCAAAGAAAAAGCAGTTTTGTAATCTACTTAAAAGAAGGAGAGCAGATTGTAGATTTGCTGAATGTAATAGGAGCTCATGAGTCCCTTTTAGAACTTGAAAATGTAAGAATAATGAAGGAAATGAGAAACAATGTAAATAGATTGGTTAATTGTGAAACTGCAAATTTAAGTAAAACTGTTAATGCAGCTGTAAGACAAATTGAAAGTATAAGGCTCATAGAAAAAGAAATAGGATTAAAAAGACTTCCTAAAAATTTAAGGGAGGTTGCAGAACTTAGATTGAATTATCCTAATGAATCCTTAAAGGAACTTGGACAAATGCTAGATCCTCCTGTAGGGAAGTCTGGTATAAATCACAGGCTTAGAAGAATTGAAAAAATAGCAGATGAGTTAAAAAAAGAAGGAAGGTAGGTTTAGTAAATGTCTAAACATGAAGACATAATAAATCATATAGCATCACTTCAGGTTGGTACAAAAATTTCTGTTAGGAGCATAGCTACAGAATTAGGAGTTAGTGATGGAACTGCTTATAGAGCTATAAAAGATGCAGAAAATATTGGAATTGTTTCTACTATACCTAGAGTTGGAACTATTAGAATTGAAAAGGTTGAGAAAAAGAGTATAGAATCCCTAAGTTATGCAGAAGTAGTAAATATAATTGAAGGAACTGTTTTAGGTGGTAGGGATGGTATACATAAAAAATTAAATAAGTTCGTTATAGGGGCTATGAAGGTTAACGACGCAAAAAAGTATATGGCCCCAGGATGTTTAGTTATAGTTGGCAATAGGGAAGATATACAGAAGGTTGCTTTGGAAAATGAGTGCTCTGTTTTAATAACAGGTGGATTTGAATGTAGCGACAGAATTAAAAAACTTGGGGATGAAAAATGTCTTCCTATAATATCTACAAGCTATGATACCTTTACAGTGGCTGCTATGATTGATAGAGCCTTATCGGAAAGTTTGATAAAGAAGGATATCATACTTGTTGAAGACATAATGGAAACAAAACCAGAATATCTCAAGGCTACTGATAGTGTTGATGAGTTAAAGAGATTAATAGAAGAAACTACCCATGAAAGATATCCTGTTGTAGATGATAATATGAATGTAGTTGGAATCGTTACTATAAAGGACTTACCAAGGGGAGAAAATGATAATATTTCCATAAGTAAAATAATGATAAAAAATCCAATAACAGTAACTGGAAAAACTACTGTAGCATATACAGCTCATGTAATGGGATGGGAAGGAATAGAATTATGTCCTGTAGTAAATGGTAAAAAATTAATAGGAGTTGTAGGAAGACAAGATGTTATAAAGGCTCTTCAATATGTTTCAAGGCAGCCTCAGGTAGGAGAAACTATAGAAGATTTGATACTTAGAAATTTCCAATATAAGATAGAAGACGATACTGTACATTTTTCAGGAAAGATAATACCAGAAATGTTAGACCAGTTAGGTACCGCTTCATGGAGTTCTTTGAACATGTTATTGTCTGCTGCAGGAATATTGACTTTAAGGCGTAGAAATGGAATAAACATATCTGTAGATAGTGTATTTACATATTTTATGAAGCCGGTACAAATGGATAGTATAATTGAAATTGCAACTAGAGTAATTGATATGGGAAGAAGTTTTTGTAAGGTAGATATAGAGATGTATAAGAAAAAGAACCTTATTGCTAAATCTATGATTTCGGCAAAAATATTAAGATAAAAAATGAATACAGGAAAATTACTAAAGTATAGAAACCCATGCGTAACTTATTAATTTGGTTAAGCATGGGCTAATTCTTTTTTATTTAGAAGTAATTATAAATTTGTTAAACTAGAAATTTTGTAAAATTGATTATTTAAAGCTAAAATACGAGTGTTATTTTAACAATATATTAATAAAATAGCTAATATTATGATAAATTAATAATATATAATAAAATTTATTGAAATTTTATTATTAAAATGCTATAATTTTTGTAAAATAAATACTAGCGTTGAATAAGGGGGTTTTAAATATGGAATTATCAAAACATCTTATAATACCAGAAGGATACCATTCAAGTTTAGATTTAAGAAGAACAGAAATAGCTATAAAGAAACTTAAAGATTATTTTGAAAGAGAGCTTGCATATAAACTTAATCTAACTAGAGTATCGGCACCACTATTTGTAAAAGTTAAAACAGGATTGAATGATGATTTAAATGGGGTTGAAAGACCTGTTTCCTTTGATGCTTTAGATATAAAAGATGACCAGATTCAGGTAGTACATTCTCTTGCTAAGTGGAAAAGAATGGCCCTTGCTAGGTACGGATTCATGCCAGGAGAAGGATTATATACAGATATGAATGCTATAAGAAGAGATGAGACTTTAGACAATTTGCACTCTTTATATGTAGACCAATGGGACTGGGAGAAGGTTATTACTAAGGAAGAGAGAAACATAGATAAGCTAAAGTCAGTAGTAGAGGATATATATGAAGTATTCAAGGCTACGGAAGAGTTTGTTAATTCTAAATATCCAGAGATAGATAAGATTTTACCAGACAAGATAACTTTTATAACAACACAGGAGTTAGAAGATATGTATCCAAACTTGACTCCAAAGGAAAGAGAAAATGCTATAACAAAGGATAAAGGAGCAGTTTTCTTAATGAAGATAGGAGATACTCTAGCTTCAGGAGAAAAGCATGATGGAAGAGCTCCAGACTATGATGATTGGAGTTTAAATGGAGATATATTATTCTGGTATCCAGTATTAAACTGTGCTTTGGAATTATCTTCTATGGGAATAAGAGTAGACAAAGATGCTTTAATATATCAATTAGAAAAAGAAAATTGTATGCATAGGTTGGATTATGAATTTCATAAAATGCTAGTGGAAGGAAAACTTCCATTTACAATAGGTGGTGGAATAGGTCAATCAAGAATATGCATGTTCTTCTTAAGAAAGGCTCACATAGGAGAGGTTCAAGCTTCTGCATGGTCAGATGAATTTATTGAGGAATGCGAAAAATTAGGAGTAAATATCCTATAAAGTCTATTGACAAAGTAATAATAATATATTATTATATAAATAATCAAATACGGAACTTCTTATCAAGAGTGACTGAGGGACTGGCCCTATGACGTCCGGCAACCTGAACAGTAATGTTTAAAGGTGCTAATTCCAGCAGATATTTTTATCTGGAAGATAAGAAACTAGAGAGACAAAGGTCTTTCTGTAGCTTATCTACAGGAAGACCTTTTAGTTTATCTCTTTATTGCAAAAGAGAAGGAAGTTCCACTAAAAATACTAATTTTAAGGGGGCTATAAAATGTCAAAAAAATTATCATTTGAAACAATTCAATTACATGGGGGACAAGAAGTAGATGCTGTAACAAAATCAAGAGCAGTTCCACTATATCAAACTACTTCTTATGTATTTGAGGATGCACAGGAAGCTGCAGACTTATTTGGACTAAAAAAAGGTGGGAATATTTATACTCGTATTACAAATCCAACAACAGCTGTTTTTGAGAATAGAGTTGCTTTATTAGAAGGTGGAGTTGGAGCGGTTGCAACTGCATCAGGTATGGCTGCAGTGACTTATGCTATCTTAAACATAGCTGGAGCTGGAGATGAAATTGTAACAGCAGCTACTATTTATGGGGGAACTCACTCTTTATTTGAAAATACTTTACCTACTTTTGGAATCAAAGTTAATTTTGTAAATCCAGATGATATAGCAAACTTTGAAGAAGCCATAAATGAAAAAACAAAGGCGCTATATATTGAAACTATAGGAAATCCAGGAATCAACATATGTGATATTGAAGCTATTGCAGAATTAGCACATAAAAATGGAATTCCTCTAATTGTAGATAATACTTTTGCTACTCCATACCTTTGCAGACCTTTTGAATTTGGAGCTGATATTGTAGTTCATTCTGCTACAAAATATATTGGAGGACATGGTACTTCAATAGGAGGAATAGTTGTAGATTCAGGAAAGTTTGATTGGAATAATGGTAAGTTTCCAAAACTTGTGGAACCAGATGCAAGCTACAATGGACTTTCTTATTATGAAACTTTTAAGGAAGCCGCGTATATTACAAGATTAAGAACAGCATTATTGAGAGATATAGGTGCTTGTATTTCTCCATTCAATGCATGGCAATTAATAATAGGGCTTGAAACACTATCACTTAGAGTAGAAAGACATGTAGAGAATGCGAAGAAGCTTGCAGAATACTTAAACAATCATCCTAAAGTAGAGTGGGTAAACTATCCAGGACTTGAAGGTAATAAGTATAATGAACTTGCTAAAAAGTATCTTCCTAAGGGTGTAGGATCAATATTTACCTTTGGTGTAAAGGGTGGCTATGAAGCTGGTAAAAGGTTCATAAGCTCCTTAGAACTATTCTCTCATCTTGCTAATGTAGGAGATGCTAAGTCTCTTGTTATTCACCCAGCATCTACAACACACCAGCAATTAGATGAAGAAAGTCAAAGGCAAGCAGGAGTTACACCAGAGCTTATAAGAATTTCGGTTGGAATTGAAGGAATTGAAGATTTAATTAATGATGTTGATAATGCATTAGCACAAATATAATAAAAAGCCCTGTATTCTTTGGAATACAGGGCTTTTTTAGTTATAATGTGCCTGTAGTTTTATGTGATATATTATGCTATATTAATTATAATAAAGTCTTTAAATTATGGGGGGAATTATGAATAAATCAACAGCACAAACGGAACCTGGGGCTCTAAATAAAAGGAGTATAGGCATTACTATAACAATAGTAACAGTTATATTTCTAGCGCTTTTACTATTTATTATCATGCCAGTACTGTCTTTAAGCTTTATTAGTACTTTAATATTAATTGAAGTGGCTGCATTTTTAATTATGATTATTTTAGTTATTTTTGATTTTAAGATTAAGAGAGTAATATGGATACCAATAATTGCTTTATTAATTTTATTATTTCAAGTTTTTTCAAGCTTGAGTGTATTTAATGCTAACAAATATAGGGACATGATAGGTGAGGTAAAGGAGAAGAATTTTTCCTATGAAATGTCTCCTATAGATTTAACTAAGCTTCCTGTTGTAGATAAAGAGCTTGCTCAGAACCTTGGTGAAAAAAAGCTTGGAGAGCAGGTGGCGTTGGGTAGCCAGGTTAGCCTATCAGAATTTACTGAAATAGATGTTAACGGACAACTATACTGGGTAGCACCTCTAGTTCATTCTGGAGTATTTAAGTGGCTATCCAACAGAGAGGGTACTCCGGGGTATATTCAAATAAGTGCGACAAATCCACAGGATATAAAACTAGTTCAAGAAGTTAATGGTAAGAAAATAAAAATTAAATATCAACCTCAAGCCTTCTTAGGAGATGACCTTCACAGGAAGATATATACTTCAGGCTTCACAAAGTTTGGATTAACGGATTTTTCCTTTGAACTAGATGACGAAGGGAAGCCTTATTGGGTAGTTACAGAGTATAATAATTCTATTGGAATAAGCGGTTCTAAAGTTAATGGAGTTATTATTGTTGATGCGCAGACTGGTGAGACAAAAGAATATGACACGAATAGCATTCCAAAATGGGTGGATATAGTTATTCCAGCAGACTTTGCAATCAAAGAGCTAAACGATTGGGGAAAGTTTGTTCACGGCTGGTGGAATCCGTCAGATAAGGATAAACTTCAAGCTACAGAAGGATATAATATGATCTATAACAACGGTAACTGTTATTATTACACAGGGCTAACTTCTTCGGGTGAAGATGAATCCACAGTAGGTTTTATTTTGATTGATTCAAGGACTAAGGAGACAACTTTATATAAAATTTCAGGAAGCCAAGAGACAGCAGCAATGGCTTCGGCAGAAGGAAAGATTCAGAACTTAGGATATACTTCTAACTTCCCTATATTAATTAATGTTGAAAATGAAGCCACTTATTTTATGCCCTTAAAGGATAAGAAAGGGTTAATCAAGCTATATGCTATGGTTAATGTTAAGGATTATAGTATAGTTGGAACTGGAGAGTCTTTAAGTAAAACTAAGTCTAACTACTTAAAGTACCTTAAAGATCGTGGCGATTGGCAGGGGTTAGAAAAAAGTGGTGAAAAGATAATTGAGAAAGGGACAGTTTTAAGAATTGCTTCATCTTTTATTGAAGATACAACTTACTATTATATAATTTTAAAAGAAAAGCAAGATAAGATATTTCTAACTTCTTTAAGTATGTCCAACGAGCTTCCCTTAACTAAAGAAGGGGATTCAGTTGAGATTACTTACAATAAGAATTCAAATTCTAGCATAGACCTTATAAACTTTGATAATCTTCAATTCACTCAAACCAAAGGAATAAGTGAAGAAAAGATTATTGAAGAAAAGGAAGTTCTAGAAGAAATAAATGAATAAAATCAATAGCGGGTACTAAACCTATCCTAGTTTGGTTATTATAGGTAGTAGCGATAATTGAGGAAGGGAGAAAAATGATTGGAAATTAAAGAATTTGTCCACCTTCATACCCATACTGAATATAGTCTTCTTGATGGTTCCGGGAAAATAGGAAAGATGATTGCTAGAGCAAAGGAACTTGGAATGAAAAGCCTAGCCATAACGGATCATGGGGCTATGTTTGGATGTGTTGAATTTTATAAAAGAGCAAAGGAAGAAGGAATAAAACCTATAATTGGTTGTGAAATTTATGTAGCTGCAAAATCAATGTATATTAAGAGAAATGATAGTGAAAATAGAACTCACCATTTAGTTCTTTTGGTGAAGAATGAAACCGGATATAAAAATCTTATGAAAATAGTTTCTAAGGCTGCCATAGACGGATTTTATTACAAACCTAGGGTTGATCATGAATATTTAAAAGAGCATAGCGAAGGACTTATAGCTCTTAGTGCTTGTCTTGCTGGAGAAGTTTCTAGTAATTTACTTAATGGTAATATGCAAAAGGCAAGAGAAGCAGCTTTATTTTATAAGGACACATTTAAGGATGGATTTTATTTGGAGCTTCAGTATCATGGTATGGACGAACAGCTAAGAGTTAATGATATGCTAATAAGCTTATCAAAAGAGTTAGATATTCCTTTAGTTGCTACAAATGATGTCCACTATATAAAAAAGGAAGATACCAGAACCCACGATATTTTATTATGTATTCAAACAGGTAAGACTTTAGATGATGAAAATAGAATGAAATATGAACCAGAGCAGTTTTATCTAAGGTCTCAAGAAGAAATGTATGAAATATTTTCTTATGTGCCAGAGGCTTTAGAGAATACAGTTAAGATTGCAGAAGAATGTAACTTTGATTATGTGTTTCACGAATCAAAATTACCTAACTTCCCATTAGAAGAAGGTATAGATCATTTTGAATACATGAAGAAATTGTGTTACAAAGGCCTTGAAGAGAGATACACAGAAATAACAGATGAATTGAAAGAAAGACTTGAGTACGAACTTAAGATCATAAAACAAATGGGATATGTGGATTACTTTCTAATTGTTTGGGATTTCTTTAGATTTTGTTTAGAAAAAGGAATAATGACAGGGCCAGGTAGAGGATCTGCAGCAGGGTCGCTTGTAGCTTATACCTTGGGGATTACAAAAATTGACCCAATTAAGTATAGCTTGATATTTGAGAGATTTTTAAATCCGGAGAGGGTGTCTATGCCGGATATAGATTCTGACTTTTGCTACGAAAGAAGACAGGAAGTTATTGATTATGTAGTTGAAAAATACGGTAAAGATAATGTATCTCAAATAATTACCTTCGGAACAATGGCTCCAAGAGCTTGTATTAGAGATGTAGGAAGAGCTATGAACTATTCATATGCTGAAGTTGATAGAATTGCAAAAATGATTCCAACAGTTCTTGGAATAACCATAGATAAAGCACTAGAAATGAATCCTGAGCTAAAAGAAATTTATGAGACTGATGAAAGGGTCAAGGATTTAATAGATGTGGCTCGGGATTTAGAAGGATTGCCAAGGCATACTTCAACCCATGCAGCAGGTGTGGTTATAGCATCTCAGCCTTTGGTAAATTATGTACCGTTAGCTAAAAACGAAGATGCTATAGTAACTCAATTTACCATGGGAACTTTAGAGGAACTAGGATTGTTAAAAATGGATTTCCTCGGATTAAGAACTCTTACAGTAATTAGGGATGCCATAGAGCTTATACGAGAAAATACAGGTACTGTAATTGATTTAGATAAACTAGACTTTAATGATAAAAACGTATATGACATGATTGGAAAAGGCAAAACTGTAGGTATATTTCAGCTAGAATCTGCTGGAATGACTAGTTTTATGAAGGAACTTAAACCAGAGAGCTTAGAGGATATTATAGCTGGAATAAGTCTTTATAGACCTGGCCCTATGGCTGAAATTCCAAGATATATTAGAAATAAGAATAATCCAGATGAAGTTCAATACGAAACTCCTGAGCTGGAAGAGATATTAAATGTTACTTATGGAGTAATGGTTTATCAGGAACAGGTTATGGAGATAGTTAGAAAGCTAGCAGGATATTCTATGGGTAGAAGTGATCTTGTACGTCGTGCTATGTCTAAGAAAAAACACAAGGTTATGGAAGAGGAAAGAAAAAACTTTATTTATGGAATTGTAGATGAAAATGGAAATATAGAGGTACCAGGATGTTTAAGAAACGGAATAAGCGAAGAAACTGCAAACAAGATATTTGATCAAATGATGGATTTTGCAAGTTATGCATTTAATAAATCACATGCTGCAGCTTATGCGGTAGTAGCCTATTATACAGCTTATTTGGTTCATTACTATCCGATAGAATATATGGCAGCTATGTTAAACAGCGTAAGAGGTAATAGTGATAAGGTTGCAGTGTATGTTAGAGCTGCAAAAGATATGCAGATGGAAGTAATGCCACCAGATATAAATAAAAGTTTCGGAAAATTTACTGTCCAAGATGGGAAAATACGCTTTGGTCTTGCAGCTATAAAAAATGTCGGAGAAAACCCAATAGAGAGCATAATAAAAGCAAGAGAAGAAAAAGGAGAATTTACTTCTTTTGTAGACTTTTGCAATAAAGTTGACTTTGGAAAAGTAAACAAGAGGATGGTAGAAAGTTTAATTAAGTCTGGGGCATTTGATTGCTTTGGGGTCTATCGTTCCCAGCTTTTAGCGGTTTACGAAAAAGTTATAGATTCTGTATTAAATCAAAGAAGAAAAAATATAGAAGGTCAAATGAGTTTATTTAGCAGTCTTAGTGAGGAATTTAAAGAGATAGAAATAAAATATCCTAATATAAATGAGTTTGATAAAAAATATAAGCTTTCTATGGAAAAAGAAATGACAGGGATTTATCTAACAGGGCATCCACTAGAAGATTATGAAGAACTCATAAAAAATCGAACCAGTACAAGAACTATAGATATTTTAGGTGGAGAAGCCTTAGAAGAAGATATTTTAGATGAAGCCTCAAAGCAGATAGAAAATGAAAATTCCGTAGTTAAAGATGGAGAGAGAGTAATTATAGGTGGCCTTATAACAGAGGTGTCCAGAAAGATAACGAAAAATAATACTATGATGGCTTTTATCCAACTAGAAGATCTATATAGTTCCATAGAAGTTATTGTTTTTCCTAAGATATTATCTAGCTTTAATGCTTTAATACAAGAAGATGAAATAGTGCTTATAAAAGGCAGAGTAAGCAAAAGAGAAGATGAGGAACCAAAGGTACTTTGTGATGCGGTTGAAAAGCTCGTTAAGGTTTCAACTGAAAAATTATATATACAGATTAACAACAATGGAGAAGTTAAAGATGCTATGAATGATTTTAAATCCATATCCAAATCAAATCCTGGAAATATTCCTATATATATATGCACGAGAGAGGAAAAGAAAAAATACTTAGTATCAAGAGAATATTGGATAAAAGAAAATGAAGAAGTAATGGAATTTTTAAAGTCGAAATATGGTAGAGAGAATGTGAAACTCATTTAAGCTATGCCCAAAACATAGCTTTTTCTTTTTTATATTTTTTTATAAATAGTATATTTATTTCGGAGGTAAACAAAAATATTATAGAGGAATAAATTAAATGAGATTTATAACTTTTTTTTAAATTTTAAATGCAAAATTGCGAATAAAATGATATACTATGTTTAGTTGAAAATGATATTAAAATGGTTAGTTCACATGTAGTATGGGATGAAATAAGTCCCGGTGATTTTGGGAGGTATTGAATATGAGAACAATTGCTGTTTTAACAAGTGGTGGAGACGCACCAGGAATGAATGCTGCTATAAGATCAGTTGTAAGAACTGGCCTAGATAAAGGCCTTAAAGTCATGGGGATTCAAAGGGGATACAGTGGTTTAATTAATGGGGAAATTTTTGAAATGGGACGACACAGTGTGTCAGATATAATACATAGAGGCGGGACAATTTTAAGAACTGCTCGTAGTGAAGAGTTTAAAACAGAACAGGGAAGAGCTAAAGCTGCTAATATACTAAAAGCCTTTGGAATAGATGGACTTGTAGTCATAGGTGGGGATGGTTCTTTTCAAGGTGCTAGATTATTATCAAAATTAGGAATATCAACTATAGGAATACCAGGAACTATAGATAATGACTTAGCTTACACAGATTATACAATAGGTTTTGATACAGCAATGAATACAGTTTTAGATGCAATAAATAAATTAAGAGATACATCTTCTTCTCATGAGAGAGTTAGTATAGTTGAAGTAATGGGAAGAAATTGTGGAGACTTAGCTCTTTATTCAGGAGTTGCAGGAGGAGCTGAAAGTGTTATAGTACCAGAAAAGGGATTTGATGAAGATGAGTTATGCAAAATAATATTAGAAGGAAAGTTAAGAGGTAAAATGCATAACCTAGTTATTTTAGCTGAAGGAGTAGGCGGGGCTGAAAAGTTAGCTAAAAAGGTTGAAGAAGTTACTGGTATTGAAACAAGAGCAACTATTTTAGGACATATTCAAAGAGGTGGAAGTCCTTCAGCCTTTGATAGAATCTTAGCATCAAGACTAGGGGCTAAGGCTGTAGAATTATTATTAGAAGGAAAATCATCAAGAGTTGTTGGAATACGCGGAAATAAAATAGTAGATGATGACATAGAAGAAGCTTTGGCTATGGAAAGAAAGTTTGATGATGAATTGTATAATATATCTAAAATATTATCTTACTAAAAATAAACTTATAAAAATTAAAGGGGAGTAAACACATTATGCAAAAAACTAAAATGGTATTTACAATTGGGCCTACAAGCGAAAAGGAAGAAATTTTAACAGAGCTAATAAAAGCTGGAATGAATGCTGCAAGACTTAATTTCTCACATGGAGATCATGAAGAGCATGGTAAAAGAATAGAATTAATAAAAAAATTAAGGACAAAGCTTAATAAACCAATAGCAATAATGTTAGATACTAAAGGACCTGAAATAAGAACTAAGGATTTTGATGGAAAAGTTGAATTAAAAGAAGGTAGCAAGTTTACAATACACTGCGGTGAAGATATAATTGGAGACGAAACAAGATGTGCTGTAACATATGATACATTATATAAAGATGTTAAGCCAGGAGATTCAATCCTAATAGATGATGGATTAGTAGGACTTTTAGTAGAAAAAGTAGATGGAAATAGAATAGAATGTAAGGTTGTAAACAGTGGAGTAGTTTCTAGCAAAAAAGGTGTCAATGTTCCAGGAGTTAAAATAAATTTACCAGCTCTTACTGAAAAGGATAAAGCAGATTTAATATTCGGATGTGAGCAAGGTGTTGATTTGGTTGCTGCTTCATTTATAAGAAAAGCAGCAGACGTTTTAGCTATAAGAAAGGTTTTAGAGCAAAACGGAGGAAATGATATTCAAATATTCTCTAAGATAGAAAACCAAGAGGGTGTTGATAACATAGATGAAATAATTCAATTCTCTGATGGAATAATGGTTGCAAGAGGAGATATGGGAGTTGAAATTCCTATAGAGATGGTGCCAGTAGTTCAAAAGATGATTATAGAGAAGTGTAATAAGGCTGGAAAACCTGTTATAACTGCAACACAAATGCTTGATTCTATGATGAGAAATCCAAGACCAACAAGAGCAGAAGCATCAGATGTAGCTAATGCTATATTTGATGGCACAGACGCAGTAATGTTAAGTGGAGAATCTGCAAATGGTAAATATCCAATAGAGGCTGCTAATACGATGGCAAAAATAGCTAGAGCTGCAGAAGCACAAATTGATTATGAAGCTGCATTAAATAAAAGAAAAGAAAATGCTTTATCAAATATTGCAAATGCTATAAGCCTTGCAACTTGCACAACAGCTATGGAATTAAATGCTTCAGCTATAATTACAGCTACTCAAAGTGGAAGCACAGCAAGAATGGTTTCAAAATATAGACCAGAAGTTCCTATAATAGCAGTTACTCCAAATGAAAAAGTTGCTAGAAGATTAGCTCTTAACTGGGGTGTATTCCCAATTAGTGCTACTGAGTTCCAATCAACTGATGAAATGATAACTGAATCTGTAAACAAAGCAAAAGAAGAAGGATACGTTAAAAACGGAGACTTAGTTGTAGTAGCTGCAGGAATACCTGTACATTATTCAGGAACTACTAATATGTTAAAAGTTCATGTGGTAGGTGATGTATTAGTACAAGGAAAAGGAGCAGGATCTGCACCAGGGTTTGGTAATGCTAAGGTAATAAAGAATCCAAAAGATGCTGTAAAGCAAGTTGAAAAAGATGATATTCTAATAGTTAAAACTTTAAGTAAAGAGTATATGGAAGTTTTAGATAGAGTTGCAGGTATCATAGCAGAAGAAGGAGGACTTACTTCTCATATGGCTATTGAATGCCTATCAAGAGGAGTTCCTCTAATTGTTAATGCTGGTGGAGCTACAGAATCAATAAAGACAGGAACATTCATCACAATGGATGTTGCAAGAGGAGTAGTATACAACGGAAGAGCAAATATAGTTTAATGAAATAGATATCAAAATTTTTAGTAAAGTGTATATTTTATAGAAAATATACGTATAATATAAATTAGGTGCTTTAAATATTGAAATTGCTGTAGTATAATTTGAATACTAATGGTTAAAATATTTCAATATATTAAAGGCAACTGATTCCATTATTGGCATCCTTTTATCAGGGTGCTCTTTTTTTATTAACATTATATGCTGTGTATATTATAAATAATAATTGATTTTACTTAAGAAAAAACGATATAATAGCATATTATGATTAAAGAAAAATTTAAAGCTATGTGGGGTGTGGGGTATGTTAGGAACTATAGTTAATTCTCTGGCAGTTGTCGGAGGAAGTATAATCGGAATGTTAGTAAAAGGTGGGTTAAGTGAAAAGGTAAGTAAAACTGTAATGGATGGTCTGGCCCTTTGTGTATTGTTTATTGGTGTTTCAAATATTGTAGGGGTATCGGGAAAGTTAGATTCAAATGGATTTTTAGTAGTTATAATATCTATTGTAGTAGGTGGTGGCCTTGGAGAGAAGATAGATATTGATAAGGCAGTTGAAAATTTGGGGAAAAATATTGAAGTAAAACTAAAAGGAAAAGGAGGACAAGTAGCACAAGGATTTGTAACTTCAAGTCTTTTATTTTGCATAGGAGCTATGGCAATTATAGGTTCTCTTGAAAGTGGACTTTCGGGGAATCATAAAACTCTCTTTGCTAAATCTGTTCTTGATGGTATTTCCTCAATAGTTTTTTCATCATCTCTTGGAATTGGAGTTATGATATCTGCTGTATCAGTATTTTTGTATCAAGGATTAATTACTCTTGGAGCTTCATTTTTAAAAGACATATTAATTGAAGGGGTTATAACAAATATGACGGCAATAGGAGGGCTTTTAATAATTGCATTATCTCTTAATATGTTAGGAACTGCAAAAATTAAAGTTGCAAATTTGCTTCCTGCCATATTTTTACCTATTATATACCAAGTTGTATTATCTTTGATAAGGTAGAGAATAATACATATAAATGTAATTTCATTGCTTTTTTGTTTGTAGAAATAGATAAAGAAAGGGAGAAGAAGTTGGAGAAAATAGTACCAGTTGAAAAAAACAAGGATTATGAAGTAGAAATTTTAGGTTTAGCTTCTGAGGGAGAAGGAATAGCTAAAATAGACAACTTTACTATATTTGTTCCAGGAGCTATCTTAGGAGAAAAAGTTAAAATTAAGGTTGTTAAGGTAAAAAAGAACTTTGCTTATGGTAAGCTTCTTGAGGTATTAGAAGAATCAGAACATAGAATTGAACCAGTATGCAGTATATATAAACAATGCGGAGGCTGCGGCCTTCAGCACTTAAGTTATGAAGGACAATTAGAATTTAAGAAAAACAGAGTTAAAGATGCTTTAGAGAGAATAGGGAAAATAAAAATCAGCAGCAAAACCAAATTGGAAAGTGCAGTAGAAAATATTGATAATCATAATTTAAAAAAAGCAAGTGATTATGATGGAGCAATTCTTCATGATACTATTGGGATGAAAGAGCCTTATAGATATAGAAATAAGGTACAACTTCCTGTTGGAGAGGAAAATGGTGAGATTAAGATAGGTTTTTATGCACCAAGAAGTCATAATATCATAGATATGGATACTTGCTATATACAGGATGAAGTAGGAGAAAAGGTGGTAGTCTTAACAAAGAAATGGATGAAGAAATATAATATTAAAGCTTATGACGAACAAAAAGACCACGGGACAGTAAGGCACATAATGATAAGACGAGGATTTATCACAAAGGAAGTTATGGTTGTAGTGATAACAAGAACTAGAGAACTTCCATATAAAGAAGAGTTTGTAGAGATGATAAAAGAAAATATAGAAGGGATAACTAGCATTATTCAAAACATAAACAATAAAAAGACAAATGTTATTTTAGGTGAAGAAAACATAACTTTATTTGGTAGTGATCATATAAGCGATTATATAGGGAAATTTAAGTTCAATATATCTCCTCTATCATTTTTCCAGGTTAATCCTGTGCAGACAGAGATTTTATACAGCAAAGCTTTAGAATACGCAGGTTTAACAGGAGAAGAGGTAGTTTTTGACGCTTACTGTGGCACTGGAACTATATCCTTATTTTTATCCCAAAAGGCTAAAAAAGTTTATGGTGTTGAAATAGTAGAAGCAGCTATTAAAAACGCTAAAGAAAATGCTAAGATAAATAATGTAAATAATGCAGAGTTTATAGTAGGAAAATCTGAAGATGTTATCCCACAATTAATTAACAAAGGAATAAAAGCAGATGTAGTTGTGGTAGATCCACCAAGAAAAGGCTGCGAAAAATCTCTTCTAGAAGCTATAGGAGAAATGAAACCTGAAAGAATAGTATATGTATCCTGCGATCCAGGAACTCTTGCAAGAGATTTAGGAATTCTAGATGAGTTAGGCTATAGAACTCTTGAAGTTCAACCTGTAGATATGTTTCCGCAGACTGTCCATGTGGAGACAGTATGTTTAATGTCTAGAAAGTGAAGCCCGGAAAGCCTTGAGAATACTGAGCTTTATAAAATGAAAGTAAATCTGTCTACTCGACTTAAGCCCTCGATATGTGTATGTAGGAACATATCTAGGGTGTTTTTTTGGGGATGAATTTGGTAGGGGTGAGGAGACGGAATAGATTACTTAAAACACCTCAAAGAACAAAATTAATAATCAGTATCACTGATGGGCAGTTTAACATTATGCCTGATTACACAGGCGAAAAGGCATCCAATTCATTGCTACAGCTACTGGGTTTTCCCATCGGATCAACCTTTAGAAAAATGCTATATATAATTCCTCGTGTAATATATCGAACTATCCGTTATTTTTTCTACTATTCTCCATCTTTTTAAATCCAATAGAGATAAAAATGATACATATTACTAGTCCAACCATTGCTGGAACAAGAACTGACGTTCCTGATTTACTCCCAAAAACAATACTCCAGCTTATTTTTGCCAACGCTATAAAAATCATTACGGCTATTCCAAAAAATAAACTTCGTTTCCAGAATGCTATGGCAAGAGCGGAGAGAGATACAGGTATCAAGAGTGTTATTATCACCTTAGGTAATCTCCAGTCACCTGTAAGATATTGTTTTTCCATTTCTAAAAATTCAATCACTTGACTGCTAACCTCAACAGGCTTAGGGAACCAAAACATACTGGTAAACACCATAAACATAGTTCCCATAATTCCAGCCCAGCTTCTCTTATATGCGAAATAGCAAAATGGAATAATAAACATGGGTCTTATATACCAGCTAAGCTGATTTTGATGTCTCTCATATGCCCAATCAAAAAAACTTTTATTTGTCATTGCTAAAATGATAAACAAAACTGTCAGAATAAAAAATAAACCTCCTAGTTGTTTATCGTATTTCTTTATGGTTGTAAATTTCATACTATCATCTCCTATCTTTATTTTTTCCTATACCATTTTTTAAAAATCAACGAAGTAATCAATATTCTCGAGCATTTTGTTAAGTGTCATATCTTCATCTTGCTGAAATGTATCTGTATAGTGCATTAACAAATAACTGACAATATTATGAACAAACTCCGATGGAAGGTCATTTCTAAAATCTCCGTCTTTTATTGCCTTATCTATCATGTCTTTAAGTACTTTTTCAGAATCCGTTTTCAAAACTTCACTTGCCATTTTATATATTTCCTTTTTCTTTAGCAAACATAATGCTCAATTTGTGATATTTGGGAAATAGTTTACCGAGTTCAATCCTACAATATTTTTTATTGAAATTGCTTTAGATACAAGAAAAATTGACCACAATAAGTATTCTGGTATTCACAATAAGATTCTTGCTTTAAGTTTAAGCAAAATAAGAAAAATTACATTGCTGATTAGGAATGGCTGACTTAAATTTACAAATCTCATTATAATCTGCTTCAGTGTGTAGTGAGATTTTGTGGTCGTTTTTTCGTGAAATGGTAATCCTATCGCCTGGTTAAAAGGAATTGATGTTTTTATGGGAAATAGCGATCATGCCGTGGGATAAGTGCAAATTCTATTCGAATTATGCAATTATTTATTATGAAAAAAGCATGCGCTGTCGAGAGCAATAGCGCATTACTTTTCTCATAGGCGCGGCAAAGTTGCTTCTGAATTTAATGGCAATTTTACAATAAAAACACTACCTTTTCCAAGCTCACTTTGAACTTCAATTGTGCCACTACATAGTTCGATAATTCTCTTGGCTATGGTCAAACCTAATCCATTTCCAGTCAATGAATGGGACACGTCTCCTTGATAAAATTTATCAAACATATGACGCATGGTTTCATCACTCATGCCACATCCATTATCCTCAAGCCGAAAGGTTACCTTTTGTCCACTCCGCCATAGGCCAACTTTTATTATTCCACCACTTTCTGTGTATTTGATAGCATTATCAAGAAGATTTACCCAAATTTGCTGGATTAGATTTTTATCACCCAATATTTCAATTCCATCTTCAAGATCAATCTCTACATTAAGATTTTTCTCGCTCCACTTCGGCTCTAACATTACAATTGCAAGTCTGATTTGCTCATCTAAGCTATAGGTTGATTTTTGCCCTATAATCTCTGTGTTTTCTATTTTTGAGAGGTTAAGAATATTAGTGGAAAGTTGAACAAGTCGTTCAGATTCCTGCACGATTATGTTTAGGTATTCCTGCTTTTCCTCATCGCTGACATCGCCCGATAGTAACAATTTTGCAAAGCCCTTGATTGAAACTATGGGCGTTTTGAATTCATGAGAGAAGTTTCTTACAAAGTCACTATGGATGATTTCAATGCTTTTTAATTCCTGTACCATCTTGTTAAAGCTAAGAGCTAGTGCATCTAATTCAAATACAAAACTGCCTTTTACCTTAACTGAAAAATCACCTTCAGCCACCTTATTGGTGGCTTTCATCATTTCTCGAATAGGTTTAACAGAACGTTGACTTAATAATGTAGCAATAACCACGCCAAGAAAAATGCAGATATACATCATAATATAAATCGCTCTGATTGAATTTGAGTTGCTGTCTAAATCTAAGATACCAAATTTAGATAATAGAAAAGCAATCAAGCCAGCAGATAAAATGGACAAGAGCATGACTAGAAATACCAAGGCTACTAAGGAAACAGTCAAACTGATTTTTGTAGGTAATGTCTTCATTATTTTCTTCATGCAAGCCTCCTAATTTTATACCCCAAGCCACGTATTGTCACAATTTCAAAATCAGGGTTGTCTCTAAATTTATTTCTCAATCTATTAATATGAACATTCAAGGTATGTTCGTCGGTTTTAGAATCCAATCCCCATATTTCATCCATAAGTTGATTGCGTGTAAAGATCATATTGGGATAGCTCATAAGCTTAAAAAGAAGTTCAAATTCTTTTTTTGGTAAAATAACCTGTTCATCTTTCCATGAGACGGTAAGCGTATTGTAATCCGCTGTGGTTTTGCCTATGACAACTCTATGCTCGCTGGTAATTTGCGCCCGGCGCAAAAGCGCCTTTACTCGAAATAGCATTTCTTGTTCATCAAAAGGTTTCGTCATATAATCATCAGTTCCAACAAGAAAACCCTTATGTTTGTCTTCTATTTTCTGGCTGGCTGTCATCATTAATATAGGAATGTTTTCGCCAATATCACGTAATTGCTCACATAACTCATAGCCATCCATATGGGGCATCATTAAATCTAAAACAATTAAATCGAAATGCTGAGTCTCCATTAAGTTAAGTGCTTCAATTCCATCTTTTGCAGTATATGTGTTATATCCACCGCGCTTTAGAACAGCACATATGAGTTTTTGGGTATTAATATCATCCTCGACAACTAGAATATCAAACACTTTAACCACCTCCATCTAAATATTAGACCTTCTGAAAGTAAACTGAATATCAACAAATTTATGAGTGAAAATTGAGGTTCAGTTGATGTTGGGAATTTAGTTTTATTATAGTATCAATAAAAACAGAGATACAATATGAAATTCGTACAAAGGAGTGTAATCAATGGAAAAAACAACTAGAGGTAGTTCCGCTGCTATACAGATGGATAGGCTTACAAAAAAATTTGGTGATTATCGTGCCGTTGACGAGCTTTCACTTGACGTGAATCGTGGTGAAATTTTCGGTTTTCTCGGCCTGAATGGGGCGGGGAAATCTACAACAATAAAAATGATGTTATCATTGCTTAATCCTACTTCTGGAAGCGTCTATATGCTTGGAAGCAAGGTTGACCCTGGAAATCACAAGCTATGGGAAGAGGTGGGGTATCTGGAGGATGTAACCTATTATCCAGGACTTACTGTAATAGAAAATTTAGAAATTGCTCGCCGTATGCAGATGATTTCTGATCGTCAATCTATAACTCACGTGATGCAAAAGTTAGGGTTGGAGCCTCATAAGAATAAAAAAGCTAAAAATCTTTCTTTGGGGAACAAGCAGCGGTTGGGGCTGGCGAAAGCCATGATACACAATCCGCAAATCCTGATTTTGGATGAACCCATCAACGGTCTTGATCCTGCTGGTGTCGTAGAAATAAGGGAGATGATTTTCGATTTATCAAGAAATTATGGTGTTACGGTCTTTATATCAAGTCATCAATTAGAAGAACTTGCAAAAGTGGTTGACCGAATTGGCATCATTCATGGAGGACGATTGATTCAGGAAATAACAATGGCGCATTTGGAACAGTCTTTGCAAAAGCATGTGGTTCTCAATGGCCGCGATAAAGATGCAATGAAATGTATTCTTGCCAAACATGGATATAATTTTGAAGAAAGCAAAGATGGATGTTTGCTGGTTTCGGAAGGTCCTGCAACTGAAGAACCCGAAAAGTTGGCTGAATTGCTGGTTAGTTATGGTCAGCCTCCAACACAACTTAACATCGTTACCGAAGATTTGGAAGGTTATTTTTTAAGGACAATTCAAGGCGCAAAGGAGGTACACTAATGAAGATATTGTCATTTATATATTGTGAAATTCTTAAAGTATTGCGTTCAAGTGTTTTTTGGATACTTTTAATTGCATTTGCTACTATGCCAGTTATGCTTGGCTTAGTTACATATATGAATGCTGCCGATGTTAATTGGGGACCATATTTGGCAGATTTGCTTGGTTCTATAACGGCTCTTTTAGTGATTGGATTTTCATTCACCGCTTGTTGGGTTTTCGGACGTGAATTTACTGATAAGACGATAAGTGAGTTACTTGTAAAGCCGGTTTCCAAACTCTATGTAATACTGTCAAAGTTCATCGTTATTTTTCTTTGGGATGTTGTGCTTGCCCTCTTCATGTTTGCAGTGGTGATCATTATGGGGCTTCTGATTGGTCTTAGAGGTGGGACAGTAACACTGATAATGAGTAACTTACTTACTTTTATGATAGCGTCTCTACTAATTATGGTTGTCAGTACAGTAAGTGCCTTATTAGCTAATATAAGTAAAGGGTATTTGGCTCCTATCGGTTTTACCCTCCTAATAGTGGTTATCTCCAATGTAATTGCGCAGGCTGGTCTTGCAGCTTACTTTCCGTGGGCAATTCCTTCATTATTCTTTTCAAATGCTTCTCTTGGCATCGTCAGCATAGTCATACTTGCTGTTACAGGAATAGTTGGGTTTATTGGAACAATCGCATGGTGGAGGTTCGCTGAACAGCAATAGTTTTAACTTGATTGTTATACTAATAAACATCTTGGTTAGATACTGCTTTTTCCCGCACCTTATATGTCAATCGATAGGTTGCGGGAAATATATAGTATATATAAAAATATAATGCATCATATTTGCTGTGGGAAAAAAGAGCAATTTCCAAGTACCCTAATAATTTACATACTTCAACTTAGTTTCAATAAAAATCTAGGTTTCAAATAAGAAGTAGGGATTAAGATTATAGGTAATAATAGCTAGATATTTTAGGAAAGTGTATAGTAACTTGAGTATATTTATCTTCTTCTGATTGTATGGATAAATTATGTCCCAACTTTAAGGCTATTTGTTTGGCAAGATAAAGCCCTATTCCGGTAGATTTTGAATGATTTCTTTGAAGAGAACCCGTAAATCCTTTTTCAAATACTCTATTGATATCTTCAGGTTTAATTCCGATTCCAGTATCTTTAATCAATAATTGTTTCTCTCTGCTATTTGATTCAAAAGTAAAAGAGATCGCTCCACCATCATCGGTATATTTTAAAGAATTTGCTACAATCTGATCTATGACAAATCCAAGCCATTTGCTATCGCTATATACAAATTGTTCTTCATCCAACATGGTAAGTCTAATGCGTTTCTGAATGAACAATTTGGAATATTTCTTTACACTCTCCTTAACGATTTGATTCAGCGAGACTTCTGTAATAAAGTAATCATTTGAAAAGGAGCCTATTCGGGAGTAATAGAGGGCTTGTTCCACATAATTATCAACTTTGTTTAGTTCGTCTTCCAATTTATCTACAATATAATCTAATGTTTTGACTGTGGAATTTTTCATAAGCATACGGCTTGCAGTTATTGGAAGCTTTACTTCATGAATCCAGGATATAATGAAATCTTGATAATCCTTTCGTTCATTGTGCAAGCGATCAAGTTCCTCCATATAACCTTTATGCAATTTCTCATAGACCATCATATAAAATTTTTGCTCATGGTTTTGCGGTTTAGGAAATATCAAGTTATATAAATTTTGATTATTATTATTTGTTAATTCGTCCAATTGCTTATAAAAATTATTCCTATAAAAATACCCTGCTACGATATATATGGTTGCCAAAAGACCGCAGCCAAAATTCGTGTACAGTATATTGTTGACAGGATTGTATCCATCTGAACTAACGAACATCATTAATGTTATAAAAACCATTAAAACAATGTAAAATATTAAAAAATGACGTTTATCCTCTAAATACTGTAAAAATCTCATTTTATTATATACCCTTCTCCCTTTATTGTGGTAATATAGTTTTCTTTTCCAATCTCGGCAAGTTTCTTGCGTAGGCGGGTGATGTTTACAGTTAAAGTATTATCGTCCACAAAGCTTTCATCTTCCCAAAGGCTGCGCATAATCTTTTCCCGGCTTACAATGGTTCCTATATTCTGCATTAAAATATTTAGTATTTTAAATTCGTTTTTTGTAAGCTCTGATTTCTGTTCTCCATAGAATACCTCTCCGTTATTAAGGTTCAATACAATGCCATCATGCTCTCTTATACTAGGTGTTGTTTCGGTATAAGAGTATGTTCTTCGTAGCAATGCTTTAATTTTTGCAATCAGCACTTCTTCATAGAAAGGTTTTTGAATATAGTCATCTCCTCCCATGTTCACAGACATAACCATATCCATTGGTGTATTGCGGGAGGAAAGAAACATAATAGGCACTTTAGAAATCTCTCTGATTTTATTGCACCAGTAAAATCCATCAAAAACCGGTAGGTTAATATCCATTAATACAAGATGAGGGTTTTCCTTAAGAAATACTTGTAGCACCTGGCTGAAATCATCAAACTTAATACATTCATATCCCCATTTTCCTAACATTTCCCCTAGCATATCTCTAATTGTTGGTTCGTCTTCTACAATCATTATTTTCATTCTTATTCCTCCACTTGTTAAGTGTTAATATTGATAATAAAATAATTTTTATGCATTTTTACATTTCATTGCTTATATTATACATTGTTTTATCTAAAACTCGCAAACATACTAATTTTAGTTTTATAATAGGGCATTATTCTACATACTATTTCGAGTAAAATTGATAAATGTTACAAAATTGAAAGGTTGAAATTATAAAATGTAAGGTTAATCAATTTATCTAACCGTTCGGATGTGAAATAATAAAAACATAAGGAGATAAATCCAACTAAACTAGGAGGTTAATATTGTGAAAACAGTAGTCGAAGCAAAGCAAATTAAAAAGACTTATGGATCAAGAGGGAATGTTTCTCAGGTATTACATGGCATTGATTTGACAGTTCAGGAAGGTGAGTTTGTAGGAATTATGGGTCCATCGGGCTCTGGAAAAACCACGTTGCTTAATATTTTGGCTACTATTGATCAACCCACTTCGGGTGATATTATCATTGACGGTGAAAGCATTCTCAATATGAATGAAGAACAATTATCAACTTTTCGCCGTAACAAACTCGGCTTCATTTTTCAGGATTACAATTTATTGGATACTTTAACAGTAAAGGAAAATATACTACTTCCATTAGCACTTGCCAAAATTAAAGTGGAAGAGCTGGAACGCAGGGTAGATAAAATTGCAGATAAGTTTGGTATTCGCTCTATATTGGGTAAATATCCTTATCAAATTTCTGGAGGACAGAAGCAACGCACCGCAGCTGCACGTTCTATTGTGTCCAATCCACGTATAATACTAGCTGATGAACCAACAGGTGCATTGGATTCCAGATCTGCAACAGACTTACTTGAAACTTTAAAAGAGATGAATTTGCAGGATAAAGCCACAATTTTGATGGTCACGCATGATGCTCTTGCGGCAAGTTATTGCAGTCGAGTTATGTTTATTAAGGATGGAAAAATATTCACAGAGATTGTAAAAGGCCATATTACCCGGAAAGAGTTTTTTAAGAAAATATTGGATGTTTTAAATGTGTTAGGAGGAAGCCTAAGTGACGTTGTTTGATATAGTTAAAAAGAATATAAGAGGGAATTTTAAAAGCTATCTGGTTTACTTTATGTCAATGCTTATAAGTGTAGTAATTTACTATACATTTGTTTCACTGCAGTACAGTACAGAAATAGCAAAGAGTATAGAAGCTTCACAAAGCATGCAATCCATTTTTATGGTGGCATCTATTATTTTAATTCTATTCGAGGCTGTTTTTATATTATATTCAAACAACTTTTTTGCCAGAAAACGCAAGAAAGAGGTAGGACTATATTCACTGCTTGGTTTGCGAAAAAAAGATGTTGGTAAAATGATGTTTTACGAAAACCTGATTATGGGAGCAATTGTGTTAGTTGTAGGAATTGCTGTGGGGACGTTTTTATCTAAGCTTTTCACTATGATTTTACTTAAGTTGCTTGGAACCACAGTAGATGTTGGTATGACATTTTCATTAAGCGCTGTTGCCAATACAGTTATTATGTTTGCGATAATTATTTTATTTACATCTATTCAGGGATATCGTTTGATTTATAAATTTAAATTAATTGAATTATTTCGAGCAGAATGTGAAGGTGAACATGAACCAAAAGCATCTGTTATCTCAGCAATACTAGCTGTTCTTTGTTTGGTAATAGGGTATTGGTTTGCATTTCAGAACTTTTCCAACAACAAAGAAATTATTACTAATTTAGGTGTTATGCTTGGTGGTATTATAATAGGAACTGCATTGCTATTTTCATCTTTGGTGATTTTTCTACTTAAAATGGCTAAGCGAAATAAGGGTAGCTATTATAAAGGAATGAACCTGGTTGGTATTTCTAATTTGGTTTATCGAATTAAAGGAAATTCAAGAACTCTCTGTGTAATTTCTTTGTTAAACGCTCTTGCTTTGTGTTCAGTAAGTGTTGGCTTTGGATTGTATTATGGTTTCGACAAGACAGCACGCTTGACAGCACCTTTTAGTTATATGTATATTGCACAGGATAAAACTTTTAATAAAACTGTGGACAGCATAATTCGTGCAGATAAGGAACATCCGGTTTCTTTGCAAATGGAAATTCACGTAATAAAATGTAAAGGGGAGGCTTCTAGCTCAGATATTTTGTCTGGTAGAGATATTAAAGCAGATGAGAACCCTATTAAAGTGGTTTCTATAAGTCAATATAACTTGGTTGCTCAAGCTTTGAAGTTTCCGATGATCGATGATCTTGATGATGGGAAAGCTATAGCTATACGTCCAATGTATACTAACAAAAAATCTGCTGATTATGAGGGCGAGAGCATTACACTTAAATTGCCTAAAGAAGATATAACATTTGCTTTTGCAGGTATGACAATAGAAAGAATTATCAATTGGAGTTTTCCTGATATTATGATTGTCATCAATGACAATGATTATAAAAAAGTTCAAACACAGGTTTCTCCTATAACCTATGTTGGATATTCTGTGCAAAATCAGAAAACCACAAAGAAGACAGCTGACAAACTTGCCACAATTAAAACGTCACAATCCAAGGTATCAACATACTATTCTGTATACAGACTGGGTATAGAAGAAGCGTCTTTTAATGTATTCATTCTAGGATTTCTTGCCATAGTTTTTATGATGGCGACTGGTAGCATATTATATTTCAAACAATTAACCGAAGCTCATGCCGATAAAGCTCGATATAAAATTTTGGCCAAAATAGGCGTTAACAAAAAGGAGATTTATTTGTCTATACTTATGCAAAATGCCTTTATCTTTGTTTTGCCATTTATGGTTGGATTAGCACACTATATCGTGATTTTAAATCTTTTAAAAAAGATGTTTAGTGGAATGGCCGGCGTTAATTTGACTCTGCCTATCCTTGTATGTGTCAGTGCTTTTACACTGATTTATGCAGTTTATTATATTATTACAGTAAACTCCATCAATAAGGCTGTGATTGGAGAATCGGCTCCAATGATAAAATTTGCAACCGTTGTTATCGGGGTATGTGTACTTGTTTTGTTTGGGATGCTGATTTGGTTCGCATCTTTGCCTCCAAAGGAAGAAAATTATGTTGGAGAGAAAATTTATTTGGATTTGCCAAAACCAACCGGTCAATACTTAGTTGGTACAACTGAATTACATTTGCGTGATGAAAATCGAGTTGATCCATGGGTAAGTGATATGAAGAGAGAGCTAATGATTAGTATCTGGTATCCTGCTGAGCAGGAAAGCAATAAAAAAGCACATTATATGCAACCGGGAGCAGCTAAACATTATGATGAAAATACAATTTCAAAGATCGGTTTAGATCCTGGAAGAATTAACTTGGTAGCTATTGGCACAAATGCTTGGTTGGATGCACCTGTGGCTTTTAGCCAGGATGGATGGCCTATAATTCTATATTCACCAGGTGCTTCGGTTCCAAGAAACTTCGGTACGGTATTAGTTGAAGAACTGGCCAGCAGGGGATATGTTGTGGTTACAGTTGATCATACTTATGATGCATCCGCAGTAGAATTTCCTGACGGACGTGTCTTAACTGAAAAATTACCAGAAAATAATGCGGAAGTTGTTCTTAAGATGTTGGATACAAGGGTAAAGGATATGCGCTATATACTAGATATGCTTGAGTCAATAAAAGCAGGCAGCAATCCTGATTATGAGCAGCCAGAATTACCTATGGGGCTTGCTAAAGCATTGAATCTTTCTAAGATTGGTATATTCGGACACTCCGCTGGTGGTGCTACTGCTGCGCAGACAATGTATGACGACAATAGAATTGATGCAGGAATCGATATGGATGGATCGTTAGGTTATGTGCCTGATCATCTGCTGCCGGTAGCGCATCATGGTCTGGACCGTCCTTTCATGCTGATGAATTCAGGCTACTATAAGAATGGAAATGAGCCGGATTCACATTTAACTGCTCCAGACCGAAAATCCTTTTGGCAGAATTCTAATGGTTGGAAATTGGATTTGAGTGTACCTAAGGGAATGCACTATACCTTTACAGATTACCAGTTTCTACTTCCTATGCTTGATGAAAAGCTTAGTATTCCTCCACAGGTAATACAAAACTTATTAGGTACAACTGATCCTAATCAGATGCTTGATGCACAGCGAAATTATATTAGTGCTTTCTTTGATCTCCATTTGAAAGGGATTGAACAACCATTGCTTCTTTCACCGTCAAAACTCTATCCGGAGGTGGAGTTTGTACGGTAAAGCTTATCATAAACAGCTACTAATAGCGTTTTCTGCAAGATAGACAATATATGAAAACACTCTTAACAGGGTTGGTGTACATTGAGCTTTATCAGAAACTATATCAAATGCTGAATACAAAAAATCTAAGCTAGAGATATCTAAGTTCTCTAGCTTTTTTAGCGTTTCCTTGTGGCTGTATCATGAAAACAGAAATAATCGGGGCGATGTCTGGATTGAGTATATTCGAACATAATCCCTTTATCATTATAAGTCTGACTGCTAATTACAGCTAAACAATTATAATCATTTAATTCTAGATATTTCTTATCAGTCTCAGTTACTCGTTCTACAGTCATGCGGCGTTTACTTGTAATAATAGGCATACCTAATTCATTTTCAATATATTCATATATGGAACGTTCTGCAATTTCTTTAGTAAGTCCAGGGACGACTTCTTTTAAAAACATATTGATATCTAGGATAAGAGCCTTGTTATCTAAATAACGAACTCTTTGAATATAGTAAATCTCTGTCCCTTCTGAAAATCCAGTTTTTGTTGCTATAGTTTCGTCGGCTATGATTTCTGTAAACTGTATGACTTTTGTATGATATTTCTTATGATTCCTCATAGCAGATTCTTTAAAAGATTCAATCCCACCAATGGTAAAGTTGGTTTGATCCACAGGCTGATATATAACATAAACACCTTTTCCGTGTACTGATTGTACATACCCTTGTTCTACTAATGAAGAAATAGCTCTACGAATGGTATTTCTTGAGCAACCATAAATTGAGGCTAGATTATTCTCTGAAGGCAGCAATTCTTGAAAAATGTATTCTTGATTTTCTATTTTCTCTTTTAGATCATAATAAATGTATTCGAATTTAGTCTTGGGCATATGTTGTTCATCTCCTTAAAGGGATATTTTTTTATGATAGGACAATTATATATATTAAGCAATGAATTTGCAAGAAACTTTTCTTGACTTGTTTAAACAAGTGTGATATAAAATATATATAATACTTGTTTAAACAAGTTATGATAGGGGGAATAATTATGGGAACATATCAAAACGATTCCATTCAGCTTCTTAAACTGATTGGTGGGAAAGAAAATATTGCAGCAGTTACTCACTGCATGACAAGAATGCGTTTTGTTCTTAATGATCCTTCAAAAGCAAACATTAAAGAAATAGAAAAATTAAAATCAGTAAAAGGAACATTTACGCAAGCAGGACAGTTTCAAGTTATTATAGGTAACACAGTTGCTGATTTTTATAATGACTTCATAGCGGTGGCAGGTGTAGAAGGAGTATCTAAAGAGCAAGTTAAGAAGGCAGCAAAAAAGAATCAAAACGTTTTACAACGTATTATGACCGCTTTAGCGGAAATTTTTGCACCACTTATTCCTGCCATTATAACTGGTGGTCTTATATTAGGATTTAGAAACTGTATTGATAGTTTATATTTATTTGAAAATGGAACAAAAACACTTGTTGAAATTAGCCAATTTTGGGCCGGTGTTGATAGTTTCTTATGGTTAATTGGTGAAGCGGTATTTCATATGTTACCTGTTGGTATTTGTTGGTCTGTTACCAGGAAGATGGGGACGACACAGATGCTTGGTATTGTATTAGGTTTAACTTTAGTATCAGGTCAATTATTAAATGCTTATGCAGTTGCAGGTGCTACAGAAATACCAGCTTGGGACTTTGGATTCTTTAAAGTTAATATGATCGGTTATCAAGCACAAGTAATACCAGCAATTTTAGCAGCTTTCACTTTAGTATATTTAGAAAAATTCTTTAGAAAAATTACGCCACAAGTTATTTCTATGATTGTTGTACCATTTTGTAGTTTATTATTATCAGTTATCGCTGCTCACTTTATATTAGGGCCTATTGGTTGGAAAATCGGTTCTGCAATCTCATCTGTAGTTTATGCAGGAATTACTGGTCCATTTAAAGCATTATTTGCAGCAGTATTTGGATTTGTATACGCACCACTTGTAATAACAGGACTTCACCATATGTCAAATGCTATTGATATGCAGTTAATCGCAGACTTTGGCGGTACAATGCTTTGGCCAATGATCGCACTTTCCAATATTGCTCAAGGTTCTGCAGTACTTGGTATGTCTTATTTACAAAGAAAAGATAGTGATGCACAAGAAGTAAATATACCTTCTCTTATTTCTTGTTACTTAGGTGTAACAGAACCAGCTATGTTTGGTGTTAACTTAAAATATAACTTTCCATTCATTTGTGCTATGATTGGTTCTTGCCTTGCAGCAATAGTGTGCGTTGTAACTAAAACTACTGCCAATGCAATTGGTATAGGTGGTCTACCAGGAATTTTATCTATTCAACCAGCTTACATGATTAACTTTGCAATTTGTATGGTGATTGCTATTGCAGTACCATTTGTATTAACAGTTGTGGTTGGTAAAAAGAAATTAAACGTAAACGATTCAAATGCAAAAATAAACACTAATGCAGCAGAAGAAATTGCAACAAATGATAATGTAAAAGTATCTTCAAATATAAAATTATCTGCATTTCTTTCAGGAGAAGCTATAGACATTACAGAAGTTTCTGATGATGTATTTTCTAAGAAGATAGTAGGTGATGGAATAGCCATTGAACCTACAGATGAAATTTTAGTTGCTCCAGCTGATGGTAAAGTTACTCTTGTTATGGAAGGTAGCAATCATGCATGCGCAATGAAACTTAATGATGGAACAGAAATTTTGCTGCATATCGGTCTTGATACTGTAAATATGCATGGAGATGGTTTTACACCATTCGTAAAAGCAGGAGATAGAGTGAGAAAAGGTGACAAATTAATTGCTTTTAGTCAGAAAAAGATTAAAGAAGCTGGTTATAAAGCAACTACAATTTTGGTAATTACAGAGACTACAAAAGAAAAAACAACACAGTTCTTTACTGGAAAGCAAGTAAGTGCAGGTAAAGATGTTGTTGCTACAATAGGAGGTAAATAGATTGGGTAATTTTAAAAACAGCGTCGTATATCAGATATATACGAAATCATTTAAGGATTCAAATGGTGATGGTATTGGTGATATTAGAGGTGTTACGGAAAAGTTAGATTATATTAAGAGCCTTGGTGTAGATTATATATGGATGACTCCTTTCTTTAAATCCCCCTTAAATGATAATGGATATGATGTGGCAGATTATCTTTCCATAGATCCTCTATTTGGAACCATGGAAGATGTGGAAGAATTAATTTCAGAAGCTGCCAAAAGAGATATAGGTCTGATGTTTGACATGGTTTTTAATCATACCTCTACAGAACATGAGTGGTTTAAAAAAGCGCTAGCAGGGGAGAAAAAATATATGGATTACTATATCTTTAAAGATGGTAATCCAAATGAACCACCTACCAATTGGGAATCCAAGTTTGGTGGTAGTGCTTGGGAATATGTACCACACTTAAAAAAATGGTATTTACATTTATTTGATAAGACACAAGCAGATTTAAACTGGGACAATAAAGAAGTAAGAGATGAACTAAAGGAAGTCATTAGATTTTGGAAGAATAAAGGAGTAAAAGGTTTTAGATTTGATGTTATAAATCTTATTTCAAAACCAGAACAATTCCAAAATGATGAAACTGGTGATGGTAGAAAGTTCTATACAGATGGACCTCATGTTCATGAATATTTAAAAGAACTTGTGGCAGATACAGGAATAGAAGATATGATAACGGTAGGGGAAATGTCCTCTACCTCACTAGACAATTGTATTCGTTATACTAATCCACTAGAAAAAGAATTATCTATGACATTTAACTTTCATCATTTAAAGGTAGATTACAAAGACGGAAACAAGTGGGAAATACAAGAACCGGATTATCGTGCTTTAAAGAAATTATTTAAAGATTGGCAAGAAGGTATGCAAGAAGGCAATGGTTGGAATGCACTATTCTGGTGTAATCATGATCAGCCAAGGAGTGTTTCCAGGTTCGGAAATGATAAGACTTATTGGAAACAATCAGCCAAGATGTTGGCCACTTGTATTCACTGCATGCGCGGAACACCTTATATTTTCCAAGGTGAAGAGATAGGTATTACTAATTCTTATTTTACAGATATTGATCAATTTAAAGATGTTGAAAGTAGAAATTATTATGAAATTATGAGACAATCTGGAAAGACTCATGAAGAAGCTATAAAAATTCTACAAGCTCGTTCTAGAGATAATGGAAGAACGCCAATGCAGTGGTCTAAGAGTAAGTATGCTGGATTTTCAAGTTCTAAGCCATGGATTGACTTGCCAGAAAACTATAAGAATATTAATGTTGAAGTAGAAGAATTAGAAGAGGACTCTATTTTACAATATTATAAGGAATTAGTGAAACTTCGTAAAGAAGAACCGCTTATTGCAGATGGAAAGATAGAATTCTTATATGACGATTTTGAAGATGTATTAGTATATAGACGCTTTGATGAAGATGAAGAAATACTTGTAATAAATAATCTAAAAGAAAAAGAAGTTGTTCTAAACTTATCTAAGGATATTTCAGAATATAAAAAGCTATTAGGTAATTATGATAACATTATCCTAGAGGATAATAAAATAAAATTAAGACCATTTGAATGCGTAGTTTGCATATATTCTTCTAAATATTGATTTAAGAAAAAATATCGGCATAGTTTGGTATAGATTACCGGCTATGCCCATTTTTCTTATACATAATATCGTTCTTGTTAAATTGTTTAATAGCATATTTAAGAGCGATTATGAATATGATTTTCATTGAATAAAACTATGAATAAAAAGAGTATATGTGAAGGGCTGGAAATTAAGAATATGGTATTATATTTTTCAGGTACAGGAAATACAAAATATGTAGCAAAATTGATTTGTGATGGATTAGGTGATGAATGTATAGATTTGTTTGATAGAATTAGGAATAATGACAAATCGCCTTTGTATTCAGAAAAGCCTTATGTAATTTGTTCTCCTATATATGTTTGTGAAATGCCTTTGTTTTTGATGAAGTACTTAAGGTCAATAACATTTAACGGAAATAATAAGGTGTATTTTGTTTTTACAAGTGGTGGCTATTGTGGCAGTGCAAAAGTTCAAGCAAAACTATTTTCAATTAGAAAAAAATTAAAGTGTTTGGGCTGTGTGGAATTTGTAATGCCAAGAAACTATGTTGCTAATAATAAATATTCTATGGATGATGAGGAAGTAATTCGTTTAAAGATTTCAAATGCTACTAAAAAAGTGAAGGAAGTTGTTGAAGACATTAAGAATGGAAGAAGGGTTAAAAGTCGACATGTATGGCTTTTTGAAATCTTGATTATTACTCCTTTTGCGCCGTTGTGGACAAAATATAAGCTAGTTGCAAAGGATTTTTATACTACAGATGCATGTGTAGGTTGCCGAATATGCGAAAAGGTTTGTCCTTTAAATAATATTAAAGTTGTTGATAAAAAGCCTAAATGGGGTGAAAACTGTACCCATTGTATGGCGTGTATCTCCAAGTGCCCTAAAAAAGCAATAGAATATGGTAATATAACGCAGGGCAAAAAAAGATATCTTTTAAAAGATTATGTTTCTGCTAAGAGAAAAGATTAATTATGTTTACAAAACCAACTTGATGTTTGCTCAGTTAGATATGTTTCGACTTCATATTAACGTTCGGTGGAACAGCTGTCAAAAAAGCAGGCTAAATATCATTTATGTTGAGTGAAAAAAATGATATTTAGCCTATTTGCTAGAAAATATTATTTCTTGGATTTCTTATTGGTTAAGAATAAAGATGGAATAATCATTACCAAGCTAAGGATTAATGCCAACATGAAACCGTCGTGGTAAGCGGCAGTCATGAGCGGAATTGTTGGTGTTTTATCTTGAACCCTAAGGCTAACAACCGTTGCAAGCACTGCTGAACCAAAGGCACCACCGATATTTTGTACCAGCCTAGTTCCGACACTGGCTTGTGCGATTTCTTGTTTGACCATGCCAGTGTACGCATCAGTCATCATTGGCATGGTGACACCTCCTATACCTATACCGCGAATAAATAAGACAATAGCAATAACAATAAGTGAAGAAGTCTCGTTGAAGAAGACAAATGGGATGGTTCCCACTATAGCTAATGCTAAACTTACTAGAACAACATTACGTGCACCTAATTTATCAGTCATATTGCCGATCAATGGACGAACAACTAACATACCGATACCCTGTGGAATCAAGATCAATCCAGTGTTTAAAACTGAAAAGCCCTTAATATTCTGGAAAAATAATGGTAATAACAACATTGGACCGTTGGTAGCAATTCCAGCAAGGAACAAGCCAACTACGACAGCACTGAAATTTTTTGATTTAAACAAGTGTAATGGTAGAATTGCTTGGTCTTTTTTTATAGCAGCGTAAATAATGTAGATGGCTAAAATTATGATACCAGCAACAACATAAGAAATAGTGATGCTGTTGTTAAAAGTAGCATTTTTTGACGCTTTCGAAATTCCATAAATCAAAGATGCCGAACTAGCACCTAATAAAGTGATACCAATGAAGTCGAATTTGGCTTTTATATTTGCCGGTGTGAAGTCAGGAAGCTTCAAAATCATTAAAGTGATTGCGATAACACCAATTGGAATGTTGACAAAGAAAATATAACGCCATGACAAGAACTGGACAATCATAGCTCCAATAACCGGGCCAAGGATTGGACCTAAGATCATTGGAATACCAACAGTTGACATCACTCGTCCCATTCGTTCTCTTCCGGCAACTTCAATAGCCAAAGTAGTCACTAATGTCATAATAAAACCAGCACTGACACCTTGAATAATTCGGGAAATAATCAATAAATAGATATTAGAACTAAGTCCTGAAGCAATGGAAGTTGCTAAGAATACTATATTAGCACTAACCATTAACCATTTACCATTAAAACGTTGAACCATCCAGCCTGCAAGCGGTACTGAAATTGCCATAGCCAATACATAACCTGTAATTACCCATTGAATTGAATCAAGTCCAGTACTGAAATCACTGCTTAAGTGCTTGATTGCGATATTTACCATTGTTGAATCAAGCAGAGGCATAATTGCCCCAAGTACTAAAATCCAAGCAATGTTCATGATGTTCTTTGGAATGGACTCAAGCTCTGAGGCTTTTTTATTTGTACCTATCATAAATAAATCCTCCTTTGCAATGTAAGTATGTTTTGTCATTGATTTTTCAGTTGACAAAGCAATACATGATGTTTACAATGATAGTATAAACTGTAACGTAACGTTCGAGTCAAGGTTTTTTTAAAAAATGATGGAAAAGATTAAGAATCTATTTAAATAGATAGAAAGAAGGATAAAGTTGAAAAGTGTAAATGAAGTATGTAAGTTATCAGGTGTAAGCCGACGTACCTTACAATATTATGATGAAATTGGGTTATTACCACCTAGTGCAGTGAAGGAATCTGGCTACCGTTTATATGACGATAACAGCTTGCGCCGCCTATGGAGCATATTGTTTTATAAGGAGCTTGGTCTTTCCCTTGAGGACATTCGATTGATACTTGATAATCCAGCGGAAATAGAAAAGGAGTTATTGAGGCAGCATAAGCAGGTTCTTTTAGAAAAACAATCTCAAATAGAAAAAATGATACATTCGGTTGATCGTATCTTGAATGATGAGTTTGATATTTCAATGCTTAGGGATTTTGATAAAAATAGAATTGAAGCATTAAAAAGAACGTATGCAAATGAAATACGACTGTTAAAGGAAAGCAGTTTTTTTCTTCCGGTAGCGAAAAGCAATATAATGTTGAGCAAAGTGAACAACAAATCTGTTTTAGAAAACGCTTATAAAATGGCACATATGGATTTCGATAAACTTATTGCCTTTGCTGAGGATATTATACAAAAGTTCTGCAAAGCCATGGAAAATGGTCCTGACAGTTTAGAGGCAAAAGAGGCGGTTACAGCTTATAGAGAATTTATACAATTAATTTTCCCATGTGATGATGAAACATTTCGCAGTATTGGAAAGAAATATTTAGAACATAAAAGTGAGTTAGATAAAAAGATACCGGGACTGGCTGAGTTTGTTAGTGCGGCTATCAGACATGTCTATCCATAATCAGATTATTTGCTAATTTCATGCAAAAGGAGGATTGTATTATGAAGTATAAAATTCAAACCACAAAACCAGAGCAGTTCATCAATATAACAAATATGGTTGCTGAAGCAGTAAAAAACAGCAATGTTAGGGATGGTATTGCAGTTATCTATGTACCCCATACAACAGCCGGAGTCACAATAAACGAAAATGCTGATCCAGATGTTGTACGAGACATGATTTCTACATTGGATAAAACCTATCCTGTATATGGAGAATACCTACACTTTGAAGGGAATTCTCATGCTCATATAAAGGCTTCTCTCATGGGCTCCTCATGTACCGTGATAATCATGGATGGAAAACTCATGCTTGGAACCTGGCAGGGAATTTACTTTTGCGAATTTGATGGACCTAGAAATAGAGAATTCTATGTGAAGATTATTAAAGGTTAATTAGAATATATTGTAAGCATATTTAGGCCGGTGAAATAGAGGATGAAATAAATATTACTTCTTGAAGATTGTAATATATTTTATAAGACAATATAATAGGAGGTAACATTAAATGCAGGAAGTTTATAAGTTTTTAAAGAATTGTGGAACATATTATTTGGCTACAGTAGAAGGAGATCAGCCAAGAGTTAGACCGTTTGGTACAGTAGATATTTTTGAAGGAAAGCTCTATATCCAAACAGGAAAGAAAAAAGAAGTATCTAAGCAGCTTCAAGCAAATCCTAAAGCAGAGATTTGCGCTTTTGCAGATGGAAAGTGGCTTAGAGTATCAGGTAAGCTCATCAGAGATGACAGGGTAGAGGCAAAAAAGCATATGCTTGATAATTATCCAGAGCTTCAATCTATGTATTCAGCGGAGGATGACAATACAGAGGTTCTTTACTTTGAGGATGCAACAGCTATCTTTTATTCATTTGCAGAAGAGCCAAAAGTAATTAAATTTTAATAATGATAAGGCTTCATCTGTGAGAGATATAAAAGACTATTTTTAAGGAATAAAAAATTATTTACAAAAAATAACACTGATATCATAAAATAAAAATGATATCAGTGTTATTTTTATAGAAGGAAAAATGTCATATAAGTATGGGATAGAAAAAGATAGGATTCATTACGTCAATCCAGCAACCAGCTCTTACTGCTTCCAATGTGTTGTTTCATGAACCAATTACATCGGAGTACAAGGATGTAGTATCACCAAATGTTGATACTGTTTATTGCACTGCTTGGCTAGATCTTTCTCAAAATCCTGTAGTTCTTATTGTTCCTGATACCAATGACAGGTACTATGTAGTTCAAATTATGGATGCATATTCAAATACTTTTTCTAGTATAGGGCGCCGTACTACAGGAACGAAAGCCGGAAAGTTTGCCATCCTGGGGCCGGATTGGAAAGGTGTTTTGCTATCAGGGTTAAAAGCAGTTAAATCCCCTACAAACACTGCATGGGTTATAGTCCGCGTTCTTTCAAAAGGCAAGGATGATGAAGAGGAAGCTATTAAAATATTAAAGCAATTCGCACTGACTTCGCTGGATGAAAATAGTAGCCCACATGTAATAAAAACTGCAAATGAATTACTTTTAAAAAACAAGGTAGAAGACCTAAGCGCTATAGATTTCTTCAAAACTATGACAGACTTAATGGTTTTAAATCCTACTACTGATAATGAATCCTTTGAAAAAGAATTCGAGCATATCGGTATCAATCGGGTCTATGGCTTTGATGCCAGCAAACTTCATCCTGATACTATTGCGGGTCTAATTCGAGCAGCAAAAGATGCATTTGTTATAATTTCAAATAGTCAGGAAGAAGTAAACCCACGATTTAATAATGGATGGATGATATATACAGGTATTGGCGCATATGGAGACCAATTTCTAAAAAGAGCTTTTGTCGCTTATATGGGGCTTGGGGCAAATGTGGATGAAGAAGCCATTTGTCCAAGAACTTTTACCGATGACCAGGGAAATCAGTTAAATGGAAAGTATAACTACGTTTTGCATTTCGATAAAGACCAGCTGCCACCAGTAGAAGCTTTTTGGTCGGTAACAATGTATGACAAGGATTTTCATTTAGTTGAAAATGATATTAAACGATATGCCATTGCGGATTACACCCCAGGGATTGAGTATAATGATGATGGCTCATTGGATATTTATATTCAAAATAGTCAACCGACAAACCATAAATCTAATTGGCTGCCTGCGCCGAAAGATGATTTCAATTTATTATTAAGACTTTATCAACCCTCTGATAAAATATTAAACGGCACATATGAAGTGCCGGGAGTAAAACGTGTCACAGATAATAACCCTTATATTTATTAGAGTAATTTTGGGCACTTTGCGTAATAATTCGTAGAGTGCTTTGCTTATTGACATGTTTCTACGAACAGATAGTTTCTAAAATGGCCTACAGACATTAATTTCATCAACTTATTCCACGTTGAGAGCGTTACATGGATGTCAAGGACGTGTAAATCATCATATGTAATGCAACGATTACGCCATCAAATAATATGAAATCTGACTGCTGATTTACTTACCAGCTTTTTTGATTTATATGTATACATTGACATTGTTTGTCTAAGATACTAAAATATAATCAACTTAATAAATCGTAAAATAGGTGAAAAACTGCGGTGCAAAGCTATAGAACCTGTAAAAGGGTAGCTATTTATATGTTTAGGAAACTACCGTATTTATACTATAGTGCTTTTTTATTTTTTGGTGTATTTATTACATGGAATACATTATTATTAAAAAAGCAGAAGAAAAATGGAATATATATATAGTCTTTCTGTACAGCTAATGTTATATGATTTTTAGCAGAGAGTACAGAGTGATTTTGAAAGGAGAACTTATATGTTAAATGCCGGATATAAAAAAGAAGCCTTAAAAAAGTGTGAAGAGGCAAGCAATATATATAAGAAAGAATATGAGGCTACAATTAAGAAGAGTACAGAGCTTCATGAAAATAAAGAAACAGCAGTTAAAATATTAAAAGATGTAGATGATTACATTCATTCTCTTTCAAATAAGCCACATGAAATAGAAAAAATGGCATCTGAGGTATCCATTAGAAGACAGGCATTTGAGAAGGAGGTAGAAAAACTTAAGATTGAAGCTAAAAAAGCAGATAAAGTTGGGAAAAATGTTGCAGGAGCAGGAGTACTTACTGGAGCAGGTGTTGCTGCATTTGGGCCGACAGTGGCTATGGGTATAGCTACAACATTTGGTACCGCGTCAACAGGTACGGCGATAGCTACACTTGCAGGGGCAGCACAAACGAATGCTGCTTTAGCATGGCTAGGTGGAGGAGCTTTAGTTGCTGGTGGCGGTGGAATTGGTGCTGGAGAAGCCTTTCTTGCTATGGCTGGTCCTGTAGGTTGGGCTATAGGTGGTGCTGCATTAGTCGGCGGAGGACTTCTGGCTAATAGTAAAAATAAGAAGATTGCTGAAAAGGCAGAAAGATATACTAAGGAAATAAAGGATGAGACTAATAAAATTCAGAAAATAAAGACTAAGATTCTTGTAGAGATAAAGGCAATTGTACCTTTAAATACAGGAGTTAATAAAACAGTGAAATCTTTGAAAGATACTGGAAAAACTGATTACAGGAAATTTACTGATACGGAAAAATATATGTTAATGGAACTTATGAATTCTGCAGAAGCGTTGTCTAAGAGAATTGGAGTGAAAATTGCATGATAGATGAGAAACAATGTGAACCAGTGAATGTCCTTTCAGATGATTGGTCTAAAGCAAAATGCGATAAATATGATTATATGATGGCTGTATTTTGTGGAGGTGCTGCTGGCCTTATTGACGTGTTTTTCGTTGGAGACCCATTAACTAGTGTATTAGGTAAAAAAGTAGATAATGTTGCTGATGGATTTGTAAAAAAGGCTGCTCACTTTTTTTGGAAAAATGATAAGCGAACTAAAGGAAAAAGTAAAGATATGCCCAAGACACTAGAACAGTGCATTTCATATTTAGAGCAGGCATTTCCAGTTAATTATGATGCAAGATATGCAAAGGACTTAGCTGTTGAGAAAGGTGTTCTTGATGGAATGCGTCCTATAAATCATCATTTGCTGGCACTTGCTCATAGTCCAGATCCTATAGGATTAATTTTTTCAATTATTGATCAGTTTATGGGGTATGCTACGTTTATAGATAAAGGTAAAATAATTCACGCAATTCCTCAAAAGACATCAGGTGCAATTCCATATTTGCAGGGTACAAATTTACCATCAATGGTCTTTTGTGGTTTTGTCAACTGGATAGGGCATATAATTTCAGATTTAGTGGGATCATCTTCCACGAGAAAACCAGGAAAGATTGGTAGAGGGGCAGGTATTCCTATGCCTTTTTATGAATTATTTTTGCTTTGTGATTTTGGTAATTTTGATGGAAAGACATTTGCAGAGACAATGATATCAGTTTTTGAAGAAGGCTATGATGCACGTTTTGGTGTAACAATGGCTATTCCTGTAGTTATAAATGAGCTGATGATTAAAGTGCTCTGGACAGTACGTCAGAAATTTATTAGAAAGAAGACCTGGAAAGAGAGCATACCAACAAGTAAGCATGCGGATTTAAGAATAATGTTAATTGTTGGAAATGGAACTCTGTGCTTGGTGGATGGCGCTGATGCAGCAGTTCATGGAATTACTGAAGGTAATATTGTAAGTTTTATTTGCCATCTGAATTTGGTAGGCTGGGTAAGACTTGTTATGCTCGTATTAAAAGAGTTACGTATAAGATTTGGTCCTATTATTGACCAGGCTTTGAATCAATTTGTTGATAAGATTTTATCAGATCTAAGAACACCAGCGGAAAAGGAACGTATTTGTGCGTTCTATGGTAGACTAGAAGTATATGATAAGTATTTAACAGAACTTTTGGCTGAATTTGTTGCAGCAGTTGAGAAGGAGTATCAAGAACTTTATATTGAAATAGAAGCAACTTTTGATGATACAAGAAATAGTAGTGATAGAGCGGAACATTCTGTTAAGTTGGCGCAGGTGTCAGGAGTTGATGAAAGCAGAATAGTAAAAAGTCGAAAAGACCTAGATGATTTGTTTGGATAGAGTAGGTAACATAAATGAGTTCAAGTATTTCTTTTTGATTTATGCGGCTATGCTTATTGTATCAAGACCAGCAGCTGGAAAGATACAGGATAAGGTTGGGGATAATGCGATTTGCTATCCTTGCATTATAGCACAGACAGTAGGAATCTTACTAATTGCGTGGAAACCTTGTATGATTACAATTATTATATGTGCATTATGCGGCGCACTAGGGTATGGTACACTTAATTCCACATTGAATGTAATAGTAAATAGACAAGTATCTGATGAAAGACGTCCTTTTGCAGTGTCAACTTATTGGGCATTTTCGGATCTTGGTGTTGGGATCGCCCCTGCCATACTTGGAGCCATAGCTACAGCATCAAACTATCATGTTTTATATTACGTAGCGGCGCTTATTTCACTAATTGCTTTCCCAATTTATTGGGGAGTTTGGGGAAGACGACAATATAATTTGGAGGATATTACTCAAACAACAGGTACTATTGAATCAGAAAATGAATAATAATTAAAAAATATAATGAACGTAACCCATTCACCTCATGGGAAATTTACGAGGAAAATAAATTAAAAAACCCTGAAAGAATAGTAGTAGCTCATTTTTGGAATCCACCTCAATTAATTCCTTTAGTTGAAGTGGTTCCAGGAGAAAATACATCAGAAGAGACAATGACTAAGACTATAGAGTGGGTTGAGTTTATAGGTAAAAAAGCTGTTCGTATGGAAAAGGAATGTTTGGGCTTTATAGGAAACCGTCTTCAATTAGCTCTTCTCAGAGAAGCTTTATATATAGTTGAACAAGGATGGGCAAAACCTGAAGAAGTTGACAAAGCTATTGAATACGGACATGGAAGAAGATTGGCGGTTACAGGCCCGTTATGTAGTGCAGATTTAGGTGGCTTAGATATATTCCATAATATATCAACTTACCTATTTGAAGATTTATGTAATTATACAAAACCATCAAAATTAATGCAATATAAAGTGGAAGAAGGAAAACTAGGAAGCAAGAGCGGAGAGGGTTTCTATAATTGGGCGCCAGATGTTCTAGAAAAGAAGCAGAGAGAGCGTACAGAGGTGCTTCTATATTTCTTGCAAAGAGATGAAGAAGGGAAATAAATCAAAGATATGACTATCTTGAAATTAACAATTTTTCTGTTGATAAGAAAGATTTTCATACAGAATTACTTGAGTTTTAGGTGTATTAATGGGTATGATTCAATTGCCGACATTGATAACGTTAGCCATTAAACTTATACCGTCAGAAGTGTAGGACAGAAATCTTTCACTGGCTGATAGTTAGAGCGATTAAATACTTTAAAATGGAGGTAATATTGTATGTGGATGCTATTCGCAGTACTGTCTGCAGTTTTTGCAGCACTTACCTCTATACTGGCGAAAGTCGGCATAGATGGTGTAAACTCAAATCTTGCAACAGCAATAAGAACAGTTGTAGTAGTTGTTATGGCGTGGGTGATGGTTTTCCTTACTCATGCACAGAGTGGTTTGTCTGAAATTAGTAAGAAAAGCTGGATATTTTTGATTCTATCTGGACTTGCCACAGGTGCATCATGGCTGTGTTATTACAGAGCTTTGCAGACAGGCGAAGCATCAAAGGTTGTGCCAATTGATAAGATGAGTGTTGTAATAACACTTATTCTGGCTTTTATTTTCTTACATGAGGAATTTACATTAAAGTCCTTAATTGGTTCCATTTTAATAACAGCAGGTACTTTGATTATGGTTTTGTGAGACATACATTAGGAGAAGAAAGGAATGTTTATGTGCAGAGAGAGGCTTAGTCCTCTCTCTCAGGCTGTTGATAAACATATTTTGTCAACAGCCTTTTTACATTTATTATAAAAAGGATTTTTTATATTTAATACATAAATATATTGTTGGTGATGCTGGTTACTCTACTAATATTATTTGTAAGAAGATAGCTGATAAAAGTTATAAAAGTATTTTTGCGTTTCGCCTAGGACCTCTTTTATTTAATTGGATACATAATAATGAACAGATGAAATATTTAAATGATGTATTAAAATTATTAGCTGACAAAGAATGTGGAATTATAAAAATTAATAGTAATATGGCTTATTGAAAAAGTTGCGATTTACCATGATAGGTTTGATGGAAAATTTAAATCAGGATTTAGTATAAATATTAAAAATTGAAAAGAAAATCTTGTTTTTATCTAATACCTTGCTGAAATGCAAGGTATTTTTAATAAGTAAATACAAAATTGTTCATTTGATTACATTCGTCTTAAATGTAGGAAATTTTAATTTGTATAAGTATAAATAATACAATTATAAAAATATGTGTTTTTTTAAAAATTATAATATAATTCAAAATAAAAATATTATCAAAATATATTTATATAGGTAAAATAGTATATAAAGAGAAAAATTCTATAAATATAATGTTGATATATGTCATATTTGTATGATATATATTATAGGGAAGATTCAATTATAATAATTCAAATAAATAATTTCAATCAATTTATTATTCTTTGAATATAAATGATTAAAATTAAATAATTCAATATTATAGGGAGGTAGTATATAGTTAGTGGTGAAATTAAAGAATAATTAAGTAAAAATAGGAAGGTTTTTAGATTAAGAGGAGTTGAATTTATTGTTGTATTATTAATATTAATTTTTCATGAGAAGATTTAAATTAAAATATGATGATGAAGGGAAGATTTAAAAATAGAAAAAGAAAATTCTAAAAAAAGCAGCCCCAATTTTTTTAAAAATATAAAAGTAATTTCTATGTTTATTGCTTTGAATACTTTTTTAATTGGTTCACTAATTATTATTTTATTTTTATCTTTAAGCAATATGAAAACTTTAAGTGATGACATGAATGATCTTTATAATGATAGAATGCTTCCTTCTCTTGAACTTAAAAAAGTAGAGACAGAAATTTACAGTATAAGACTTTCAATGGATCAAATGGTTTATTCCCAAAAATACGATTCAACTATTGAACAAAATATACTTAGTAAAAAAGAAGATTTAGTACAAGTTTTTGAGAAATATAAAAATTCAAGTATGAACGATGAACAAAAGCAGTTATTTGAAAGTATAGAACAAAGTTATGATATATATATGCAAAATAGCCAACAGTTGATAACAAAACTTAAAGCGAAGACAGCAATTAATTTACAAGAAACAGAGAAGCTAGGCGAATTAGGAACTAATATTCAAAAAGATATAGATACTTTAGTAAATTTAAATGCACAAATATCAGAGGAAGCGACAAATAAAGCAAATTCTGTTTATTCAACTTCACAGAAAATATTTATTGGTATTTTTGGCCTTGTATCAGTGATAGCAATAGTATTCTGTTTAGTTTTAACAAGAATATTAAGAAATTCAATGAAGCAAATTAATGATGTTACTGAAAAACTATCTAATTATGATTTTTCAGTGGAATTAGAAACAGAAGGCAAAAATGAGTTTGCTCAAATGAATAGATCTTTAAAAACTGCAATTGCAAATTTAAAGGAAGCATTAAAAGATATAAAAGAAAATGCAGAAACTGTAACTTCAAGCTCAGAAAACTTATCATCTGTTTCAGAGGAAATAGCCTCTTCTTCTCAGGAACTTTCAAAAACTATGGAACAGGTTGTACAAGGGGCAACTTCCCAAGCTAATGATTTACAAGATATAGTTAATTTAGTGGCTAACTTAACAGCTAGTATTGAAAATGTATATAAAGAATTAGAAAATGTAAAAACTGAAACCGATAACACTACAAATAAATCTAATGTTGGAAAACAAGAAATGAACAAGCTGATTAAGTCGGTTAGTGAAATTAAAAATGCCTTTGAAGTAGTAATTTCTAAGGTGAAAAATCTTACAGAATCAGTTAAACAAATAGGTAATGTAAATAATGTAATAACGTCAATTTCAGAGCAGACTAATTTGCTTGCACTTAACGCGGCCATAGAAGCTGCTAGAGCCGGTGAAGCAGGAAAGGGTTTTGCTGTGGTTGCAGAAGAAGTTAGAAAACTTGCAGAAGAATCTAAAAAATCAACTTCAGAAATTATTCAATTGGTAACATCCATTAAAGATGACACAGAAGATGTAATAAAAACATCAAATGATGTAGGAGGATTTATTGAAGCACAGACAAGTGCTGTAGAAAATACTGTAGCTTCTTTTGGTGATATATTAGAATCCATAGAAAATATAGCGCCACTTATGGAAAGAAGTTACAAAGGTATGGATGAAATAGTAAAATCAAAAGACATAGTTTTACAAAGAGTAGAAACAATAAGCTCAGTAGTTGAAGAAAACACTGCAGCTACAGAAGAAACTGCAGCATCATCACAGGAACTTTCAGCATCTTCAGAAGAAGTTGCTTCAGTATCTCAAAGTTTAACAGCAATTGCATTAAAACTGTTAAATGCAACTAGCAGATTTAAATTTTAAAATAAATAGTAAAAAATAAAAGCAATAAGGTTTAATTATCTTATTGCTTTTATTTATAGCATTGTTTTTATCATAATTAGGTGATATAATCAAATTTACATTAATGCGCAAATATAATTATCTAATTTAACGATAACATATTTTTAATAAAGTGTCAATAGGTATTTTGAAAAATACTTATATTTATCTTTTCTTTGGAGGTGGATATATGCCATTTGAGATTATGAATGCATTTTCATCCTTGATGCAAAAACAAGCTGTTGCTGAAATTGAAAAATGCAATGATTTTACTTTTAGATTTGGATTGACTTTATCTACCCAAGATGCTATTGAACTGGTTGAAACGAGAACTTTTTCACTAAAACGTTATGGACGTATTGAATTTGGGGGCGGCGTAGTTAGTAAAATAATCAAAGAATTTTGCGACTCTCCTTATATTTCTAAGCATAACTATGTGGAAACACTTCATGAGTTGATTGAAATTTTTTATTTTTATAAAAATGAAACCTTGGATTTAATAAGCGATGATGAACTCATAAAGTTTATGAAAAATTCCTTTGATGGAAAATGTCAAGGATCTTTGGAACTGCTATCAGGGCGAGAACTTGATAAAATGGCTCGTAATTTACGATATGGATATGATCTTGATTATTCAGAGAATAATGAAGATGAAGAGGAGGATGAAGATGGGGAATATTGAAAAGCAGTGTATCATTAATAGTAATAAATTAAGCAGTGAATTCTATTTTAATTCTATTTTACAGGAGGCATATATTTGTGGACTTTTGAATGATTCTGATTTAGAGAATATTCAGCTGCAGTGTATTAATCTCTTAGCATATAAAAGCGATAGATATAATATGGGGGAAAGCAGTTCTATAAGAGTTGAAACTGCTGAAAGTATTATGAAATCTAATCTTTATTCAATAGGATTGTACTTAAAATCTTTATCGGATCCAGATCAAGCTGCAGTGAAGCTAAAAACAGTAAAGATCTCTGAGCTATATGAGAGAGGTAGAAAGTTAATTAATACTAGATTTCAAATGGCAAAGAATGTCTATAATATTGTTCGGAAAAATAGAATAAATACACTAAATCATTCTTATAATTCTACACTTAGTAAAAGTGGAATCGGGATTTTCTTTAAGTCATACAACTTAGAGTATGAGGCTCATGATATTCCTGCTTCCATTGATTATCAGCTTTGCAATCCTATTAATGATTTGGTTGGAATAGAATTTATTGAAAAATATCTTAAAAATTTATACCTTGAGAATGAATTTTGCTTAAATTTTGCAGCAGATAAAATTCATCATTTGCTTTATGGATATGATAGAAGGTATGCAGATTTATTGATAAATATTTTTGAGCAAGTATTAAAAGCAGCTTTAGCTTGTTCTCTTGCTAATCGTAACGTTAAGGAACTTAATATTACTGAAGAAGATATTCAAGGTCTATATGAAAAATTACTAAAATATGATAATGATACGCTTATGTCAAATATTCATAAGGCGATTAATAATATATTTGAAGAGTTAAGCATTACAAATCTTTCTCTCCAAAAATATATTGAAGAAAGTTTACCAAAGATTGCAGCTAATATAGAAAATGCAATAAAATTAAATACCATCAGTAAAGTATTCACAATCCCGATTAATCCAGATTTAGAACCTAAAATCCACTTTCAATCTAGTGCTAAAATGGATGATGAAGAATATAGAAGGCTAATAGAAGAACTGCTTAGGTGTAGATTTTCATCTGACAAGTTAGAGCTTATAAAGGAAAAAGTAAAATCATTGGATGATCTTGATGATATATTACTTGATGCACAATTAGAAGAAGATGAATTTATTTCGCTGTTTAATATTCTTGGAGATGTTGAGATTGCAGCAATGATTAAAAGACACCCGTTTAATTCAGATATTCAAGCTGTAGATTTATCAGAAGAGGAAGAGGTGATACAATTATACCTAAAAAATTATATTAAGCAACTTTCCGCTGATAGACAAGAAGAAATCCTTTATATTGCAAAACACCTTATGGAAGACTGATATCTGATAAGGGCAAATAAGGCGATTATCATTGGCAGTAAAAATATTAAAATAGATTGCTTGATTTTCACTATTAATTGCTGTTATTAATAAGGATGTATACTATCATCAATATTTGTAAGATGGATTGGAGATGTTAATTAATGCAAAAAGAGCTATCAAAAATGAGCTTAGAAGAACTATGGCAATTGTTCCCGATTGAATTAACAGAACATAACAATGAATGGAAAGAATGGTATGATGACGAATATAAAAATCTAAGAAAAATACTTGATGATATAAAAATAACAAGAATTAGTCATATTGGGAGTACAGCAATTAATGAAATTTGGGCAAAACCAACGGTTGATATTCTTATTGAAATTAAAAATAAAAGTGATTTTGATTCTGTAAAGTCATTATTATTAGAGAGTGGATATCTATGTATGTCCAAAAGCAATACAAGAATGGTGTTTAATAAGGGATATACAAAGTATGGATTTGCTGAGAGAGTATTTCACATACACATTAGACTTTCGGGCGATAATGATGAGCTTTATTTTAGAGATTTTATGAATGACAATTATCAGCTGGCAAAAGAGTATGAAAAACTGAAATTATCATTATGGAAACAATATGAACATAATAGAGATGCTTATACTAATGCAAAAACAAAATTTGTGGAGTTTTATACTAAGCAAGCAAAAATGATATATGGTAATAAGTATAAGTAATTTTTCCAATATGACATTATAGGTAAGATTCAGGTGAATTAAGAAAAAGTAACTACAGAAATGCAAAGGATTATATATAAAACAGAAGCTATTCATAATAAAGGTGTTATTAAGACATCAGTGGAGGATTTGAATAAGTTAGGCGAAAGTAGATGGAATCAAAAAAGGGTGGAAGAAATGAAAGAGTCAGCACGCCTATCTAAGCAAACACTAATGATAGCTACATTGTTAAACAGCGAGAAATTAAGTAATATGGTAGAGAGATTCAGTGTATAATATTATAGATAAGGTTAAGACATTATGTAATACTTTAAGCAGGCTAAAATATGGCCTTGGAGTTTTTTAATAAAAATTGAAACATGGCTTGTATTCCCTCAGACTGATTGTTTGGGGGACTTTACTTAGTGTGGATATGTTTTAAAAATAATATAGAAAATAAAATGAATAGGAGAAATGTAATTTATGAAATCTCTAATTATATATTTTTCTACTTATAAGAATAACACTGAAAAAATAGCTAAGGTGTTTGCTAATAAAATTAATGCTGATTTAATAAGCTTAAAGAACTTGGAGAACATTGAAGAAATTGAAACTGATAATTATGATTTAATTGGATTTGGATCTGGAGTTTATAAAGAAAGCTTATCTCCACAATTATTTAAGTGCATTGAAGAATTAAATTTAAAGGATAAAAATGTTTTTGTATTTTCAACAAGTGGAATTGGGATGAAGTTTTATAACAATAAAGCAGTTAAACTTTTAGTCTCAAAAGGAGCAATAAATAAGGGCAGTTTTGCATGTAAAGGAAGCTTTGTGGCTCATGAGTTCAGCAAGAATAAGATTTTTGATATTATGGGCAGATTATCAAAAGGGCATCCAAATTATAAAGACATTAGGAATGCAGAAGAATTTATTGAGAAGGTAGTATTACAGCTATCACGGGATTAAAATTAATTAAAGTAAAAATAGTCTTTGTTATAGAAAAAAGCATCTATTGATAATAGGTGCTTTTGTATTTAAACTTACGAATTATCTTCCACAACTTTCCTATAATAAATATACAAGGATTAAGCGTTCCTAAGCACTATAATAAAGCCATCGAGTATTTGGTGACTTACTCTAAAACCTCTATTTTTGTAAAATTTTAATGCATTATCATTTCCATTTGATACAAAGATAAACAGGTCATTTATCCTTTCAAATGAATTTAACCAATTCATAGACATATTGAACATTGTTGTACCAATACCAGTATTACGGTAGCCATCTTTTATAAAAAACTGGGAGAGACTGCCTACATCATCAGTTTTTACAGAATCGAAGTCAAAGAAGGCATCACATTGTAAAGTGGCAAATCCGCCAGAGTATATCTTCTTTGATGCAATGGTACTGTAGGCATACCCGACAATTTCATTATCTTCTTTAGCTGTCACTATGTAGTTTGCTTTAGCACTCTTAACAGAAGGGAGCATTCTTGTTTCAAAACACATATTATCAAAGAACTCAGGGTGGATATGTGCTTTGGATTTTTGATAAGCCATTAAATCGTTGCATAAGTCTTTAATACAAATAATATTATCTTCAGAAACAACTTCATAATGGATACTCAAGTTAATCTTCCTTTCATAAATAGGTTTAGGATAAATTTTACTTATTAACCATATTTCAACTATAATTATATCAGTTTAAATTGATATAACAAATATTCAATATTAGATATTTAGCAATTTGTTTGCATATTTAGAATTTCTTTATAAAATCTTTAAACTTCTTTTTTATAGTTAATTATAGAAAGAAGGAGGGAATATGTTTATGAGTATAATTTTGCAAACAAGAAATTTATGCAAAGATTTTAAAAAACAACGTGCGGTTAGTAATATTTCATTATCAGTAATTGAAAACTCCGTTTATGGGCTGCTAGGACCAAATGGAGCAGGCAAATCCACTACTTTAAAAATGATTACTGGAATGTTACATCCTACATCTGGAGAAATCATATTTAAAGGTCATCCATGGAGTAGAAAGGATTTAGCAGATATTGGGGCCCTGATTGAATCACCTCCGCTTTATGAAAACTTGACTGCAAGGGAAAATCTTAAAGTACGCACGCTTCTTCTAGGTCTTCCAGAGAAACGAATTGATGAGGTATTGCAGATTGTAGATTTGTCACATACTGGTAGAAAGCGTGCCGGCCAATTTTCTATGGGCATGAAGCAGCGCCTTGGCATAGCAATAGCTTTGTTAAATCATCCGAAGCTTTTAATTTTAGACGAGCCAACAAATGGACTTGATCCAATTGGTATTCAGGATTTAAGAAAGCTTATAAGGTCTTTTCCTGAACAAGGCATAACTGTAATTTTATCAAGCCATATCCTTTCTGAAGTGGAACTAATTGCTGATTATATTGGCATCATTAATAATGGAATGTTAGGTTACCAAGCTAAAATAACTCCTAATGAAGATTTAGAATCACTGTTTATGCAGGTTGTGGCTAAGGATAAAAAGGAAGGTGCTTAATATGATAAATTATTTAAAAGCAGAAAATATTAAATATAAAAGAACCTTTGCAAAAAAGCTGGTTTTTATTGCACCTATGTTTATGGTACTGCTTGCTGGAATTTCCGGCATATATTTTGTACAAGATGGATACAACTGGTGGTACACTACAATATTACCTGGTTTTATTACGCTTATGACAGCACTAGTTAATCAGATAGAAGAAAAAAAGTTGCATTACCGAACAGTATTTGTACTTCCAGTTTCCTTGCAAAAAATATGGATTTCCAAAGTATTGTTGATTTCTTTTTATGTTTTAGCAGCTTCTTTAATTCATCTTTTAGGAATAATTTTAGGAAAGTTTTTAATTAATCCTACATCTTCGATAGCAGTAAGTCAGATGGTGGTTGCAACCATAATTCTGATTATTGTTTCGCTCTGGCAGATTCCCTTTTGCTTGTTTTTATCAAAAAAATTCGGTCTTATGGTAGCGGTATTAGTCAATGCTGCAATAGGAATTGCGCTGGACATTTTTGCTGCAACAGAATCCTTTTGGTGGGCGTGTCCTTATAGCTGGGGGACACGGTTAATGTGTCCGGTGCTGGGGGTTCTACCAAATGGTACTTTGGCATTAAAAGGGGACGCACTACTAAATTGGAACGTGGTTCCTGTAGGTATTATTTTAGCTATTGTTATGTTTCTTCTACTGCTTGTTATGACTGCAAGATGGTTTCAAAAGCAGGAGGTAATGTAAGATGTTAACTTTAATATGTTGTATTCGGGCTGATTTTCAAAAGCTTAAGCATACCTCTATGCTGTGGATACACATTATGATTCCACTGTTTACAGCTGTGCTGTTTATTGCCTATTATTCTATTTCTCCATGGAAAATAGATGCGAAAATCAGCGGATATCTTGAGGTAATTGGCATCACATTTCCATTAATGATTGGGTTTATCAGTGGAAAGACAGCAGAGCAGGAATCTCAGGCCGGTAATTTTCAGGCCATGCTCTGCGGTGCAAAATCGCGTATAGCAGTATATATAAGCAAATTAGCCGTTATGCTTATGCTGAACATTTTATCAGTGGCTATTGTTATAGGAATTTTTGCATTGGGATTTAAGTCCGCTCCAGGTATGATGTATTTCAAAGCTGCAGTCTTGTTAATAGCTGGTAGTGTTTTCTTATATATTTTGCATCTTTTTGTCAGTCTCCAGTACGGCATGGGAGCCTCCATAGGTCTTGGAATTGCTGAAAGTTTGATTTCTGCTTTAGCTTTGACGGGGCTTGGAGATGGAAAGTGGTATTACATTCCTTGTACATGGTGCGCACGTCTCTGCGATAACCTTGTATACACTTGGCTTAATCCTACAATGGTCGTAGGTTACCAAGAAATACAAAAGTGTTTAATCATAGCAGTTCCTGCAAATATTATAGTTTTTGTAATAAGCCTTTTGTGGTTTACAAACTGGGAGGGAAAAAAATTTTACGAATAACTTGAAATGAGTGTATAGTATGGGAAAAGTTGCTTTATGGTATCTGAGTAGTTATACTGTATATGAGTTAGAAAGGAAGTGATTTTTCTTGGCAAGAATTCTTGTAATTGATGATGAGCCAGATATTCTGGCTCTCGTAAAAAATGCACTACAAAAAGATAACCATCTAGTAACTACTGAGGAATCTTCTGAAAAGATAGACACAAGTAGCCTTAATCAATTTGACTTAATATTGTTGGATGTTATGATTCCAAAGGTTGATGGATTTACCTACTGCCAAAAAATACGAAATATTGTTGATTGTCCTATATTATTTCTTACTGCTAAGACCATGGAAGATGATGTGATGTATGGTTTTGGAGTTGGGGCTGATGATTATATAAAAAAGCCATTCAGCACAGGAGAACTGCGAGCAAGAATAAATGCCCATCTGCGCAGAGAAACTCGTGAAAAAAGGAATATAATGCTTGTATCTGGTTTAGCATTTAATCTCGGGGCAAAAGAAGTGTTAGTAGATGAACAAAAGGTATCTCTTACAAAAATAGAGTATGGTATCTGTGAGTTTTTGGCAAAAAATCGAGGACAAGTATTTTCTAAAGAACAGATTTACGATGCTGTTTGCGGATACGATGCAGAAGGTGACAGCTTTACAATCGCAGTGCATATTAAAAATATTAGAGCAAAGCTGGATGCATATCATGTGGCGCCGATTTCAACAGTATGGGGGATCGGTTATAAATGGGAGTAAAAAATAAAAACACTAAATTAAGAGTATTTTTTATTCAATATCTATTGTCTATTTTTGCAGGTTTCTTATTGATTATATTAATTGGAATAGGACTATCTTTTATTTTATTGAAAACAGGATTTATTATTTCTGTAGGAGATGTGGAGGAATCAATTGAAAGGCAAAAATCAGCGATTATGACTGCAAAAACTGTTACTGAGGAACTGATTCCTAAAACTTGTAAATATGCTGTTATAAGCACAAGTGGAGATTTTTTATCAGGAAATCTTACTAAATTTGAAGCTGCTGAAGCACGTAATATCATTGAAGATGGAAGAAGAACGTCAGGAATAGGTTTGAGTGCAGAATGTTATTTTCCTATTAAACGGCAAAAGGAGATATGTATTTTGAAATATTCAGCCATGTCCCAATTCTCTTCTGACTTTTTTCGCAATCATTTTCTTGCGCCGGGAATTGTTTTTTTCTATGGCATTTTGGCTTCAGTATTTATAGAGATTATTTTTCTTTCTCGTTTTTATGGTAGGAAAATCAGCCGAAAATTAATTCCACTGCAAGATGCAACGAAGAAAATTCAGAATAAAGATCTTGAATTTGAAGTTCAGTATAGCGGCATACTAGAAATTGATGAGACACTAAGTTCTATAGATAGAATGAAAGATGAGCTGAAAAAGTCACTGGAAACACAGTGGAAGATTGAGCAGGCAAGAAAAATGCAGATTTCTGCGTTGGCGCATGATATTAAAACACCCCTTACCGTTATTTTTGGGAACGGGGAAATGTTGAATGATACAGAGCAAACGGAAGAACAAAAAGAATTTACTAATTATATTTTAAAAAATGCACATCAAATCGAAGAATATGTTCAAATACTGATTGACCTGTCTAAAGCGGAGATAGGTTATTCGCTTCAGCGGCAAGATGTTGATATGAGAACATTCCTAGATGAATTGTATAGCCAAATAAATGCTATTGCTTCACTAAAGCAATTAAAAGTGGAGTTTGAAGAAAAGAATTTGCCAGATGTTATTAACTTGGACACCTCATTGATGCAAAGAGCCATTATGAATGTAGTTTCTAATGCTGTGGACTATTCTAAAGAGGGCGGGTCAATCTTAGTTTCAATTTCCGTGGAAAATAGGAAAGTGAGATTTATAGTTTATGATAATGGAAAAGGATTCTCTATGGAAGCATTGAAAAATGCAACAAAACAATTCTATCAAGAAGATTTTAGTCGTAGTTCAAAATTACATTATGGTATGGGACTATATATTGCAGATTCTATTGTAAAGCAGCATGGTGGGAGGCTTACAGTAGCAAATTCACCTGTTACAGGAGGCGGAATGGTAACGCTTGAATTTTAATCAATATTCAAGTAAAGGTTCGATATTTTTTATGTCAAAAAAGTCGAGCATGCTTAAAGCAGCTTTGGTATTATGTAGATATGAAAGGAGGGAGACAATGTTAAAGGAATTAAACCAGGTGATTGATTACATTGAAAAACATTTAACTGATGATTTATCTCTTGAATTAATTTCTGAATATGCTGGTGTTTCTGATTATCATTTTAGAAAGATATTTTTTTATCTTTCAGGATTGACTCTTAGTGAATATATAAAAAACAGAAGATTGTCGGAAGCATGTAAGGATTTATTACATGGAGAAAAAGTAACAGATGTTGCTTTTAAATATGGTTATCAGTCAATGGACGGATTTACTCGAGCATTTAAAAAATGGAGTGGATTTTTACCCTCAGATGTAATAAAAAAAGGCATAAGTAAATCATTTCCCAAACTTTCATTCATAATAACCATAAAGGGAGGAGTTTCTATGGAATTTAGAATTGAAGACAAACCAGCGTTTAATTTAGTGGGTGTAAGTAAACGTGTACCTATGCAATTTGAAGGCGTTAATAAGGAGATTGTGAAGCTTGCACTAAGTATAACGGAGGAGCAAAGAAAAGAAATGCATGCTCTTCAAAATATAGAACCTTATGAAGTTGTTAATGCTTCTTATGAGTCTGACACTAATTTTTTAAAAGAAGAAGGATATTTAACTCATATGATAGGAGTTTTAACTACTGAAAATCAAGTAAGTGATATATTAGAAAAGGTGCCAGTTGAAGCTTGTACTTGGGCCATATTCCCAAATGAAGGACCATTTCCTTCTACACTGCAAGAAACAATGGCGAAAATCTATTCGGAATGGCTTCCTTCTTCGGATTATGAGGTGATCAATGTTCCTTCTTTTTCTTTTACTAAAATGGATAAGGATAAAAAAGATTACGCTTATAGTGAAGTCTGGATTCCTGTTAAGAAGAAATAAAAAAATTAAAGCGTGTTTTATATTCCCTCAGGTTGGTTTGAGGAAATTTTCACTTTCATTGGAAGATTTAAAAATCTTAAAATTTAAGATTTATTTAAGAAATTTTTATAAGTTTTGTAAGATATACATTATAAAATAGAAGTATGATACTATAAATGAAGTAGAGATCATAAAAAATAGATTCAATATGGTCAAGCTATATTATGAATAGACTTTGAAGTTAGGATGTAAGTGGAATAAGCAGGTATGAAATAAAAAATGGAGGTATTATGAATAAACGAGATAGAATTAAAACAATTTTTTTGTATGGTGTTTTTATTTGCTATATACTTTTGCTAATTAAAATATTGTTCTTATCAAGAGTTTCGCATTTGGAGCATAGGTCAATTAATATTATTCCTTTCTATAGTATAATAGAATATATACATGGCAGCTCTCCGAATATTAAAGCATTTGCTTTTGGTAATGTGGTTGGCAATATCGTTATTTTTATTCCACTTGGTACATATTTGCCATTATTCAAAAACGATAAAAGGTTAATAGCCAATTGGCTAGTTATATTTATAGTAAGTTTGTTTGTTGAAATCATTCAAGGACTTTTAGGAATTGGAGCATCAGATATTGATGATATAATTCTAAACTGTTCGGGTGGATTCTCATAAGCCCCTAAATTGATTTGGACAATTGCCTATACATTTATTATAATGTAGAAAGTGATTGGAGGTAAGCCATGAGAGGAAGAACTTATACAAAAGAATTGAAGGAAGAAATATTAAGAG
>NZ_PVXN01000069.1 GCF_002995795.1 Clostridium thermopalmarium DSM 5974
TTCATTTTTAAACCCTAAATTTTTTCCAGTAAAAATCGGAATTTACATATTTCAATTATTATTCATCTAAACCATTACATATCAAGGGGCTACGCCCTATTTATTTTTTAATCTGCGAAACTTCTGTCTTAGTTTTATAAATAAAAATAATAAGTTTCTTAGATATTCTAAGAAACTTAAATAATGTTATATCCTGTATGTTCAATACATCTTTTAATTTTCTGTGGATTTGCTGGCGGATTATATTCTACCTCAACTGTTCCTCTTGCAATATCTACTGCTACTTCTTGAACTCCTTCTATTTTATCTAAAGCATTGCGCAGCTTTGTTCTACTTTCTGAATTCACAAGTCCTGAAACATTATAATGTACTGTTAACATATATTTTCTCTCCTTTTTACATATACTTTTTAATATTAGTATGGAATGAACATAATTTTTTTATCCAACCTTACTTTATATATTTCATCTCAAATCTCTTATCCATATGTTATAATACATAATGTTATATAAAGTTTCCTGGAGGAATTCTAAATGGAAAGAGTTATAATGCATGTAGATATGGATGCTTTTTTTGCTTCCATTGAAATTGTAGATAACCCAAACCTTAAAGGAAAACCCGTTATAGTAGGTGGAACTTCTGAGCGAGGTGTAGTTGCAACCTGTTCTTATGAAGCAAGAAAATACGGCGTAAGAAGTGCTATGCCCATTTACATGGCTAAATCCAAATGTCCTCATGGCATATTTTTACCTACAAGAATGTCTAGATATAAAGAGGTTTCGAAAGAAATATTTAAAATATTTTACACTTTAACCCCTTATGTAGAACCTGTCAGCATAGATGAAGCTTATTTAGATATTACACACTCTAAAATTCAGCCTCTAAAGGCAGCTAAATACATAAAAGAAGAAGTTAAAAGAACTACCCGTCTCACTTTATCTGTAGGTATATCTTTTAACAAATTTCTAGCTAAGATAGCTTCAGATTGGAATAAACCTAATGGACTTAAGATTATAACTAAAGATATGATACCAAAAATTCTATTTCCTTTACCTATTGATAAAGTTTATGGTCTTGGAAAAAAATCTGTAAAAAAACTTAATAATATAGGCGTATTTACTGTTGAAGAACTTTACAATCTTCCTCTTGATATTTTAGTTCAGTTTTTTGGAAAATACGGTATAGAGATATATGAAAGGATAAGAGGAATTGACAAAAGAAAAGTAGAAATTTCTAGGCAGAGAAAGTCCATAGGAAAAGAAACTACCCTAAAAAGAGATACTGATGATAAAGATGAACTTAAAGAATACATAAAAAACTTTTGTTCTTCTATCTCCAAAGATTTATCAAGCAAAAATGTTAGTGGAAAGACTATAACATTAAAAATAAAAACCTCATCTTTTAAAAATCATACAAAAAGCAGAACTCTATCTTCATACATATCAAGAGATGAGGATATTTATAAAGAAGCATGTGAAATATTGGATAGCATAGAACTAAGTGAACAAATCAGACTTATAGGAGTATCTATTTCTTCTCTAAAAGAAAACAAAATTAAGCAGATGACTCTATTCGATTACTAGATGCTATGAATTATTAATATAATTCTAGATTTACATCCTCTATAAATTCATTAAAATTCATAACCCTAGAAGGTCCAACAATGCTTTTAGCGCTATTTAATAAGCTTTTATCTTCTGTAACCAATATATAATCTTTGTTAGCTTGGCAAGCGTATATGAGGCTATAATCGTTTTTAGATATTTTATTATCATTGACCATATAAATATTTTTATTGGGATAATATTTTATAGCGCTGTTCTTTTCATAATTATAATCTGAGTTTTCTTTATTAGAATATCCTGTAGAAAGCCCATCAATATCTATATCTATTATATTTTCTAATAGCTCTATAAATCTGTTTGTAAGCACTCTATTGCCGTTAAATTCTCCAAATTCTTTTACAGATAATTCCTCCGCTATATATCTTGGAATCTTAAAGTCTACTTTCTCAGATTTATTCATATCATTCAAAAGATTAGGGCATATTTTCCATATCTTTATGACTATATTGGTATCTAATAAATACTTTTTGATTATCATTTTCTTATCTCCTCGTAAAAAATAAACACTTATTATACAACTTTATAGATATTTCATTTATTATTATACAACTTTTCTCAATAATATAGTTAACTAATTCTAAATTTACTATTCTAGAATAACAGAAACGCTCTCATCTCTTAATATAGATGAGAGCATTTTTTATCTCTGCTTAATTAGAATCCATTATTCTTTGATACTTCTTTTATCCAATAACCGCTCTTTTTAATAATTCTCTCTTGAGTTTTTAAATCTAACTGTACAAACCCATATCTATTTTTATAAGCATTAGTCCAAGACCAATTATCTATAAAGGTCCACATATGATATCCTTTCACATTACATCCTTCTTGAATTCCTTTATGAAGCCACTTTAAGTGCTCAGATATAAACTCTATTCTATAGTCATCTTCTATTCTGCCATTTCTTATAAATCTCTCTTCATTTTGAACTCCCATACCATTTTCAGAAACATACCATTCAATGTTTCCATAGTTATCTCTTATGTTTATTGCTATATCATATATTCCCTTTTCATAGATTTCCCATCCTCTATAAGGGTTCATCTTTCTTCCTGGCATTTCATAATTGTCAAAGAAATTGTCTGGCATAAGAGGTGATTCAGGATTTGGCATGCAGGCTTTAGCCTTTATCCTTCTTGGCTGATAGTAGTTTACTCCTAATAAATCTATTTTATTATTCTTTAATAATTCCTTATCTTCTTTTTCTACCTTTGGCATTAAATTATGCTTCTTTATTAATTCTACTAATTCATAAGGATATTCTCCTCTTACAGCAGGGTCTAAGAAACTCCTATTAAATAATAAATCAGCTATATTAGCAGCTTTTAAATCTGCTGGATTATTGCTTCTTGGATAAGAAGGTGTTAAATTTAATATTATCCCTATCTTTCCGTCTTTAATATTTGATTTTTTAAATTCTTCTACAGCTTTTGCATGAGCTATTACAGTATTATAAGCTACCTGAACAGCTCTATTAAAATCTACTACATTAGGATAATGAAAATCATATAAATATCCACCTTCAACTGGAACTACTGGTTCATTAAATGTAAACCACTTCTTAACTCTATCGCCGAATAACCGAAAGCAGATTTTTGCGTAATTAGAGTAAGCATCTACTACTTCTCTGCTCTCCCATCCGCCTTTTTGCTGCATTTCTAAAGGCATATCAAAATGAAACAAAGTTATAAAAGGTTCTATATTGTTTTTTAATAGTTCATTTATTACTTTATTATAGAAATCTATTGCCTTTTCATTTACTTTTCCAACTCCCCCAGGAATTAACCTAGACCAAGATATTGAAAATCTAAAACTATTATGCCCTAATTCCTTCATCATTTTTATATCTTCTTTATATCTATGATAAAAATCCGTTGTAGTATCAGGTCCTACTCCATCAAAAAATCTATTAGGTTCTTTTTCGTACCAATGATCCCATATATTTAATCCTTTTCCATCCTCCCTTGAAGCACCTTCCATTTGTGCGGCTGATGATGCGCTTCCCCACCAAAAGCCTTCTGGAAACCTATATTTAATTGTCATTTTATCTCCCCCCTAATTTTTTATAGAGTTCCACAATTTCTGCCGCTAAATCTCTAACAGTCATTGCTGTCATAAGATGATCTTGTGCATGTACTAGTAATATATTTACAGGATTTGATTTTCCATCTGCTTCTGCTTGTATTAATTGTGTTTGAAAATTATGAGCTTTACCTAATTCCTCTGTAGCTTGTTTAAGAAGTTCTTCAGCCCTTTCAAAATTTCCCTGTTTTGCTTCTTGTATAGCCTCCATAGCACTAGATCTTCCATTTCCTGAGAACAATATTAATTCAAATGCTATATTGTTTGTATCCATACTAATTCCTCCATTATTAGTGTTTTAACAATAACTAAATATTTTTCTATCGTTAATTTGAATATAATTTTATTATATTTAATTCGATGTTATAGTTTTAGAATTTTTATTTGCTCTTACTTCTAAGTTATTCTTTTCTGCTTCTTTTTCTGATTTATGATATTGTCTATCAATCATGATTATGAACGGCATCCATATTATAAGAACTATTGCTAAGTTAACTAATTGTAAAATACCACCTGCTATTGAGTTCGTAGCTAAAATACCACTAAAGAATATTGGTACTGTCCATGGTACATCTACTCCTGTTGTAGGTGGAACAAGGCCTGTTGCCATGGCAAAATAAGTTACTGCTGTTACAACCATTGGTGCTAAAATCCATGGTATTAAAATTGCTGGATTTAAAACTATTGGTAATCCAAAAATTACAGGCTCATTTACATTGAATATACCTGCTGGTCCTGCTAGCTTGCTTAATTCCTTTAATTGTTTGCTCTTTGCTAAAATAATTATTCCAACTATTACAGCTAATGTCATACCAGTTCCGCCCATGCCTACTGTAAATGTATCCATAAATTGTTTAGTTACAATGTGAGGCAACTTTTCAGCACCTGATTGGAAAGCCTGCAAGTTTTCCAAAGATAAAGCTCTCCAAATTGGTTCAAATACTGAATTTATTATAATTTGTCCATGTAATCCAAAGAACCATAGTAATTGTGTAAAGACTATTGCTATTAAAGTTGCTCCTAGTCCAGAACTAAGCTTCATAAGAGGTGCTTGTATTGATTGATATATAAAGTCATGAATATTTCCCCAAGGTGTAAATGTAAATATTATTCTAACAGCAAGGAAGAAAGTTAATGTTATAAATGCTGGAATAAGTGAACTAAAAGACCTTGAAACCGCATCTGGAACTCCTGCTGGCATCTTTATTGTCCAATTTTTTTGAACTATAATTCTATAAATTTCTACCGCTATGATTGATGATATAATTCCGACAAACATTCCTTTTGCACCTAGTCTATCTAAAGCAATTACCCCATCTACAACATCCTGTGCATTTTCTCCATACTGCATTGTAAAAGGAGTAAGTAGTAAAAATGCTGAAACCGCTACTGCAGCTCCATATACAGGTTCTACCTTATACTTCTTGCTTAAACTATATCCAAATCCAAAAACCACAAATAATGTCATAATAGACATTGTAGCATTGGATGCTGCTCCTAATAGATTTTTTAATTGATTTAATCTGCCTTCACCTAAAATTTTTTCCAAATATGGCAAATTAGATATAACTACAAATACCGACCCAAATATGATTAGAGGCAGTGTTAACATAAAGGCATCTCTTAATGCAGATAAGTATTTATTATTATTTAGTTTATCAGCTATAGGCATTAAATGTTTTTCTAAAAAATTCATAAACTTTTCCATAAAACAAATCCCCCTATAATTTTTATTTTCCAAGCATACTCATTGCTGTATTTAAAATGGCATTTCCATCACATCTGCCATAATCTAAAGGTTTAATTACATCAATCTTTACTCCAAACTCACTAGCTTTAGCTTCTAATTTTCCTTTTAAAAATCTCATTTGTGGTCCTATTAATAAGACATCTGCCTTTTTCATTTCTTCTTCAACTACATCTTGAGAAACAGCCCAAATTTTACAATCTATACCTCTTTGTTTAGCTGCTTCTTGCATTTTCTTTACTACTAAACTTGTTGACATTCCTGATGCACATGCTAATAAAATATTCATTAATGATTCCTCCTAAATATATATTTTTTCTCTTTATTTTTTTACACTTATTTGTAAAGCAATACATATGCCAAAACTTCTTCATATTACTTAATTATTTATAATTTTATATTGTTTTTGATAAAAATTCTTTGTAAACATATTCATAAACCTTTGATTTTACTGACTTAAAATATTTTTCTATAATAACAACATTTGTGTAATTTTTTGTATATTATTCCAATAATAAACTACAACCTTCGCAAATAATTTGTACTTTTTTCATACACATCGTTAATTTTTTATACACATTCTACATAATTGTTATGTGTATAAAAATTATTTATACACAATATCTAGTATAATAAATATATTTATACACATATAATCTAATAAATTTTCTCTTTAGATAGATTACCAAAATGAATTTATTACAAAAATAAACACTATTAATTTACTGTTCCATAAGAACAGCAATAATAGTGCTTATATTAATTTCTATATACTAAGAATTATCATCAACATATAAGATAACTCATCATCTGAAAATTTTATACTGTAGAAATTTTCAATTGTTGATAATGCCTCTTTTAACTCTATATATTCCTTTGAAAATGTTTCTATTATTTGATTTTTTCTAGAACACTCTGATGTTTTTTCTTTATTTATTAGTCTTACTATAGCACAAGCTAAATGTAGTATAAATCCTGAAATTTTATATAAATCTAAATCTCTAGTTATATTATTCCTAATGGAATCTATTAAGTTTATACACATAGGTTTAAACTCTGATATACTTATTTCCTTTATCTCATTTTCTAAATTGTCAAATATATCCCTATAAAAATCCTGTAGAGGGGTTACTCTACTTACTATATTTTTTAGCCTTGTATAATTGCTGTCCATAAATAATTCTGAAATTGGTATAAAAGGTATATCATAAATATTAGGATTTACGCTTCCAGCTACTGCAATTATTTTCTTTTTCTTTGACAATGTATTTATTGTATTATACATCTCCTTTTTATCGTTAGCAGATATCGCTATAACCTGTATATCTTTTTCACTTAAATTAATTTTTTCTTCTATCATATTTTTTAATTTAATAGCACTACCTTCGCCAGTTATACAAGTTGTTATTATTATATTATCCTTACTTGGAATATAGTTTTGCGTTAAACTATTGCTATAACTATTTAAAAAGCTTACCGATTGCTTTGCTTCTTCCCATATTTGATCTATATCATTATTAGTTAAGGCCTTTCTTGCACATTCTATAACTAAAAGAGTAGATACCATGCTAATAACCCTTATTTCTATGCCAGTTTCTTCGCTTATAAGTTCTCCAAACATTCCCAATGAACCCATGTCTACTAATAGTATTACTCCTTCATTTTGATGATTAGCAATTATTAAATTTTTAAGTTCGTTATATGCAACCTTTGGCTTTTTATCAAGGTTCATATCATAAGCATAAACATTGTTTGCTCCAACTAGCTTATTTGCTACTTCCGCCATAGAAGAGGCTGTACTTCTTCCATGCATAGCCACAACAATGATTGGTTTATTATTCATGCATCCATCTTCTATATCCTCTACACACAAAAACATAGATAAAAATCCAACTTCATCTGCAGGAATCTTTATATTAAATTCTTCCTCTAACTTATTTGCTAGAATTAAACCTAATCCATACTCCTCTCCATGTTTTTGTATTATCTCATTTAAATTATGATTAATTATTTTCTTACCTTGAAGTATTCTTTCTATACTAGAGCTCACATGAAGGCACAAACCGTAAAATACTTTTGTAGGAAAATTCCTCATAAGTTTTTTTGATGCTGTTTTCAAAAAATCCTCAATTATACAAATAATCTTATTATCCACAATCTTAGATAGCTCGTCCTTATTTATTTCTTGTTCAAATTTACCTATATATTTGTTAAAATAATTTTTTATATCAAAAGACATAATAAAGTTAATATCCGATTCTTCTACTCCTCGATTTTTTAATTCTTTAATCCTTTTTTCAATGATTTCATAAAAATTATCTGGCAATAAATCATATTCTGATTTTTTCTGTAATTTTGCACCCTTATGGTTAAATTTAAGTTTAGTATCTTCTTTAATAATTTCATCTACCTTATAAGAATACTGCTTGTACAGAACTAATCCTTGTCTTACATTGTTGGGAAAATCCGTGCTGTATACCTGCATTTTCTTTTCTCCTCTAGATACAAACTTTAAAAAAGCATTAGCGCACCCAAGCTGTATGTCACTTTTTAATTGACCTATATTACCAGGACAATTATATAACAGAAGACTTCTGATTGTATTTGTGGATACAGTAATCTCTCTTCCAATCCTTTTTGATTCTATTTTAAAAAAATTGCAAATCAATTCAAATCTTTCTTCTAAAGTTCTATCTTTCAACGCAGGTATATTTATAGTCATAGGAATTCTTCTAGTAAAAGTGGTTAACAAGGCACTGTCCACATTTTCTGTAGTAGCACATATTATAAGTACTTTACTAGTTTTCTTTTTTTCTATATCTCCTAGAGGAGTATAAAATCCCTTATCAATTAACATAAATAACATTTCTTGTCCCTCTGGAGGCAATCTGTGTACCTCATCTAAGAATAGAACTCCTCCGTTTGCTTTATCTACAAGTCCAATTCTATCCCTATCAGCTCCTGTAAAAGCTCCCTTTTTGCTCCCAAAGAGATGGGCCATCAAGAGTTGTTGGTTATTCGCATAATCAGCACAGTTAAATGACACAAATGGAGCATCATGAGAAATAACCCCTTTTTCTATTGCAAACCTATACATTAGTTCTGCAAACATAGTCTTTCCAACTCCTGTTGGACCTAACAATAAAGTGTGCAAACCATTAGGAGGATAAAGAATTGCTGCCTTGGCCTGCTGAACGCTCTTTTTCAAGCTTCCATTTACCCCAATTACTGTATCAAGACTAACGCTTGATGATACAATATTTTCATTCGCTTTAGATAAATTATCATTTTCTTTATTGGATAAAATAACTGTATATATTATAGGTTTTCCTTTTATCTTAAAAACCTTTCCCTCTTTGCACAATTTATTTAATATAGAACTTACATTAGTCCTTTGCATTGATAATCCTTCTGCAATTTCTTTAGTAGAAAGCCCTATGCTGTCCTTTTTCTCCAAAGATTTTTGTTCCTGGCACTTATCATATAAATACTTAAAAACCTTTTCTTTTGACTTGCTCACAGCATAATCACCTACCAACTTTTATATCAATAACTTACTAAATAACCTTGGGATTTATTATAACATATTTACTAATGTTTATACACTTATACACATATTGAAATAAAAAAAGATCTGCCATATTATTACTTATTAGCAGACCTCTACTCTATTTATTCATTACTTATTTTGCTATTTATATAATTTAAACTTGATCCTATGAAACCATTCTTCATATTTTTATCAAATAATATCAAGCTTTATTGACAAAAATTGCAAATTACTAAATTTAAGACTACCAGCACACTAATGTGTATACTTTTTCATTATCTGTTTTATCTTTCTTAAATGATTATCATAGTCACTTACAACAGCTTTTACTTCTTTTAATAGACTAGGATTCAAATTTTTATTTTCTTCTACAAACTTCTTTCCTTGATATATCCCCATTTCCATGGCACGCACTGCATGCTGGCATACTTCTAAATCTGTATTAACAGGTATTAACTTTATTTTCTCAAAAAACTCAGAAATAGTTCCCATAAATCCTAAAGTATCTGGAGCATCCTCCCCCATTTCTTCTATTCTATTAGTTATAGCTTCTTCATGTCTTTTAAAAGATTCTATAATCTCTTTTAGTTCCTTTTTTAGCTCTGCATCCTCGGCTTTGGCAAGATAATCCTTAAACGTACTTCCTCCCATATGAACTCCTTTTAAAAATTTGTTCATTTCCTTTGCATTACATTTTATATTTTCACTCATGATTCTCACCTCTAATTTATTATTTGCAGCGAATCTTTAATTATGTGAATATAAAATAGTTGCCCCATTGGATATGCTAATGCTCAACATTATTACGTATCAATTTCATGAACATTTCAGGAGTTACTATCCTTACTTTTGGATTCTGACTTAACCTGCTTACAACATCTTCAACATTATTAACATCTTTGCTCCAAACATGAACATAGACGAAAGTATATGCACTAGGTTTTTTTACATCTATTTCTCCCAAAGCAATTCTATCATTGATTGTTTTTATCAATTCATCTTCACTCTCAAAATTATTCCACAATAAATCCCTGCAAGAAACGACAGGCTTATTATTAGACCATATAATTTCTCCTTGAAATTTATCATGTCTGCTATAATCAAGGTAAAACAATCCATCTATGTTTGATTTTTCAGTAAACTTATCCCATAGCTTTACATCATGAAATGAATAATCATCAATTATTGACACATACTTTTCATTTACTTTTCCCATGTAATTATTTAGTTCATTAATGAATGGGCCCAGTTTACTTTTATCAAATTTGCTTGGAAAATATATCCATTTCCTGATGGTGGTACAATAAAATTGTTCTCTACTTTTTCATTGCTTATACTTTGGTAATACATTTGAAATACAGTAGGTGCTAAATAATATAATGATGGACTCATAGACCACCCTAATTTAAGCCCATCCCTATTAGGATTTCCAAACCATTTATAGTTAGAATAATTATTGCCTAGATTCCACTGCTGATTATCCCCATCTGACATTAAAAATGTCACATAATGCACATTGTCTTCTTTTTTAATAGATGGTAATGCTTTCTTTGGTATAGATTTTAAAGGGAATGCACTTAATGTGGTCAGATTATATGACCAATCTGCTGCAACTACAGATACGCCATATTTTGAAGCTGTACTAACATTAATAAATTCATCCGGTCCCCATCCTAAACATGCAGCATTGCCATTCATTGATGAAAATACCTTACTTCTGAAATCAGTTTTATTTACAATGTTTTCATAAAACACTAAAGATTTTGTCATAATAGCATAATCTCTTAAGGGAGCCGCCTTGTCAGGAGAAAGCTGAATGACCATGGAGTGATTTAACCCTTTGTTCCACAGATTTTCATATGCCCAGCTTTCGTCAGTATTTCTACAATCTCCTATGATTTTTTTTTATACCATAAAGTTTCACTTTATCCTCAATTGATTCTTCAACTACTATAGCATTGTTTAATGAAGCAAGAGAACAAGCATTATTTATTGAAGGATCTCTTGGTGATTTTCTCTTATAAAGGACATATCCATTTATATAGTTTTTGTAAATTCTGATTAACTCCCAAGGATCCGAAATCATTGTGTACGAGACATTATAATTATTTTTTAAATCCTCTAACCATATTTTATAATCTGGATGCGAATAGCTTATGGTGTATATTTGAGAAGAAGAGCGTCCATTCACTATTCCCTGAAGGCTTGAAATTAAGGTCTTTTCACTAGATTTCATAGAATCTAGTGAAACAACATATAGACTTTTTGGCATTACTGGATTTTTTATATAGCTAAAAGAAGTATTAGAGCTATTAATACGAAAAGCTGCTGAGTTGTCAGCAGCTTTTGTCCATTGGCTCCATTTTGTATCGAAATTATCTCCATTTGCTTTGCAATACTCATAGAATTTATTCAAGAAACCTATTCTTTCTTTGTTGTAGAATGATTGTACAGTACTTTCCTTATAATTTGCCAATGCTAGCTGTCTCTTTATAATATCCTCTGCACTAAGAGACTTGTAATTTTTCATCATGTCATACATGATCATAAAAGTAGAAGTTCTTCCTATGCCCTCTTTACAGTGAAAATGAAGCCAAGAGTCTTTTGGTTGATTTTTAATTATATCTACAAAGTAATCAACCATGTCATCCGTTGGTATTCCTCCATCTCTTACAGTTACCCTTTTATAAGATAAATCTTTTGACTTTACAAGCTTATCCTCATCTTGAACTTTTGTAGGCATTACAGTTAATTTAGGATGATTGTAAAAAGTAATAGGTTTATTTAATTTAATGCTGTTTAATTGTTGTGCTTCCTTTTTTAAAACCTGTTCTCTAGTTAGTCCCGCATTAGCATTATTTTTTTCATCTGCCCAACTCACTGCATATTCATTAATAAACCCATGTGACTCCTGCCTTAGATCTATTACTGTTATTGGCAATGAAGTTCCAATAGCATCAATCAACATAGGAAGGTTGTTTACCGAGAATTGCGAACTGCCTGAAATATTTAATTTATCAAGTCCTGTTAAATTTATGTCTTTATTGTTTTCTATAACCGCTAAGTTTGTAGTTTTGCGAAAATTCTTTGGCAGCGCATTTACATCATGTACTAAATCCACTACAAGATGTACATCTTTTTGAGTATCTACAGCTTGAGCTTCAATAGCTGCATTTGGCAAGAGTGATAATGAAATTGTCATTATCATAAGTAAAAATAATGCCACTTTTTTGATACTTTTACGCAAAATAATCCCTTCTTTCTATGCAAAAATAATTAAAGTGATTAATTATAGTATGACGTAACAAAATCGCATCTATTCAGGTTATCTATGGAATTACTTCCACATAGTTAAACTTTTCCCTAATAAAATGTTGACTTATAATAAAAATTAGTATTCCTAATTTCTATTTTCATTGCCAACTTCATGGTATATAAGTTTATCTTATGTTTTGTAGTATTTCTTAATAATAAGAAACTTGTCGATATTACCATATTAACTAATATCTATTGTTTGCAATGTTTTTGACTATAGCTTTTAATAAGAGTATAATTTCATTTCATCAAACATACAAAGGAGAGATGTCATATATGTTAAATAAAAAGGAAACAGCATTACTAGTAATTGATATGCAATACGGAGGTGGTGCTCCTGACGGTTCTCTGGTAAAAATGCTAAACGTTGATGTAACCAAACAAGAAGATATAGTAACTCCAATAATAAAATTAAAGGACTACTTTAATGAGAATGGAATGTTAGTTGTCAATATTAAAACCGAATATGAAGAAGACTTTAGTGACTGGAAAATGCTAGCTGAAAGATTTGAAGTAAAGAAGTACAAACACTTTGTTAAAGGCTCACTTGACGCAGAAATTATTCCTCCTTTAGCTCCGAGAGAAGGTGAAGAACTGGTAATCAAGCATAGATGGAATGCTTTTTTCAACACTAATCTAGATGAGTTACTTAAAAGTAAAAACATTAAAAATCTGATACTTGTTGGAGCTGCAACAGATGTTTGTGTATTTGAAACTTGCAGTTATGCTTTTTCTTTAAATTATAATTGTATCGTACCAATTGAGACCACGGCATCTTTTAATGCTGAAAGAAAGCAAATGGGACTTAAAATGCTTAAATTTGGAAGAGCACAGGTTGTCAACGTAGAAGAAGTATATAAGATGTTTGAATAGAATTTCACCATATAAAAACCAAGGCTAATTGATTAATCAGCCTTGGTTTTACTTTCTTAAAGATATAGGATAGAATTTATTAAACTATCTATCCTATATCTCATTTTTACTATATTTAAAATAATTGACCTACAATTTTTATATCACAGCAGTACTATACATGTGTTCTTCTTTTAATACCCCATTTTCCATAGATACGATTCTATCTGCTACTTGCTTTGCAAAAGCCATATCATGTGTAATAATTAAAACTGTCATAGACTTTTCAAAACTTAGCTTTTTTATAAGATTTGCAACTTCTCCACTTAACCCAGGATCTAAAGCAGAAGTAGGTTCATCAAAACATATAAGCTTTGGCTCCATAGCAAGAGCTCTTCCTATAGCAACTCTCTGCTTTTGTCCTCCTGATAATTCAAAAGGATAGTTTTTCTCCTTATCACTAAGTCCTAAAAATCCTAATATTTCTCTTCCTCTTTTTTCTGCTCTTTCTTTTTCAATACCTAATACCACCCTTGGTGCTTCTGTAATATTTTCTAAAACACTCATATGAGGAAATAAATTGAAGTTCTGAAATACTAGTCCAATATTTTTTCTTATCTCTATTTCTTCCTTCTTTGACACAACTTTTCCATTCTTGTATAGGTATTTACCATCTATCATAATAGAACCCTTATCAGGAGTAGTGAGGCCAGTTATGCATCTTAAAAGTGTTGTTTTTCCTCCACCAGAAGGACCAACTATAACAGTAATTTCTCCATTTTTAAGTTCAAGATTTACTCCCTTTAATACTTTATTATTATTAAAACTTTTTTCTAATCCTTCTACCTTAAGCATTATCATCCCTCCTAATCTCCTATTGATAATAACTATACCTATTTTCTATAAGTTTAAACAGTTGTGTAAATACTCCAATTAAAAGCAGATATACAACTCCTACTACAACTAGCGGTATCAAAGACGCCTGCGTATTTGATGCTATTTTACCAATCTTTAAAAGCTCGTCCAATCCTAAAACATAAACTAAAGCAGTGTCCTTTACCAAAGTTATAACTTCATTAGCCATAGCTGGCAATATTCTTTTAAAAGCCTGTGGAAGTATTATTCTAAAAAATGTATACTTCTGAGAAAATCCAAGGACCTTTGCTCCCTCATACTGCCCTTCATCTATTGAGGATATTCCTGCTCTGAATATCTCTGCAAAATAAGCTGCATAATTTAGAGTAAAAGCTATTATTGCCGCTGGAAATCTATCAAAGCTTATATTTATATTAGGTAATCCGAAGAATATAAATACTATTTGTAAAAGAAGAGGAGTTCCTCTCATAATCAATATATAAACCCCAGTTACCTTATTTAGTATTTTGTTTTTAGATAATCTTCCTATAGAAACCACTATTCCAAGAGGTATTGAAAACACTAAAGTTAGTATAAATACCTGTAAAGTTACTTTAAGTCCTTCAAAAACTTGGGGTAATAAGCTAATTATATTGTCCATGAAAATCCTCCTCTATAAAACTACTATTTAAAAATATCTTCCCCAAACCATTTTTCAGAAATAGCCTTAGCAGTGCCATCCTTTTTCATATCATCAAAAGCTTTATTAATGCTCTCTAATAGTTCCTTATCATCTTTTCTTAAACCAACACCATAAGCTTCGCTTCCAAAATCATCTTTTAATATTTTATATTTTTCTTTACCTTTTTTGTTTATATAGTATTTTGCTAAAATTTCATCTGCAACTACTGCATCAATTCTTTCTGCCTCTAAATCCATTAAAGCATCATTATTTGTGTCAAAAGTATAAATTTTTCCATCCTTAAAGCTTTTTAAAACCTCTGGCTCCTTATTTATAGCATCCACAGCACTTGATTGATTCTGAGCTCCAACCTTTGCTCCTTTTAACTCATCTTTGCTGTTTATTTTTGAATCTGCAAGAGTTATTATGATTTGTTTATTGTCTAAATAAGGTCTTGTAAAAGCTACCTTTTCTTTTCTTTCATCAGTTATGCTATACCCGTTCCATATCATATCTATTTTGCCTGAGTTAAGCTCTGATTCCTTCATAGACCAATCAATAGGCTGAAAAGTTATCTCTTTACCTATTCTTTTAGATACTTCTTTTGCAAGATCAATATCAAAGCCTGTAATCTCTCCATTCTCATCCTTAAATCCCATAGGAACAAAGGTATCATCAAATCCTAAAACCAGCTTTTCTTTTTCTGCTGCTGTGCTTGATTTATCTGTTTTGCTTCCACATCCTGTAAAACCTAACATTATTGCTCCAATAATTGATAATGTTATTATATTTTTAAATCCTTTTTTCATATTTAACTCCCCTTTTTAATTTCGTATTCTTCTTATTTCATACTTTAACACACTAAATCAATAAAGTCAATACATTTTGCTAAATCTTTTATAATAAAAATTTATCCTTTCTTTAAACTAAATATAGATATTGAAAACTGCTGAAGAATTTTCTCATACTATTCCCTTTTTGTTACTGTTATGCGTTATACTAATATAATAGATGTATTAAATAATTTTATTAAGAGGTGAAGACATGATTGAGCTTATAAATGTAAATAAAAGTTATAATAAAGTTTCAAAAGCAGTGGATAATGCTAACCTCTCAATTAATGATGGAGAGATTTTTGGATTCTTAGGTCCTAACGGTGCAGGTAAAACAACTACAATTAAAATGATTACTGGAATTTTAAAACCAGACTCTGGAAGTATAACTATCAACGGAATAAATATACAAGAAGAGCCTTTAAAAGCAAAGGAGCAATTCGGTTTTGTACCTGATAGTCCAGACATGTTTCTACGGTTAAAAGGGATAGAATATCTGAATTTTATGGCAGATGTCTACAATGTACCAAAGGAAGTAAGAAAAGATAGAATTGAAAGTTTATGTGAAAGATTTGAAATGACGTCAGCCCTTGGAGACCAGATTCAGACCTATTCTCACGGAATGAGACAGAAAATAGTCATAATGGGGGTTATGATTCACCAGCCACCTGTATGGATATTAGATGAACCTATGACAGGCCTTGATCCTAAATCATCCTATATACTAAAGCAGATGATGAGAGAACATGCGGACAGCGGTAAAACTGTTTTCTTTTCAACTCATGTTCTTGAAGTCGCAGAAAAACTATGTGATAGAGTTGCTATTATTAATAAAGGAAAAATTTTATTTTGTGGAAGCCTTGACGAACTTAAAGAACATGCTAAAGAAAATGAGTCCTTAGAAAAAATATTCTTGGAGATGACTGAAAATGAGTAAATTTATAGCTTTAACAAGAGTTCTATTAAAAAACAATGTAGAATCCTTTGGCAAAGGCGGTGGCAAATTCAAATTAAAAGGCATAGCTCTTATCATCTTTTTAATCTTGTGCTTCGCTCCATTATCTATATCTTTAGGGGCTTTTGTAAACACACTTTATGACATGTTATCACAAATAGATCAGCAGGGAGTTATCTTAGGACTTGGTTTTTCTATGTCCTGTTTAGCTATATTTTTCCTTGGAATATTCTATGTAATAGGTACATTCTATTTCTCCATGGATATAAATTATTTGCTGCCTCTTCCCCTTAGGCCATCAGAAATACTTTCTTCAAAGTTAGTAGTAGTACTTATTTATGAGTATCTAACACAAATTGTGATATTAGCTCCAATTATTATAGCCTATGGGATTAAAGATGGTGCAGGAATTTTGTACTATATATTTAGTATATTGATATTCTTAACCATACCTATAATACCTTTAATAATATCCTCCATACTGGTTATGGTAATTATGAGATTTACAAACCTAGCTAAGAATAAAGATAGATTTAATATGATTGGAGGAATAATTGCAATATTCATCGGTATTGGAATAAACATATTCATGCAAAGAACTGCATCGAATTTTACAAATCCAGAAAATATGCAAAGATTGTTTGAAGAAGGAAATAATTCTTTCATAGGCCTTGCTACGAAGTTGTTTCCAAGTGCAAAATTAGCTGCTGCAGCTTTAGCTGAAAACATTTCGAGCAGAGGATTTATAAATTTAGGACTATTCATTGTAATGACTGTGATTTCTTTAATAGTATTTATCCTTGTTGGAGAAGGTTTATATTTCAAAGGAGTTATAGGAACTTCTGAGGCTGCCTCTAAAAGAAAACAATTAAGTAATGATGAATTATACAAAGCAACAAAGCAAAATTCCATTCTTAAAGCTTATACAATAAAAGAACTTAAAATATTGTTCCGAACTCCAGCTTATTTTTTAAATTGCGTAGTTATAAACTTCTTTTGGCCTATAATTATAATTCTTCCTCTTGTTATTAATTCAGATAATATGGAAAGTTTAGAAATGATAAAAAGCTTTTTGAATACTCCTGACTACTTTTCAATTATCTTAGCTGGCTCTTCCCTTTTATTAGGTTTTGTTAGTAGTACCAATGGAGTTGCTTCTACTTCCATATCAAGGGAAGGGAAAAGCTTTTTTGTTAATAAATTTTTACCTATAAGCTATAAAAATCAAATAATAGCAAAGGTTTTATCAGGAATAATTATAAGTATAATTGGAATGGTTACTTTAATTTTTACAATTATAATAATAGCAAAACCATCTCCTTTGCTAATTATACTTATAACTATTATAGGTATGCTTGTAATATCCTTTGCAAATTTTATAGGTGTATTAATAGACTTATTCAATCCTAAATTAAATTGGGATAATGAACAAAAGGCAGTAAAACAAAATTTAAACTTGATCATAAGTTGGCCATTAATCTTAATACTGCCTGGAATTATTACATTAGTAGTATATAAACTGCATTTACCTATATCTGTAACAACTGTACTTTTAATATTAGTTTATATGGCTGCTAATGTAATTCTATATGAAGTTTTAATTAGTAAGGGAGCAAATCTATACAAAAATATAAAATAATTAATAAAAAGGCCAGAATAGCTCTATGCTCTAGAACTACTGGCCTTTAAAACTAGTCCTTTTCTATTTTAAAACATATTCAGCTAAAACGCTTTGCAGTTCATATATATTTAAACTCTTATTAAACTGCTTTTCTATAGGAACCTGAGAACCTGAAATCCATATCTTAAGTTCAGCATCCAAATCAAAATTTCCAGCTGTTTCTATACTAAAATGAGTAATATTTTTATATGGAATTGAATGATATTCTATCTTCTTACCTGTAACTCCTTGCTTATCTACTAATATAAGTCTCTTATTAGTGAATATGAACATATCACGAATAAGTTTATATGCCTTTTCAACTGATTCTGTTGAACTTAATATATTAGAATATTCCTTTTGCACTTCCTGAGTACTAACTTCTGAAGCATTACCCATTAATCCATCAAATAGTCCCATAAAAATCCTCCTAATTATTATTTTTTATTATGTGTATATTATACACATATAAGAAAACTGCATGCAATTTTATTAATCTGTTTGCCTGTGGTATTATATTAGAAATATTTTGCTCCATAAAATATTTCTATCTTGTAACATTATCCCCTCTCCATTATAATTAATAGGAGTAGACAGGGGGACTTTTGAATATGAAAATGATATTTTTTGATACAGAAACAACAGGCATAAGGCCAGGAAGCATATGTCAGCTTAGTTATATTCTAGTTGATACAAGTATAAAACCAACAAAAACCATTGGTAAAAATATATTCTTTACTGTAGAATATATAGAGCCAGAAGCAGAGCAGATTCACGGCTTTAGTGTTGAAAAACTATATGAGCTAAGTAATGGTAAATATTTTGAAGACCGTTTAGAGGAATTTTTAGATGATTTTCAAAATGCAGATATCTTAATTGGCCATAATGTTAATTTTGATATAAAATTTTTAAAATGTGAATTAGAGGGCTGCGGAGAATTTATAGAACCTAAGAATGTATTTTGTACTATGAATTATTACAGAAATATATGCAATCTAAAAAATAGCCGAAATGAAACTAAAGCTCCTAAACTTAAAGAAGCCATAGAATTTCTTAATATAAAAGAGTCTCATATAGATGCCTTGACCAAAAAGCTTTTTAATGAAACAGGAAACTTTCATGATGCTAGATTTGACACTACTGCTACATACTTACTTGTTACAGAAGGAATAAAAAAGGGATATATTCCTCCAAGATATTTTTCTAATATGGTTAATAAAAATCAATAAAAAATAGTCTTAAGTAATATGTATAAATGTTAATGACCACTGCACTTATTAAACAATGTAGTGGTCATTTTTACTTCATGTTTAAATTTAGTATTATGCTTTAAGTATCTTAATTTCTTAATCAAAATCAAAATCTCTTTCAACTTTTAATATACGCCCTGTAATTGCATCAACATGAACTTCATATACTCCTAATGAAGTACGTATATCAATTTCATAAACTAATATACCATTTTCATAGTCCAATTCCACTTTGATAACCTGACCAGGCACTCGCTGCAGAGCAATTTGAATAGCTGCCTCGCTGTTAATTCGATAACTTCTCCAGTAATTATCCCAAAAGCCATAATACAAATTATTGTAACTATTAAACATTAAGTAAACTCCTTATAAATATTAGTTCTACATTGTTACTATATTCATAAGTTACTAATATGTTACTAAATAATTATATTGATAATTTATACTTTAAACTCCGCTCTACTTCCTTTATTTGTAGTTCTTATTTCTAATCTTGTTTGTATTCTTTCTTTTAACTCTGCTACATGGGATATTATTCCAACCAATCTTCCATCATTTTGAAGCTCCATCAAACATTCAATAGCATTGTCTAAGGATTCTGGATCTAAAGTTCCAAAACCTTCATCTATAAACATAGTATCTAACTGTATTCCTCCTGTATTAGCTTGAACAACATCTGCAAGTCCTAGTGCCATAGATAAAGAAGCTTTAAAACTTTCTCCTCCAGACAAGGTTCCTATATCTCTTACCTTTCCTGTATAGTTATCAAAAACTTCTAATTCAAGACCTTGTCCTTTTCTCTTATCTCCCATATCTTCTTTTCTTAAAAGCTCAAACCTTCCTGAAGTCATCTTATTAAATCTTAAATTTGCTGCATCAATTATTCTTTCAAAATAAGAAGCTAATACATATCTTTCAAAACTTATTTTTTTAGAATTATCTCCATTGATTATATTTGAAAGTCTTCCAACTATCTTATACTTTTCCTCATCTTCTTTTATGCTCTTATTATGCTTATTACAATCTTCTAAAACCGTTTTATTATTTTTTATTCTTGCAAAGATTTCTTTTGCTTCTTTATCCAAGTTAGCCTTTACTTCATTCTCCTTTTTTAATTTTTCATTGATTTCAGATAAATCAATCCTGCTTAATCCTTCCACATCCTTTAATAAGGTCTCATATAAATTTCTACAGCTTAATAGATCAGAGTTAAATTTGTTTATCTCTTCTTCTAGTGCTTCAATTTTCTCCTCAGATAAAACACTATGTTTATAATCTAGATAATCCGTAAATCCTAAATCTAATACTCTTCTTTTGAACATCTCTAATGCCTCATTGCGTTCACTCTCTGCCCTTTCCTTCATCTCTCTTGTACTTTTTTCTATTCCTTTTGCATTATCTAATTTGCTCTTCGACGCATTAAAAATCTTTTCTGCATTTTCATACTCTTTTTTAATCAAAGACAACTTATTGTTTAAGCTTATAATCATGTCTTCTAGCTCTTTTGAAGTTTTTATCTCTCCATTAAACTCATTTTTTATTAAAGTTAGTGTACTATTGACTGCACTTAATTTTCCTTCTTCAACTACTAATTCCTCATTTTTTAGCTGTAGTTCTCTTCTAAGTTCCTCAGCATTTTTATATAAACTATTTTTCTCTTCCAATATATCTTTTTCTTTATTAATAAAAATATCTAATTCTCTTATCCTATTTTCTATGTCAATTAATGCATCTTTATTCTGTCTATATAAGTTCTTAACTTCATTATTAATCTTATCTAAATCTTCTTCACAAACTTCAATATTCAGTAATTCTCTTGAAAGAGGCCCTATGGAATTCTCCATAACAATCTTTAAAGAACTGTTTATCTCAGTAAGCCTAGATAAACATTTATCTCTTTTTTCTCTCCAAACTTCTAGAGTTTCTTTTTCTTTTTTTACCTTTTCTTCTCTAATATCATTATCTTCTATCTTAGCAAGTTTCGGATGATGAGTTGAACCACATACTGGACAAGGAGTTCCTTCTTCTAAATTTAATGCTAAAATTCCGGCTTGACTTTTTCTAAAAATATCTTCTAATTTTTCATAATTATTCTTTACTGATATAAATATTTTGTCTAATTCTTCAAAAGTTTTAACTTTTTCATCATGTTTATTTTTATATTTTATCCATCTACTAATGGAGTTATATAGTTCCTTTAGATTATTAAGCTTATTAAAAGTTTCTACTTTTTTAACCTCTAGTTTTCTTTTTTCATCCTTAGCTAAATTTATATTTTCTAAATTTTTATCTATTATTTTTAATCTTTCTTCATTTTTCAAAATATTAATATTTATATTTTCAATTCTTTCTTTTACTGCTTTAACCTTATTATTAAAGAACTCTACTTGTTTTTTAGTTTTCTCATACTCAGAAACCTTTTCTTTTAATTTTAACTTTTCATCTATATTCTTTATAATTTTATTCTTTTCTTCTTCTCTGCTTTGCTGTTTTACAAACTCCTGCTTTGCTTTCTCATAACTTTTTGTATACAATTCTAAATTCTTTTCTAACTCTTCAAGTCTTGACTTTAAATTTTTTAATTCCTCATTTTTTTCCTCATACTTTTCTTCAAAATTTCTTACAGTTATAGCCTTTTTTGCTCTATCTAACTGATTCTTTTTACTTTTATATTCTTCAATTTTTACTTCTAATTTATCTAATTCTTTTTTAACATTTTCAAGTTTATCAAACTTGCTATTAATAGCTTCTCCAAGATTTATCTCCTTTTGAAACTTTTTTATGTTTTGTGTGGTCTTTTCAATGTTTTCTTCTAAAACTTTTTGACTATGTATATCCCTCTCTATAGATTTTTTAAAGCTCTCCATAATAGTATCTATATTTATATTGTCAGCATTTATTATTCTAAACAGCTCATCATCCTCTTCTCCACATATAAAACTTCTTATTTTATTTAACCTATCTCTTTGTACTCTTTCAATAGAATTTTTTAATGCTTTTGCCTCTTCTCTTATTTCTCTTTGAATTCTCTCAAAAACTTCTGTTCCAAAAATTTTTCTAAATATTTCTTCTTTCTCATCACTCTTCGCATTTAAAAGTTTTTTAAATTCTCCTTGTGGTATCATGACCAACTGTTTAAACTGCTCAGTGGTTATTCCAAGTATATTTTCTACCTCTCTAGTCACTTCTTTAAACCCTGTTATAGTTTTATCTTTCGAAATTCTAATTTCAGCCATAGGCTTGCTTTCCACAAAGCCTTCCCCTCTTTGCTTCGGTCTTAAATAGCTTGGCGATCTTTTAACATAATAGTCCTTTCCCCTTAAACTAAACCAAAGTTCCACCTCTGTTGGAGTTTTAGAGTCTGCAAAATGACTTCTTAAAGACTTCCCTTCCCTATCACTGCCGTTTGCCTCTCCATATAGAGCGAAATTTATAGCGTCAAAAATTGTGGTTTTTCCAGCACCAGTATTACCGCATATAACAAACATATTTTTATCCTTCAAATTCTCTTCAAAATCCAATTCCTGTCTCTCCGCATATGGGCCAAAACCGCTTATTATAAGCTTTTTAACCTTCATTCTTCTTTTCCTCCTCTCTCTGCTTTTTCTATTATTTTTTTCATAAATTCTATCTCTTCTTCAGAGGATTTCTCCCCCATAATATCTTCATAAAAATCCTTAAATAAATCCAATTTAGATTTTTCCTTAATATTACTAGCAGCGGTTTTAGTATGAGATACATCTCTTATCCTTTCTTCTCTTGAAAGTTCCATAACATTAGGATACACGCTTCTCAATTTTGCCATAGGGTCTAAAAGTTCTCCCTTATCTGTAAGTATAACTTTTATATAATCTTCATTATTTTCTGGGCTGCAAGATCCATAATCTATAAGTTCTTTTAATTCTCCTTTTATTACTCTAAAATCTCTTTTAGGATTAAATTTATAAAAATCTATATGTACTTTCCCTTCTCCATCTAAATTTATAATAGTTATACCTTTCTTCTGCCTAGTCTCAGAAAAGGAGTATTTTAATAGAGAACCTGCATACCTTATCTTATCGCTTCCTACCTTTTGAGGTCCATGCAAATGTCCAAGGGCAGTATAGTTAAAATCTTCAAAATAGGCTGCATTTATTACTGCTGTACCTCCAATGGATAAAGGTTTTTCTGATTCACTTTCTTCTAAATCCATTGCTGCTTCATTTTCGCTGTTTATATATGTAACATATCCATGAGCAATTGCTACATTCCTTTCATTCTGATTAAAGTCTTCTTTAATATGTTCTAATATCACTCTCATGGCATCATCATGAGTTTTTATGTTTTTATCTCCATATAAATCTCTTGCTATAGGTGGGTCTATATATGGTATAGGATAGAAATTCACAGATCCATATTCATCATTTAAGGTAATCTTTTCTATATTCCTTTTTAATGTTCCTCTTATATAAAGCCCACTTTTCCTAAGGAGTTCACTTCCAAAATCTATCCTTTCATTGCTGTCATGATTTCCAGCTAAGGCTATAACTGGAGTTTTTAGCTCCATAACTATTTTATATAAAGCTTTATTAAGAAGCTCAATAGCTTGTATCGGAGGTACAGACCTATCATATAAATCTCCAGCTATTATAAGAACATCCGGCTTTTCCTCTTCAATCTTTTCATAAAGCTGCTCCATAACAAATTCTTGATCCTCAGTCATATAAAATCCATTAACTAATTTACCTATATGCCAATCTGCTGTATGAAAAATCTTCATATTATCCACCTCCAAATCCTTATTATGTCTATTTTATCATACCTAATTTATGCAAAACAGCCTTGCTCCATCTCCTCTTTATCATTCTAATTTAGTATACATAAAAAACGTAGATAGATTTCAATTTACAAAATCTATCTACGTTCTCTGTTTTTTGCTAAAAGTCCTCTCTTACAGCCTCTATCAAGTTTTCTCTTTTCATTCTTCTAAGTGGTGCCTGCACTGAGATATAGCCTATAATCATAGTGCCTGCTACTGTGATGAGTATTGAATCCAAAGGCAGCCTATAGCTTTGTTCCCTTACATAGTTCATATTCTTATAAATTGCATATGATAAAAATGTTCCTATTATAGAACCATATATACTTCCCTTAATACCATAAAGCATTCCCTCAAGGGTTATGATTTTTCTAAGCCCCTTTTGAGTAAGTCCAATACACTTTAAGGCTGCAAATTCTCTTCTTCTTAATATTATATTGGTAGTTAAAGTATTAATAATATTTACACTTCCTATTAAAGATACTACAATAACAAAGCCATATAATAAAATTTTTATCATTAATATAGAAGATTTTGATGTTCTGTTTTCTTCTATAATATTTATAAGCTGTAAGTCTTCTGAACTACTTATTATGGACTCAATATTCTTTTTAGCTGAATTCTCTAAATTTGTATCTTTTATCTTTATGTCTACTCTTGAAGGTATTATATCTTTAGAAGTTAATTTTTCAGCTACCTCTTTTGTAGTTATCATCTTAATTGCATTTCCGTATCCATTAAAATCAAAAGGATCGCCTTCAAGAACAGCTAAAACTTTCACCTTTTTTACTTGTCTCTTGCCAAACTCAATCTTCTCTTCTAAGCCTAATCCATCATCGTAACTCTGAATTGGTATTTCATCTCCAACCTTTAAATTTGCTATAGGTCCATAATAATATTTCTTAGTCTTTCTATTAAATATCTCATTTTTTCCTATTATAATTACTCCATTTTTATTATTTAAATCTTCAACATTTATGCTTCCTTCCTTCAAATACTTCTTTGCAACTTTAAGGGAGTTTTCATCATAAACTGATAATGAAGCATCTAAAAGTGTTTTATTTTCTCCATTATAGTTTGTATCTTCATATACATTCCCTATATCTTTTATTTTCTTTAATTCTTTACTCTTATCTATAACTGACTGAAAAAGATATTGATTATATACCTTATACACAGCCTCTGTTTCAGGCATATCTTCTATATTCTTTATAATCTCCTCATTAATCTTCTTTGGCTCAGTGCTGAAATCTCCATTTAATATTATTGAAAAATGTATATCTCTTGATTCATTCATTTTATCATAAACATTTAAAGACATATCCATAAAAGCCTTAAAGGTTATAAATAAAGTTACACTTATTATTATTGAAAATACTGTGGTTCTATACCTTTTTCTGTTTCTTTTTATATTCTTAGAAGCTAAAGCTCCTTCAAAACCAAAAATTTTCTCTATAATTAAACTCTTTCTTTTCTTTAACTTTTCCTTTGATATAGAATTTCTACTGCTAATGGCAACTAATGGGGATATTCTCCCTGCAAAAGTGGCTGGAAGTAAAGCAGATATATAAATGGAAAGCAATCCAATAACAGTGCTGATGATTAAAACATCTATGGTTATTGTTGGTTCTATAAACACTACTTCTCTCGTGCTTATGATTTTAAAGGCTAAATCTATTCCATATAAAGCAATAATTCCAAAACAAAGTCCTATAGGAATACCTATAATAGCAAGGAAAGTAGCCTCTCTTAGTATAATCTTTCTTATCTGTTTTTGAGTAGCTCCCACTGCCCTTAAAAGCCCAAACTGCTTAACTCTTTCCACTACACTTATCTGAAAAGCATTATATATTACCGCTATGGTTGCCACCATGACAATTGTAGTTATTATAACAAGTATGCCTAATAATCCTTTAGGCATTTCCTCCCCTAACATTGACAGCAAATAATCATTTCTCATTACAAATTTTTTATCTGATAGCTTTTCAAGTTCATCAATGTTTTTTCCTAAGTTTCTATTAACATTTAATTCTGCTAATAAAATTCTATCATTATCATTTATATTAGAACTATTTGTTATTATCTCTCCTGTTTTTGTAACTTGACTCTTATATGTATCTTTCAATATTCCAACCAAAGTATATTCTTTATTTAATATTTTTATACTATCTCCAAGCTTTCCATCCTTTTTAATCTTATCAAGAAACCAACCTTCTAAAACTAACTCTGTATCTTTTTCTGGAAATCTACCCTCTTTTAGAGAATAAGGTAAAAGCTCTGCCCCCTGACTTGTTATAAATACTTCTTTAGCTTTAAGATTGTCATTTATATCAATTTCTTTTCCTTCTGCATAGACACCACTTCTTAAAACATTAGGGTTGCTCTTAATTTTAGTGATAAGAGCATCATCAACCTTAGAATAAGCGATATGCCAGGATCCATAAGCATTTTTCATGTCCTCTATCTTTGCTTTCTGCATACTCTTCAAAAAGAATCCTATGGAGGATATTAAAGCTACTGATAATATAATTCCAATTAAGGTTAATATAGTTCTTTTTTTATTTCCTTTTATATACTTCCACGTTATGTGTTTATAGCTATTAATCATTATTCTCACCTCTAACCTACTTCAAGTATTTATCCGAAACTATGCTTCCGTCCTTAATCGTTATTATCCTGTCTGCACTAGAAGCTATGTTTACATCATGAGTAATCAATATTAATGTTTGGTTATATTTCTTTGCTGAAAACTTTAAAAGCTCGATAACTTCCTTTGAATTGCTACTATCTAAGTTTCCAGTTGGCTCATCTGCAAGTATTATAGAAGGCTTGTTAAGAAGTGCCCTTCCTATAGCTACTCTCTGCTGCTGTCCTCCTGAAAGTTCCGAAGGCAAATGATTCTTTCTATCTTCCAACCCTAAAATCTTTATTATCTCCTCTAAATACTTCCTATCCACTTTGTCATTATCAAGTAAAGCTGGTAAAGCTATATTCTCCTGCACATCTAATACAGGGAGCAGATTAAAAAACTGAAAAATAAATCCAATTTTTCTTCTTCTGAATATAGCAAGCTTTTCTTCCTTATATTGATAAATATCTTCCCCATCTATAATAACCTTTCCCTCTGTAGGTCTATCCAAACCTCCTAAAATATGGAGAAGAGTGCTCTTTCCAGAGCCTGAAGCTCCTACTACAGCTACAAATTCTCCTTTATTTACACTTAAGTCTATACCCTTTAGCGCCTCTACTTTATTTTCCTCTTTTCCATAAATCTTTTTTAAACCTTGAACTTTTAATATTTCCATTTTTCTACCTCCTAATACTATTCCTTATATTTAAGAAATTTATCTTATCAGTTCTTAACACTTATTCACTCATTCTTAATGGCCCCATTGCCGATAATAATATTCTAAGCCTCTTAAAACCAACTTTCCATGACAGTATCCTTACAAAGAAAAAACCTATCTTACAATTTAGTAAGATAGGTTTTTTATATTCTAAGTTAATATTTTAAAAAAGTTATTTTAAAAACCGTTCCTTCAGTAGCATTGCTGCTAACTTCAATATATCCTCCATGCCTTTCGATTATAGACTTAGCTAGGGATAATCCTATTCCAACAGAATCACTTTTTTGAGACTTTTTACCTTTGTAAAATCTTTTAAATATATAAGGTAAATCTTCTTCTGGAATAGTTTCTCCTGTATTGGATATAAATATTCTCGTGTATATAGGATTATCTTCTATATTAATCTCAACTTTTCCATCTTCACCAGCATGCTCTATTCCATTTTTAACTATATTAATTAAGGCTTCCTGCATCCATAAACTATCATGCTTTAAATATACTTCACCCTTTTGATAAAAATTCACATTAACCTTTGACTCTGATGCCCTACTTTGCAGTGCTTCAAGAGTTTCTTCTATAGTTTCATTTAAGCTCTGATTTTCTATTTCAAGTTCTATAGCATTAGCATCTATTTTAGCCATTTTTAACAAGTTTAAAATAAGCCAGCTCATACGATTAAGCTGATTTTCATTATTTCTTAAAAAGGTAACTTGCTGTTCCTTAGTTAATTTCTTATTCAAAAGAATTTCATTATATAAAATCATAGTAGATAGTGGTGTTTTTAATTGATGCGAAATATCCGATAATAAATCCACTAAAAAGCTTTTTTCCTTTTTAAGAGCAAAGATATTTCCTCTAATAACCTCTCCCATAGAGTTAAAGGCTATGCTTAATTTTGATAAATCTCCTTCTCTTTCTTCACTAAGCTTTAAATTATAGTCTCCCTCTACAATTCTCTTTGCGGCTGAACTAAAGCTTCTCATTTTTTCATAATAGTAACCATGCTGAAGATAGTTAAGAATAAAAAGCAGCACTGTAAGAATAATTCCACCACCTAATAGATTTAGCTTTATTTTCTTAAAGCTGCTCTTTATATAAGGAACTAGACTGGTATCCAGCTTTTCACTCAATCCATATTCTCTTAAAATTTCTCTTCCTGCTTTTTCTTCAGCTGCACTTACTTCTCTTGTTAAAAGAGGTACTATTTCTTTTTCAAGCTTAGGGTCTTTTTCCACAATTTTAGCTGTAACCTTAGAGAAAATCTCTATATAATCTTCCTTCAATCTTTCATTGTAACTTTTAACAGCAACATAATTATATAATAAAAAAATAAACATTATAAAAATAAGAACAGCAGAACTTTTCTTTATTTCTGGATTATTAAAATATCTTTTCATGATACTACTCCTTAACTACTTCTTTATTCCATTTGTAGCCCAGGCCCCGAACAGTTACAATGTATTCTGGATTTTTAGAATTATCTTCTATCTTTTCTCTTATCCTCTTTATATATACTGAAAGGGTATTTTCATCAAAGAAAACTTCCTTACTCTCTATTAGTTCTTTCAGTATTTCTTCTCTCTTTATCACAGCATTTCCTTTTGACATGAATATTAAAAGCAGCCTATATTCTTGTGCTGTAAGAGAAACTTCCTGTCCTTTCTTTTTAACCAAAGCCATAGAGGTATCTACGATAATATCTCCACTTATAAGCTTATTTCCAGAAGCTTCAGCCTTAGAGTTTCTTCTTAAAATCGCCCTTATTCGCAGCAGCAGCTCTTTTACTCTAAATGGTTTAGTTATATAGTCATCTCCACCCATTTCAAAACCAAGTACCACATTCACTTCTTCATCTAAGGCAGTTAAAAATATTACAGGAATATCGCTTTTGCTTCTTATATGTTTACAAAGATTGTATCCGCTGCCATCTGGCAGATTTACGTCTAATATTACTAAATCAAATTTATCTTTATTAAACATATATATGCCTTCTTCTAAAGTATAAGCAGTTATAACTTCATATCCTTCATCTTTTAAAGTAAATTCTATTCCCATTGATAAAGCCTTATCGTCTTCAACTAATAATAATCTATACATAATACCAAACCCTTATCTTATTTTTATAAAACCAATATTTCTTCTTATTTAATATAACATTAGCTTCAACATTTACGCTACTATTTATGATACCATTAGAGCGCCTATATTACGAGTGTGGTATACATATCTTCCTATAAATTTTTCACATGCTACTATAATTAATAAGACTTATCAACAAACTACTAAATATTATTTTCTTTACTCTATACTATACCCTTTTTTATATTTAATTACTGCATTATAATAATTATCAGAAGAGCATCCAAAGAAACCTACTATCGCCATTAAATAAAACTTTGGGTTCTCTGCTTAACTATATTTATTGAGGTGCAAATGATGAATAAGACAATAGGAATATTAGCTCATGTAGATGCTGGTAAAACAACCTTTGCAGAACAACTTTTATATCATACTAAAAGCATTAAAAATAGAGGAAGAGTTGACCATAAGACTTCCTTTTTAGACAGCCATAATATAGAAAAATCAAGAGGAATTACGGTCTTTTCAGATCAGGCTGTATTTGAATATAACTCTTCAACCTATTATTTAATAGATACACCTGGTCATGCAGACTTTTCTTCAGAGATGGAAAGAGCTCTTATAGTTATGGACTATGCCATTGTTATCATAAGCGGTGTTGAAGGAATTCAAGGTCATACAGAGACAGTATGGGAGCTTCTTGCAAAACACAAAATTCCAACTTTTTTCTTTATTAATAAAATAGACAGAGTTGGCGCGAATATAGATAGAGTTCTTGAAGAAATTAAAACTGATTTAACTAAAAATGTATGTTTTATTGCTGGATCTTTAAATAAAGAAGAAATGGACAGCGATCTTATAGAATTTCTAGCCGAAAGAGATAATATTCTCCTAGAAAAATATTTAGAAGAAGATTATGAAAAAGAGCTTTGGCTAAATTGTATGAAAAAAATGATTAAAGAAAATAAGATTTTTCCGTGTTTTAGTGGTTCAGCTCTTCAAGACATAGGTATAGATGAGTTTCTAGAAAATTTAGATACTCTCACTTATACAGAATACAATGATAAAGGAGATTTTTCCGGGGAAATATATAAGATACGTCACGATGAAAATAATAATAGAATAACCTATATAAAAGCATTAAGTGGTTCTCTAAAGGTTAAAGATGAACTTTCTTTAGGAGAAAACTCCGAGAAGATAAATCAAATAAGAATTTATAATGGAACTAAATTTACTACTGTAAGCAAAGTCTGTGCAGGACAGCTTTTTGCAGTTACAGGACTATCAAGCGCATCCATTGGTGATGGAGTTGGAACACTTAGAAAAAAATCAAAATATGATATGGTTCCAACCTTAAAGTCTAAAGTTATATTTGATACTTCTTTAAATACAAAAGAGGTTTTAAACTATTTTAAAATTTTAGAAGCAGAAGATCCTACATTAAATGTAATATGGGATGAAGCTCTCCAAGAAATACAAGTTCACATTATGGGTATTATTCAGCTTGAAGTTCTAAAGGAACTTGTAAAAGAAAGATTTAATTTATCTGTAGACTTCGGTCCTTGTGAAATTCTTTATAAAGAAACTATTTTAAAAGAGACTATTGGATATGGCCATTTTGAACCTCTAAAACACTATGCTGAAGTCCATCTAAAATTAGAGCCTGGTGAGAGAAACAGTGGAATTACTTTTGAAAGCATTTGCCATACTGATGATCTTCCTATTGGAACTCAAAATCTCATTAAAACTCATATTTTCGAAAGAGAGCATCATGGTATACTAACAGGTTCTCCTATAACAGATTTGAAAATTATTTTATTAACAGGCAGATACCACAATAAACACACCAGCGGTGGAGATTTTAGAGAAGCAACTTTTAGAGCTTTAAGACAAGGTCTAGAAAGCACGAAAAATATACTCCTTGAACCATATTATCGTTTCAAAATAGAAGTAGATCTAGATTCTATGGGACGTGTTTTATCCGATATACAAAGATTAAATGGTTCCTTTGATCCACCAGAAACAATTGATAATAAAGTTATTATAACTGGAAGAGGCCCTGTAGCAACCTTTATGAATTACAGTATGGAATTCGTATATTTTACTAAAGGCAAGGGGAAGCTTAACTTTGTTTTTGATGGATATGATAAATGTCACAATGAAGAGGATGTTATTAAAAAAATAGGATATAATAAAGATGCTGATATAGAATACACCTCTACTTCAATTTTCTGCTCAAAAGGACAATCCTTTTTAGTAAGTGGTGAAAACGCAGCTGCATATATGCATTGTTTAAAATAGTAACTTAAATAAAAATAAATTTCTTACCAATTCTTTAAATATTAAAGCCCCATGATGGATAAAAGAGTTTTTATCGCTCATTAGCCAAACATGGAGCTTTTTCTTTATTTTATATTATTTCATCAACTTACAAATATCATTAGTAAATTCTACAGGATCCTGTATAGATAATCCTTCAATAAGAAGTGCTTGGTTATATAATAAATTAGTATATAACTTTAATTTTTCCTTGTCATTTTCATAAGCATCTCTTAAAGATTTAAATACAGGATGATTTGGATTTATTTCCAAAATCTTATCCACCTTTATATTTCCATTGTTAGGGAAAGAATTTAATATCTTTTCCATTTCAATTGAAAGCTCACCGTCACTTGATAGACATACAGGATGATTCTTTAATTTTTTTGACACCCTAACTTCTTTAACCTTATCTGATAAAATATCTTTCATAGCATCAAATAAATCTTTGTTTTCCTTATTCTGTTCATCAGAATTTTTACTTTCTTCCGTTTCTATACCTAAATCACCGCTTGATACAGACTTAAATTCCTTTTCTTTATAATCCATAAGCATTTTTATTGCAAACTCATCCACGTCATCAGTGAAATATAGTATTTCATATCCCTTATCTAATAAAAGCTCTGTTTGTGGTAACTTTTCTATTCTCTCAATGGATTCTCCAACTGCATAATAAATATACTTCTGGTCCTCAGCCATTCTAGAAACATATTCTGCTAGAGTGACCATCTTCTTTTCCTTTGATGAATAGAACATCAATAAATCTTGAAGCACATCCTTATTTGCTCCAAAATCATTATAAACTCCAAACTTTAGTTGTCTTCCAAAAGCTTTATAGAAAGTTTCGTATTTATCTCTTTCATTTTTCAACATGTTTTCCAGTTCATTTTTTATCTTAGTTTTTATGTTCTTAGCTATGAGCTTAAGTTGTCTATCATGCTGCAATATTTCTCTAGATATATTAAGAGATAAATCTTCAGAATCTACTATACCTTTTACAAAGCTAAAATAGTCAGGTAATAAATCTCCACATTTATTCATAATTAGGACTCCGTTTGAATAAAGCTCTAATCCTTTTTCATATTCTTTTGTATAGAAGTTATATGGAGTTTTTTCTGGAATAAATAAGATAGCCTTATAGCTTATATTACCCTCTACACTAGTGTGGATATATTTTAATGGTTTATCAAATCCATAATGCTTTTCTGAGTAAAATTTATGATAGTCTTCCTCAGTAAGCTCATTTTTATTTTTTCTCCATATTGGAACCATGCTATTTATAACTTGTTCTTCTATGTACTCTTCATATTCATTTTCAGTGCCTTCTTTGAGCTTTGTTCCTTTTACATTCATCTTAATTGGATATCTAATGAAATCAGAGTACTTTTTGATTAAAGATTTTAATCTATATTCTTCTAAATATTCATCATAATTTTCGTCTTCTGTGTTTTCTTTAATTTTTAATATAATTTCTGTACCAAAGGAATCCTTTGTACAAGGTTCTATGGTATAGCCGTCTACCCCTTGAGATTCCCATTTATATGCTTCATCACTACCAAAAGACCTACTTATAACAGTAACAGTATCAGCTACCATAAATGCAGAATAAAAACCTACACCAAATTGTCCGATTATATCATATCCATCTTTAAGTTCATTTTCTTGCTTGAACTGTAAAGAACCACTCTTTGCTATAACTCCAAGATTATTCTCAAGTTCTTCCTTTGACATTCCAATACCTGTATCTATAATCTTTAATGTCCTACTTTCTTTATCAGGAACTATTTTAATGTAATAATCATCCTTATTAAAAGTTATAGATTCTTCTGTTAATGCCTTGTAATACATCTTATCAATAGCATCACTAGCATTAGAGATAAGCTCTCTTAAAAATATCTCTTTATGAGTGTAAATTGAGTTAATCATAAGGTCTAAAAGTCTTTTGGATTCAGCCTTAAATTCCTTCTTCTCCATGTAAACCGCTCCCCTTAAAATGAAAATTATTGTTAGCACTCTCATATTATGAGTGCTAACCCATAATTTTTATATAGCACATTTCAAATATTATGTCAACATCCTGTATCTTACTATTCAACGACTTCCAGAGCTTATTATCTTTTTCTTATGCCTTATTTTAGCAATTAATAATTATCGCTTATAGAATTATATTTTATAAGCGATAATATATTTTACCTTTTTTTATATGCTATATTTCTTTTGTCGCTTCCTTTAAGTATTCTAATTCTTCTCCATCTACATATGGGGAAAGCTTTTCAAATACATTTTTGTGATAACTATTTAACCAAGCTTTCTCTTCCTCAGTTAACAATTCAACCTTTATAGGTTCCTTATCTATAGGGCATAATGTTAGAGTTTCAAATTTCATGAACTGTCCACCGTATTCTGTGCTTTCATCCTCTTGAACAACAACAAGATTTTCTGTTCTTATACCGTGTTTACCAGCTTTATAAACTCCTGGCTCATTAGAAATAATCATTCCTTTTTCAAGCCTTACATTATTAGGAACACTAGATATTCTCTGAGGTCCTTCATGAACATTTAGGAAGAAACCTATTCCATGTCCTGTTCCATGTTTAAAGTCCATTCCTGCATTCCATAAAGGAATTCTAGCTATAATGTCTATATTAGAACCAGTAGTTCCATATAAAAATCTCTGCATAGTCAAATCTATCATTCCTTTAAGAACAAGAGTATAATCTAGCTTTTCTTCTTCACTTAAAGGTCCTACTGCTATAGTTCTTGTTATATCTGTTGTACCATCTAAGTATTGAGCTCCTGAATCCACTAGATAAAATCCCTTTGGCTCTATAGTTGCTTGATTTTCTTCTGTGGCACTATAATGAGGCATAGATGCATTAGCTCCATAAGCTGATATAGTTGAGAAGCTTAAATCAAAGAAGTTCTCTCCAGCTCTTCTTAATTCCTCTAGTTTATCTGCAGCCTCTATTTCTTTAATATTGCGTGATTTTATAGTCTTCTTTAACCAGTTTATAAATTTAACCATGGCTACGCCGTCTCTAACCATGGCCTTTTTTACATTTTCTATTTCTATATCATTTTTTATAGCCTTAAGCTTTGTAGTTATATCCATGTCTTCTATAGTCTTAACCTTTATAGAATTATATATCCATGTGTTAGTCTTTGACGGATCAAATAATATAGTTCCTTCTGTAATACCTTCTAAAAATTCAGTAACACTTTCATAAGGCCTTATTTCAACTTTCGCTTTCTCTATCTCAGCTCTAACATTTGAATCTATTTTATCTTCATCTATAAATAGATAGCACTTTCCTTTTGAAATTATTGAATAAGCAATTGTAAGAGGATTACATTCTACATCTCTTCCTCTTATATTTAAAAGCCATGCTATATCATCCAAACCAGATATAACATAGTGAGCTGCTCCCATAGATTTCATCTCATTAATTACTTCTTGAAGCTTATCTTCTCTTGATTTACCTGCATACTTTAAATCATGAACTATGACTTTAGTATGTGGCTTTTCAGGCCTATTTTCCCATATTATATTTATTAAATCCTCACCAGTTTCAAAAGAAATTCCACTGCCTTCCAATTCCTTTTTCAAACTTCTAAAATATTGTACTGATACTACTTTTCCATCAAAGCCTACTTTAGCTCCAAAAGGAAGGTTTTCCCTTAAAAACTTCTCAATAGTAGGAACACCTTTTTCGCCCATTCTAAACAAAGTAACTCCTGTATCTTTTAATTGATTTTCAGCTTGAATAAAATATCTTCCATCTGTCCATAGTCCAGCATCCTTTAAAGTTATAACCGCAGTTCCAGCAGAACCAGTAAAGCCAGTTATAAAAGCCCTAGCAGTATAATGCTCTGCCACATATTCACTTTGATGCGGATCCGAACTTGGTACTATGTACGCATCTATTCCTCTTTCTTTCATAAGACTTCTTAATTTTTCTATTCTTTCTCTTACTTCTATGATAATCACCCCATTTATTTATTCATTTATTTTATTATAGCACAATATGACAAATATAAACTTTGTTTTCTGATAAATAAAATTTATATCCATCATTATACATCTGCAAACTATCTACAATAAATACAACTAGTTTTCCATGTCTTTTACCAACATTTATAGCCGTTTCTACATCAGATGATAAATGTACATACTGTCTGCACTAAAGTTTAATTCAGTCAGAGTAATTTTTAATTAAGTTAGGAGCTCTATCCATTTTTTTAACATATAAATAAAACTAAGTAAATTGATGAAAATATATCAACTTACTCAGCTTTACTATATTTTGACTCACTTTATTATGCAGAGATTGGCTAAGTCTTAATTTAATATGTTTCATAATGCACAATTTCTTCTAAAGGCTTTCTATTTTTATCTACCTTCGTATTATCATCAGTTTCATATCCTATAGCCAATATATTTATAGCTTCTACATTATCTGGAAGATTAAATTCTCTTTTTATCATATCTGGATCAAAGGAACCTATCCACACTGAAGCAAGGCCAAGATCTGCTGCTTCAAGCATCATATGGTCTGTTACAATACTCACATCTATATCTAAAAAGTCCTTATTATCTTGTCTTCTCTTCCAAACCACATTGTGATCTCCACAAACAATGATAACAAGAGGTGCTCCATAAGTAGAAGCATTACATTTTTTTAACTTTTCCATACCTTCTTCTTTTTGTACAACTATTAATCTTTGAGGTTGAAAATTCACTGCCGTTGGAGCAAGTCTCCCTGCTTCAAGAATTTTAAGCAGCTTTTCTTCCTCCACCTTTCTAGTACTATACTTACGAACTGAGTGTCTTTTTCTTACTAACTCTAAAAATTCCATAATACCAATCCTCTCCTATTCTTTTTTAAATTTATTTCTATATATTCTCTAGCTCATTTATACTAATATTAGGATTTTTATATCTTCCTTTATTATGAGTACCTTTACCATATTCAATAGCTCTAACTGGACAAAGATTAATACATGCTAAACATTGAGTACAATCCTTTCCCCATATAGGCTTTTTATCAATCTTTATAGTTTTTGTATTACATACCCTTTCACATATGCCACAGCCAGTACATTTATCATTAACATAAAATTTTTTAGTATTGATTCCATACTTATTAAACATAGGATTTACAATGGAAGTTAGCACTCCTGGCATAAATCCCTTAACAACTTGAAATACTCCGACTTTTCTTTCCTTCACAATGTTATTTATATTTTTTAGGGTTTCTTCTGCTTCTAAAAGCTTTTTTTCTTCCACAGATTTTGAATCCACATCTCCAATAATAATGTAATTATTAGGCATCCTTAACGAAAACCCGCTGTCCAACTTCATATTCTTCTTTATCAAGTGCTTTTGGAGAATCCCTATGGTATTGCCAATGTTTTCTCCACAGGTTACTACGGCAAAAGTATAATTATTTTTATAATTATCAATTTTTAACCTTTCAATAAATTTTAAGACCATTTTAGGAGGTCCCCAAGCATACACTGGAAAAATAAAGCCTATAGTTTCATCTTCTCCTAAAGTATAGCTAAATTCTCCGTCTAGCTTATTCATTTCCTTAGCAATAGAAATCAATCTTTCATTGTTATACTCTCCAATACTTTTAGCTGCATCTAATGAATTGCCAGTTCCAGAAAAATAAAATATCATATTAGTTTCTCCTCCGCCCATTTATAAGCAAATTTTAAAATTAATATTTAACCTATATATTTTATGCCTTTTTTGAGCTTTATATTCTATGCTTTTTCTCTAAGACTTATTTTTAGCTTATATGGTTCCGTAAACATATCGTATGTAGAATTTTCGATTATGCAGTGCTTAACTGTAAATAAAAATCCATTATTAACTGGATAATCTACTTCTTTGCTGTTCAATATTACTAGGATTTCATCATTGGTTAGTTCTTTTTCCACATTATTCTCCGGACTCACTTTCCCATTTATGTCCTTAAATTCAAATATCACCTTCATTAGTTTTTCTCCCTCCATTAATCAACACAAATAATATTTTAAGAAACTTTCTTCTTATATTTCTTCATTCTTTTAATATCTCCTGCATTGAAATAGAATAACTTCGTTATACTTTTGCTGTAAAAAAAGCTGGCAAAATATGCACTACCCTGTTTTGCTGTTATAAAGAAATACTTCTGTAAGGCTTGTGTTTAAAAAAATTTTGGAATAGAATTTAATTGGAAAACAATAGAAACATGATAAAAAATTAGGGATGCTGTATATCTATGAATAATTATATTGTTATGCATATTTATTGCAGCATTTTCCATCTATTTTATATACAGTAGCTGTAAGATGATAAGGGGATGATAAAATGAGAAAAAAGATTGGTACATGGCTTGAATTGGCGTTTGTATATATAACAGCTTTAATTATTGCTGGATTTAGTAGAGCCATTGTATCGCTGGGAAAAGATATACCAACAAAAATGATAATTACATTACTTATATATATAGTTATGACGGCAATTCCGTTTCTAATTATTATTTTAAGAAAAATCCCTTTCACGCAATTAGGATATACAAAAGACAATATTGGAAAGCAGTTGAGGATTGGTTTTTTAATCTTTTGTATAACTATTTCCTTTGTTGTAATGCCGTTGTTTTTTGGAGTTAGCAATGAGGAGGTATTGAGTATTAAATATTCCTCTATTTTGGTATTGCTATTCTATTTTATTTATGATTTTTTATTTGTAGGGTTTGGAGAAGAATTTATCTTTAGAGGTTATTTTATACAAAGGTTAGCAACAGCAGAATCTGATTTATTTGCCATAATTTTTTCGTCATTATTATTTGGATTATGGCACTTTCCAAACGGACATGATGTTTTTCAAGTGATAATGACAACAATATTAGGACTGTTTTATGGATTTTCAAAATATAAAATAAAGAATTGCTCAACCATATCCGTATCGGTAGCCCACGGCTTACATGATGCGGCAATTGCATTGTTGAGTTATTTTCTCTTATGAAGATGAGATTTGCATTGTAGAAAGCGTTGAACAAGTATTAGAAGCTTTCCTAAATGCAAATCCTTTGCGGAATGTTTCATATAATAAAAATGCTGCGCATTTTTATACATAGTCTTTACTTAATAATGCCCTTACATAGCCCCTATCTTTTGTAGTGGAATCAATATAAAAATCATGTTTATAATAACAATAAATCAGCGATGAAGCCTTTGCCGCAGTATGGAGAAATAATTTTTTAACCCCAGCTTTTTTCATGGCTTCATCAACTGCATTCAGCATAACATTTCCAATTCCACGATTTTGAAATTTAGGTGATACTGCAAATCTGCTTAAATATGCAGTTTTATCTGGCAGAATATTAATTCTGACACTTCCTACAATCATTCCGTTTAAAGAAGCCACGAATACCTCTTTTGTTTGAATATCCATCTCTATATCTTTATAAGTTTCCTTAAGTGCTTCCAGGTTATCATTCTTAATTACATATTTACTATATTGTTTAAAAGCTTCTTTTGTTATTCTACTTATATCTTCAATATCTTCTAAACTAGCTTTTCTAACTTCTATGGACAACAGTACATTATCTTTTTTTGGTATATTGAATCCAGAATCATCAAATAGATCTAAAATTTTTATTTCTCTCGAAGAACAGTTCAAGTTTTTATTTCTTAAATTTTGCATAATGCCCCTCCCCCTATTTATTTACCCATAAATACATATTGATTTTACGAATATAAGGAAAGAATAAAATTAGTTATAATATGAATTCCATGAAAAATTGTATCTTCTGAAGCATTAAACTCTGAAGAATGCAGAGGATGTATCCCTTTATTATCCCCTTCAATACCAAGTCTAAAGTGCACAGATGGAACTTTTTCTGCAAAGAAAGAAAAATCTTCAGCAGCAAAAGTTTTCTCTGGAGTAATGACATTCTCCTCTCCAATAAGCGCTTTTGTGGTATCTATAAACCTCTTAGTAAAAGCTTCATCACTTACTAGTGGAGGATACTGAAAACTATAATTTACCTCAGAAGTACATCCATATTTTCTTGCGCATAAATATGCTGCTGATTTTATATTCTCGTAAATTTTATTTCTTAGATTGTTATCAAAAGTTCTTATAGTTCCTAGTACTTCGCAGTTATCTGCTATTACATTTGGAGCAGTTCCGCATTGTACTGAAGTAAAAGCAATAGTGTACGCTTCTAATGGATTAACTTCCATTTGAGACTTGAAATTTACAGTTTGAATAAAGTCCACAGCAGGATAAAGAGGATTCTTACAAAGAAAAGGCATAGCTGCATGCCCTCCTTTGCCTTTAAATGTTATTCTAAAATCATCTACTGAAGCCATAGACGCACCAGAAGAAACTTCTATAGTGCCACTCTTAACATTTGGCCACACATGAAATCCAATCATATTCTTAACTTTAGGATTTTCTAGTACACCTTCTTTAATCATAGGCAATGCCCCACCTTCATCCTCTTCCCCAGGCTGAAATATAAACTTTATACATTTATCAAAGCCTAATTTTTTAAGGACCAAAGCAGTTCCAGCAACTATAGCCATGTGATAATCATGACCGCAGACGTGAGACACTCCATTTACAGGCAGTGCGTCCATGTCAGCTCTAAGAGCTATACACTCATCCCCTTTATTAAAAACTGCAACCACACCAGTCTTTGCCATAACTTCAGTATGAATATCTAAATTCTTAAAAAAGTTCAGTATAATTTCTTGTGTTTTAAACTCTTTAAATGACAGCTCTGCATTATCATGAAGGTTTTCTCTAAGATTCTTTATTTCCTCCATATTTTCTTCAATTGCCTTTTTTATATTCAAGCTAACACCACCTTAGATAAGGAAAACCATCCTGTTAACCTCATTTATCACAACAGATTAATAGCTAAATTTATTTAAACATGCATTTCCTTCATAATATCCTCTAATATATTTAATGCGGCATTCATATCCTCTTTTGTTACATTAAGTGGAGGAAGAATTCTAACAACATCTTCTCCAGCAGTAACTACTAAAAGACCTTTTTTAAAGCACGCATTCATAAAAGCTTTAGGATCATCAACACTAATGCCTAAAAGCAGCCCCATACCTTTTATTTCATTTATTACTTTGTATTTCTCTTTTAGTGCTGATAATTTTTCTTTTAAATATTGACCTTTCTTTTTAACTGAAGCAACTATGCCTCCTTCAATCAGTTCATTTAATACAGCTATACCAACCGCACATGCAAGAGGATTTCCTCCAAAGGTGCTTCCATGGTCTCCAGGAACTAAAACATTCTCAGCTTTCTCATTTACTATAAAAGCTCCTATTGGGAAACCACCACCTAAGCCTTTAGCTATAGTAATTACATCAGGTACAACTCCAAATTCTTTATAAGCAAAAAGGCTGCCTAGTCTTCCAATGCCGCATTGTATTTCATCAAAAATTAATAACGCATCATGTTTATTACATAAATCTCTAGCTTCTTTTAAAAACTCATCACTAGCTCTTATAATTCCACCTTCCCCTTGAATTGGTTCAATTATAATTCCGCATACATTTTCATCAAAACTTCTTTTTAAATCTTCAATATTGTTGAATTCAACTCGTTTTACGCCACCAATTAATGGCATAAAGTCCTTTTGATATTTTTCTTGGCCAGTAACTGATAAAGCTCCCATACTTCGACCATGAAAAGAATTATTCATGTATAATATAATATTTTTATTTATACCGCCTTTTAATTTTCCATACTTTCTTGCTACTTTCAAAGCACCTTCAACTGCTTCTGTACCGCTGTTGCAAAAAAATACTTTACTGTGATCGCAGTTTTTAATTAGTTTATCAGCAAGTTCTGTATGTTTTGTATTCCAATAATAATTTGATATATGAATAAGTTTTTTACTTTGTTCTGTTATTGCATTGATTATTGTAGGATGGCTATGTCCCAAGCAGTTTACCGCAACTCCTGACACAAAGTCTATATATTCTTTTCCATTTACATCATAAAGCCTGCTGCCAAAACCTTTTTCAAAAGTAACATCAAATCTTCCATAGGTATTCATTACACTATTTTTTGACATAAATTATCACTCCTCTTTGTTACAATTTGGGTTCCAATATGATTAGTTATATTAAATAATAAATTGTGTTCTTTGTTTCCATTAATTAAATGAACACTCTTAGTACCCTTATTAAGGGCATTAATACAACATTCAAGTTTTGGAATCATGCCTCCAGTTACAATATCAGAATTTATATATTCTTTAATTTCATCAATATCAATACAAGGTAAAATACTCGATGGATCCTTTGTGTCCATATATATTCCATCTACATCGGTCATAATAAGAAATTTTTCTGCCTTAAGAGTTCCACTTATAAAAGAAGCTGCATAATCAGCATTTATGTTGTAACTATTTCCATCATCATCACAACCAATAGGAGATATTACAGGAATTACATTATTGTCTAACAAATTTAAAAGCAACTCCTTATTTATGCCTGTAATCTCTCCAACAAAGCCTATATCTACTTTATCTTTACCATCATATACATATTTTTTCTTTGCCTTAATTAAACCGCTGTCTTTCCCACTTAATCCTATAGCCGTCAAACCTTTTCTGCTCAAGTTTGATGAAAGCTTTTTATTTATATTGCCTGATAAGACCATTTCTACAATCTCCATTGTAGATTTATCTGTAACCCTTAAACCTTTTACAAACCTATTTTCTCCACCAGTCTTTTTTATCCACTTCGAAATTTCTGGTCCGCCTCCATGTACAATAACTATTTTTATTCCTATGCTTGTTAGCAATAGTAAGTCATCAATAAATGTATGCTGAGCTTCTTTATTGTCCATAATACTTCCGCCATATTTTATTACAAAAATCTTTCCTTTAAACTTATTGATTTCTAGAAAGGTTTCTACATTTAAGTAATTAGCTTTACTTTCCATGTCCCGCCTCCCACTTAATATAATTTTAGAATAATTATACATCTATATTTATAATTATTCAATACTCATATTGATTTTTTTGTAAATATGTAGCATAATTATTTATATCACATATTATAAAAATAATTAAAAATCGGGGTGAAATTATGATTAAAGCAGGAATTATAGGGGCTACAGGCTACGCAGGAGAACAATTGGTATGGATACTCAATAAACATCCAAATGCGTCTATAGAATTTTATTGTTCTCATAATTATACAAATGTTTCTTTCGATAATGTATATTTGAATTTTTATAGTTTTATTGAAGATAAATGTATTGATATAAATGAAGCAATAAATAGATTAAAGGATATAGAGGTTTTGTTTATTTCATTACCTTCTGGCAATGCTTTTGATATAGCCGAAAAGGCTTTAAACTTAGGAATAAATGTAATAGACTTAGGAGCAGATTTTAGATTAGATTCTAAAGAAGTTTATGAGGATTGGTATGTAACTAAGCATAAAGCAGCATCTTTAATAAAAAATTCTATTTATGGACTTACAGAATTAAATAGAGATAAAATAAAAGAATGTAATCTCTTAGCTAATCCTGGCTGCTATCCAACTGCTACCATATTAGCTTTAGCACCTCTCTTAAAGAATGACTTAGTAAACCTAAACAGCATAATAGTAGATGCAAAATCAGGAGTTTCTGGAGCAGGAAGAGGAGCAAATATAGCTAATCTTTTCACAGAATGTAACGAGTCTATAAAAGCTTACGGAGCTCCAACACATAGGCATACTCCAGAGATTGAACAAGAACTTTCAAAAATTGCCAAAAAAGATTTAGTAATTTCATTTACTCCTCATCTAGTTCCAATGAGTAGAGGAATACTTGCAACATGCTATGCAAATTTAAACATAGATACAAATACAGAAGAACTTTTAAACCTGTATAGAGAATTTTATAAAGATGAATACTTTATAAAAATTTTAGATACTTTGCCTGAAACAAGGTGGGTTAAGGGTTCAAATTTTTGTCACATAGGTATAAGAGTAGACAAACGTACCAACAGAGTAATGGTATTATCTTCTATAGATAATTTAGTAAAAGGTGCAGCTGGCCAAGCTGTTCAAAATATGAATATTATGTTTGGATTAGAAGAAACCGAAGGTTTAGAATTTATATCTATGGTTCCATAGATAATCATAGCATACAAATTTGATGGCACTATAAATATTGGTTATAATAATATTATCTTCGGAAGGCCTATAGATGGAGAGGAGTGCTAATATGAATAACAATTTTTTAGAAAAATATGCAAAACTCATAGTAAAATCAGGCATTAACATTCAAAAGAATCAAATCCTTGTTATATCAAGTCCAATAGAATGTGCTTTTTTTACTAGAAAAATAGCTGAAATAGCTTACAAAGAAGGTGCAAAAGATGTAGTTATAAACTGGATAGATGAATTATTCTCAAAAATTAGATTTTTAAATGCTCCAGAAGAGGTTTTTGAAGAATTTCCAGATTGGCAAAAGGAATTTTTCTTATCCTATGACAGAAAAGGAGCAGCTTTTTTAAGTATATCCGCATCGGATCCGGAACTTATGAAAGATGTAGACCCAGAAAGAATATTGAAGTCCACAAGAACTCGCAGTGCTGCCCTAGCGGAACATAGAGAAAGAATGATGAGCAACAAAAATGTATGGAGCGTTATATCCGTTCCTACAAAAGCTTGGGCAAAAAAAGTATTTCCAAATCTCTCTGAAGATGAAGCTGTAGATAAGCTTTGGGAATACATATTTAAAGCTGTAAGAGCTGATAAAGAAGACCCTGTAGCTGCTTGGGAAGAACATAAAAATAACTTAAAGAACCGTATGGACTTTTTAAACAAGAATAACTTTAAATATTTAAAGTATAAAAATTCCTTAGGTACAGATTTAAAAATAGAGCTTCCTGAAGGTCATATATGGCTTGGTGGATCTGATTATACTCCAGAAGGACTAGAATTTATCGCAAACATTCCAACAGAAGAAGTATTTACCTTGCCTAAGAAAAATGGAGTAAATGGAACAGTAGTAAGTTCTATGCCTTTAAATGAAAATGGAAGCTTAGTTGAAAACTTCTCTCTTACATTTAAAGATGGTAAAGTAGTTGATTTTAAAGCTGAAAAAGGGTATGACACCCTTAAAAATATAATAGAAACCGATGAAGGTTCTTGCTATCTTGGTGAAGTAGCTCTAGTTCCTTATGATTCACCTATTTCAAACTTAAAAACAATATTCTTTAATACTCTTTTTGATGAAAATGCTTCATGCCACTTAGCTCTTGGAAATGCCTACCCTGTATGCATAAAAGGTGGGGAGAATATGAGCAAAGAAGAGCTAGAAGAAAAAGGAGTAAATTCTTCTTTTTCTCATGTAGACTTTATGATTGGAACAGAAGACCTTGAAATCATAGGCATTACATCAGAAGGCAAGGAAATTCCAGTGTTTAAAAACGGAAATTTTGCATTTTAAAAATATTAAGGTTAAGTGCCGTGCACTTAACCTTAATATTAGCATTTCTTATATCTAACAATTCTATCTTCTATTACTAACTTCACTTTCCCTATCTCAGTTAAATATTCAACATAAGATCTCAGCATTCTTTCTATTATTATATATTTTTGAACGCTTTTCACTCCGATATCAAAACTCTTAATAACAACTTTTAAAATTTCTTCAAGTGTCATATTATCTTCCATAAGTTCGTAGATGCTTTCAGCTCTTTGCTTATAAAATTTTATATTATCAGATATGAGTTTTGTAATATCATCATATATTCCTTTGTGTGCTATAACATATTTGCTGCATTTTAAATTATAAAGCTTCTCCTTGCTCTTTAAATCTTCTCTAAGTATAAAAGCGTATGGCATTTTTGCCCCTTCCATGACTTCATAGCTTATAAGTGCATCTGCTACATAAGCCACATTATCTGGAGTTATAATGGATATATGGGCTGGGCTGTGCCCTGGTGTATGAACAATATCAAATTTAACACCGCATACACATATCTTGTTTTGTTCATCAGAAATCATAATATCAGTTTCACATACCATATGCCCAAGATGCTGTTCTACCTCAGATAAACTTTGTGTACTGTAATATGATTTTAAATTTATTGCAGAACTGCAAATATGTGCTTCATGAACTGACATAGCTATAACACAGTTATACTTCTCCTTGAAGTATGCACTATTCCCTATATGGTCTATATGAGCATGGCTGCATATTATAGCAGCTACCTTAAATTTATTTTTTTCTAAGAGACTTTCTATTCCTTCTCTTTCCCCTTCTTTCCATCCTGAATCCAACATAATAATTTCTTCATCATTAAGTTTATAAAATGGTATATATGTCATTCCAGTATCTATGCAAAATGTATTGCCTTTTATCTCTTTTATTTTCATATGAGTTTCTCCTTAGATTATATTTAATTTTTACCACATTATAGTATACTTCATTATAAACTGATTGTCATTATTCATGTTTTGCTTTAAATACTTGTTTTTCCTTAATCCAACTTTCAATATTCTCCGCTGCCTGCTCTATATCTTCTACATAAACTATATGTTTATAATCATATTTTTTATCAGAAGCAGCATAAAGAGGATCATAGTATTTTACCATCAATTGCTTAGACAATTCCCTATAATCTTCATCTAGTGCCATTTGAATATATCTTTTAGAGTTCTCTTCGCTCATATATCTTCTCAAAAGCTCTAGAGATAAAAGAATTTCCTCCTTAGCATTTTCTTTTTTCATATATTCTTCTAAAATCAGCTCAGCTCTAAAATCTAGTGAAGCCTTAACTAATACATGAATACCTTGTTCCATCTTATCCCAGATACATGAAGGAATCACTATATTACCTATTCTTCTGCTCTCTCCTTCTATAAAGACAATGTCACTTTTTCTTCTTCTCAACGTGTCATATACAATAGACTCAAACTGCTTTTGGCTTCTTGGCTTTCCAAGGCCCACGCTTCCAAGCAAAGACCCACGATGATTAGCAGCATTCTCTAAATCTAAAACATCATACCCCTTCTCATATAATTCCTTTAAAATCTTTGTTTTTCCTACTCCTGTATTTCCATGAAGTACTACATAAGTTATGCCTTCATTTAAAATAGGAAGCTCCTCATTTACTATTTTTCGATATGATTTATATCCACCTCTTAATCTAAAAGTGTTGATTCCTAAAGAATCCATAAGTGCAGCAATACTAGAACTTCTAAAACCTCCTCTTGCACAGAAAAAAACCAGGTTTTTATGCTCCTTTTCTAATTTTCTAAATCTATCATAAAGATAAGGAAGTTTTTTACTAACAAATTCCAATCCTATTTTTTTAGCTTTATCCACACTTTCCTGAACATAGACCGTACCTACAACTTTTCTTTCCTCATTATCAAGCAGAGGCACATTAACTGCCCCAGGAATAGTTGCATATTCGTATTCTCCAGGACTTCTTACATCAACAAGTACAAATTCTCCCTGAAGTTCCCTATAGTCTATAGTTTTAACCACTCTATCCCTCCATAACTCTTCTGCTTATGTTTCTACCTTTTAATTTTACATCTTTTCATAGCATTTACCAAGAAATAGCCTTTAAATCTTCTAATCTTAATAAATATATAAAAAAACAGATTGCTCTTAAATATTCTAAGAGCAATCTGCCTTTACTTATATACCTCTATACATTAACCTTATTAGATTTTAAAGTTTTACTTCTTTCAAATGTCTTGCCTTTCAACGCTCCATACCCTATTCCCATTAGCGCCCCCACTAATGCTGGAACTATCCATCCAAGACCTTTTGAATAAAGCGGTAAATAATTAAGCATACCAAACTTTAATCCGAATTGTGATAATGCATCTAAAATACTTACAAATGAAGTACATACCATAGTAAATAAATATACATAGGTATTTCCTTTTATAAAATCATCTGCAAAAGCAAGTATCATAAGAACAATTGCCATTGGATATATTGCAGTTAATGCTGGAACTGAAAACTTTAGTATATTTGTTAATCCAACATTAGCAAATACTGTACTAGATACAACAAGTATTGTAACCCATGCTTTATAAGAAACTTTAGGCATTAACTTTGCAAAATACTGACTGCAAGAAGTTAAAAGCCCTACAGAAGTCGTTAGACAAGCAAGGGAGAATATTAGCCCCAATAAAACTGAACCCTTGTGTCCAAACAAGTAGAATACTACATTTGTAAGTGTTTGAGCCCCATTTTCAGTTATTCCGAATCTTACCTTAGATACAGCCCCTAAATATGCTAACATACCATATATTATAATTAAGAATAGCCCCGCTATTGCCCCCGATTTTATTGAATTAGATATAAGTGCCTTCTCTTCTTTTATCCCCATTTGTTTTAATGCTACAGTGATTACTATACCAAAGTTTAGCGCTGCTATAGCATCCATTGTCATATAGCCCTCTAAAAATCCTTTAAGCAGAGGAGATTGTGCATAATCTCCGATTGGAGATGAAAATGCTCCTATAGGTTTAAACAAACTACAAACAAATACGCTTATTATTAAAATCAATAAAGATGGTGTTAAAATCTTCCCAAATCTGCTTACTAGTTTTGTCGGAGTCATGCATAACCAAAATGCAATTCCAAAGAATACTAGCGTATATATAAATAATGGTAATCTGCTGCCTGCAAATGACGACGGCATAAATGGAGAAATTCCCATTTCAAAAGCTAAACTTGCTGCCCTTGGTATTCCTAAAAATGGTCCTATTGATAGATAAATTAATACAGTAAATGCAAATGCAAACTTCCCGTGAACTCGACTTGCTAATATATGAAGCCCCCCAGCCTTAGCTACTACCACAATAGCAAGCACAGGAAGTCCTACTGCTGAAATTAAAAATCCCCCTAGTGCTACTATCATATTTGTTCCTGATAATTGTCCAAGTTGTGGTGGAAATATTAAATTGCCTGCTCCAAAAAACATTGAAAATATCATTAAGCTTACCAATAACAACTTCTTTCTATCCATCTTTTCCATTTTAAAGCCCCCTTATTTCTGTTCTTATGATTATAAAGTACAATATTAATGCCAATGTCACTTTCCATAATCATCATACCCCCTCTTTATTTTTATATATAAAAAACTCGTCCCTTAAATAAGGGACGAGCTATAACCCGCGATACCACCCTAATTTTGTAAATAAACATGAAGTTTAATTTACAACACTCAGCAACGTACATTATAATACGCGTTCCTTTTAAAGGTGGACTACCTGCATTGCTTACTCATAAAGTTCAGCTTTGCTTCTCAGAGATGATTTTCAACTATCAATTGAACATTGGCTTTCAGCATAACACCAACTCTCTGTAGAACAATATAATAGTTTACTCTTTCTCTTCATAGAATTTATACATATTTATTAAACACACCAGATTCTCTTCGTTAAACGATTCTCTGGAGCGGATGAAGGGAATCGAACCCTCGTAACTAGCTTGGGAAGCTAGCACTCTACCATTGAGTTACACCCGCAAAGTTTTGGTGCAGGTGAAGGGAGTCGAACCCCCACGCCAAAGGCGCTAGATCCTAAGTCTAGTGCGTCTGCCAATTCCGCCACACCTGCATATATTTTATATATGCTTAAATTACCACTTTATAACATAATTGTCTTTATTAATTGAGATATTTATTTTAAAATAAATCACTATTTCTTTAAATTTATCGATTAATCTTTAAATTACACATATTGATACACTAGGAACAGTTTATTACATTGCAATATATATTACAACAATATGGCAATTATATTTTAAATGCTATAAATTATGTCTTTTTATTGAATTATATGTAATAATTTGTTAATATAAACTAGTAGTATTTTAGTTCCAACTTTAGTATAATTATAATTTTATTAACTTATAAATATTAACTTATGCTATTATAAATTACACAACTTTATATAAATTTTGATTTTTAAGGGGGAAGCTACTTGATTAATTTTGATTTAGAGATAAAAAACGCACAGCCTATAAATATAAAAAATATGCAATTACCACATTCTCAAATTAGTAATAATGTTATAAAGTCTATTATCCTATACAATAAAGCCATTGCAGAGATAAAAGCAAATGATTTTAATTTAGCTGTAAAGGATTTAAAAAAAGCATTATCTTACAATCGAGGTTTCGCCGAAGCAATAAAGCTCCTAGGATTATGTTATGTTAAAAATAATGAATATAGAAAAGCAAAAAAAGCTTTCAAGAATATGATTAAAAATGAAATGCATAAGGATTTAGCAAATGAATATTTGAGGAGCCTTATTACTAAAACAACTGTACCTAAAAATAATAATCAATTAAGCAGAAAAATTATTATAGGCTTTTCACTTTCAGTCATTATTGCAGCTGGCTTTACTATAACTTATCACATTGTATCAAATTCCAAATATACTTCTAAAAAAAGTGAAGCTGGAAATAAATTAATTACTTCTGAAAAAAGTACAGATAAAAATTCTGAACAAGCTAAAATCTTAATAGAAGAAAATGCTAAGCTACATGAGAATTATAAAAATATAGAGATGGAATTAAATAACACCAAATCCCAACTAAACTACTATAAGAATAAACATGATATTTTATCACTGCTAAATGAAACTGAAACACTTTATAAGAATAGAAATTACGAGAAAGCTGCCAGTAATCTAATACGTATGAAAAATATGAAACTTGATGATGAACTAAAAACAGAATTTGATAAACTATGGTCTGAGGTAAAAGCAAAAGGCTTATGGATTATATATAATGATGGAAATAAATTATATAAACAGGGCAAATATAAAGAAGCTTTGCCAAAATTAATAATAACTTCTGAACTTGATTCGAGTTTAGATATTATGCCATGGATTACTTATCAGATAGCCAAATGCTATAAGGCAACTAATGATAATACTAATGCTCTTATATTTTTTAAAAAAGTAAAAAATAATTATCCAAACTCTGAATATGCTTCCTATTCTGAAGGAATGATAAGAGAAATAGAAAGTAAAAAAATTAATAATAAATAGCACTATATATAACAGTTTAAGTACTGTCAATTGCTCTCCACAACCTTTTCAAACTCTTTGCTCCCTTTTAGCAAGTTATTTAAATTTAGTTAAAAATTAATTGATTTACTTTAAGATTTATTTTATAATTTTTTCTAAACTTACTTTAAATAATAAATAATTAGGGGGCGACATTAAAATGTTGTATTACAAAATGAGATACGGTAATGGGGAGCTTACCGTACCTACAGATGAAAAAAATCTACTAGGGGTTTTAGAAAGTAGTAATGAAGTGGTTCATGACAGAACTGAAGAACAAATAATTTTAGATGCACTTAGAAAACCTATTGCTAGTGCACCTTTAAAGGAGCTTGTAAAGCCTGGAGATACAATATGTATAATTGTATCCGACACAACTAGAGCGTGGCAAAAAATGAGTTTTTACTTGCCTTATATAGTTGATGAATTAACTGCTGCTGGCATTAAAGATAGTGATATTACTTTCTTATGTGCCACAGGATCACACAGGGCACAAACACCAGAAGAACATAAGGAATTGCTTGGAGAAGATCTTTATAAAAGATTTAAAGTTATCGATCACAATTGCTTTGATGAAGAAAATTTAGTTTATGTTGGAACAACCACCTTTGGAACTCCTGTAAAATTAAATAAAATCGCATTGAATTCAACTCATGTTATTCTTACAGGAGCCATTGTATATCATTTTCTTGCTGGTTGGGGCGGCGGAAAAAAATCTATTCTGCCTGGAATATCTGGTTATGAGACAATTATGAAGAATCATGCCCTATCTTTAAATCCTGAGATGGGCAGTGGTTCAAACCCAGAAGTAAAGAGTGGCAAACTAATTAATAATCCTGTTCATGAAGATATGCTAGAAGCTGCTAGCTTTATAAATCCTACTTTTTTATTTAATGTAATAGTTGATTCAGATGGGAAGATTATTGAAGCTGTAGCTGGAAATTATGTTAAAGCCCATGAAGAAGGTTGTAAGCTCATAGATAAACTGGAAAGAGTACAAATTAAAGAAAAAGCAGATTTAGTCATTGCATCTCAAGGCGGATTTCCAAAGGATATAAATTTATATCAGACTATTAAAGTTATAGTAAACGCCAGAGAAGCAACTAAAGAAGGCGGCACTATTATAATTTTAAGCGAATGCAGTGAAGGCTTTGGTAATGATGAAGTAAAAGAAGTAATTCAAAATTACGATAATATGTATGATAGAGAAAAGGCTTTAAGAGCAAATTACTCTATTGCAAAATATGTTGGATATTATATTGCAGAAACTGCTGAAAAATATAATTTTATTATAGTTACAAGCATTCCTGCTAAAGAATTTTCTACTTCTAAAGTACATGCAGTTAAAACCATAGATGAAGCACTTTTATTATTATACTCTAAACTAAAAGAAGATAATCCAAAAACTTATTTTATGCCTCATGGAGCATCTACTTTACCTCAACTATAGTTATATGACAAATTTCTATTATTAGAATACAAAAAAATATTATAAAATATTATTAAGATAGAGAAAGGGACAGCCTCTTAGTTTTATTCTAAGTTGGCTATCCCTTTTTTAAACTTATTACTTATTTTTTATTATTTCATGAATCTTGACGCTATAATCTCCTTGAGGTGAATTTACAATAACTGTATCTCCAACCTTTCTTTTATATATAGCTGCTCCTAGTGGAGACTCTACCCCAATAAACCATTTAGTAGGATCGCTCTTTAATGTAGAAGTTAAAGTTATCTCTGCTTTCTCATTATCTTCTACAAATTCTATAAGTATTTTATCTCCAATATTACATCTGTCTTCACCAACATCTTCCACAAGCTTAGCCGTTTTTATCATCTTTCGTAAGTAAGCCAGTCTGCGATTATTTTCATAATATCGCTGCTTAGCTGCTATATACTCTGCATTTTCTGACCTATCTCCATGAGCTGCTGCTTCCATTTTTTCACGTGCAATTTCTGCTCTTAAAGTTACATTTCTATAATCATATTCCTTTTGTAAGGCTTCCAGGTCCTCTTTTGTCAAGATATTATGCATATCACTCACTCTTTCAATTAAATAATTTAATTAATAAATCTTACAATAATATTATATATTGTTAATTTGTTGGTGTAAATGAATTTATATTATAAATTTCATCTCCTAAAGTTTCTGCCTCCTTAATATCGTGAGTTACTAATATAACCGTTCTCTTATCTTTATTGTGGATTCTTAAAAATTCCTCTATAATTTCATTTTTTAGCTTTTCATCCAAGCCTTTAAAAGGTTCATCCATTAATAAAATTCTGCTTTTATATGCAAAAGCTCTGGCAATAGCAACTCTTCTTTTCATACCTCCACTTAAACTTTTAGGAAGCATGTCCTTATATTCTGTTAGTTTCACAAGGCTTAAATATTTATTTGTTATCTTTTCAACTTCTTCCTTGTTTATTGTAGACTTTAGCACAAAAGCTATATTTTCAAAAACTGTGAGATTCGGTATAAGTCTATCTTCTTGAAATATGTAAGAGATGGTGCTCTCCCTTACCTTTACTTCTCCCTTATACTTTTTATCAATACCGCTTATAATATTCAATAGAGTAGTTTTGCCACAGCCTGAAGGTCCTAAAATAACATTAATTTTATTCTTTTTAAAGTTTATGTTCAAATCATTGAAAACCATATGAGATCCATAAGACTTATATAAATTTCTTATCTCTACTTCGTACTCTTCTTTAAATTTCATAATATCATTCCAACCTCTATTAATTCCTTTTATCTATTTTTTCTATATAGCTTTTAAATGTTCTTTCAAAAATAAAGCTAAATAAAATCACAACAATAGTCCATGCGAAAAGCTCAGATGTATCTAGCATGGATTTAGAATTTAATAAATTTAATCCTATAGAATATTTAGGAGTGCTTAAAACTTCGGAGCTTACTGTCACCTTAAATCCTAAGCCTAAGCACATCAATACACCCGAAACTATATAAGGCCTTATGCTTGGAAGATAAATGTCCTTTATTATATATTTCTTTTTTACTTTATATATCTGCGCCATTTCAATTAACTTTATATCTACATTCTTTATACCTTCTACTACATTTGTGTATACTATAGGAAAACATGTTAATATTGCTGTAAATACAGATACATAATAAGATTTAAACCAAACAAGAGCTAGAATTATTATAGACATTACAGGGATAGCTCTAATGCCCAGTATTAATGGATTTAAGATTTCTTCTATAAATTTATTAAGCCCAGATGCAACTCCTGCTATTATTCCTATAACTATAGATAAAAAAAGTCCTATTATGACTCTTGAAATACTGCTAAAAACACTTTTCCAAAAATAAGTTTCTGTAATAAGAGTTAGTAGAACTTTTAAAACTTCTAAAGGAGAAGGAAGAAAAAGAGATTGATTAACAAAAAGGGAGCAAAGCTCCCAAATTAATAACCAAAATATTAATATAGTTATTTTTCTACTTTTCTTTATAATAGAAATTTTCATCTGGAAGCTTTCCCCCAATGGATTTAGGATCACTATTCTTCAAAACAGTGTAGAATTCATTTAAAGATTTCTTTGCATCCTGAGCCTTAATAAGCACTATATTGCATTTTGGAATTGCCATCTCTGCTACCTTAGCTTTTGCTATTATTCCATTCTTCTCCATAAGTTTTCCTGCTTCAGCTGCATTATTGTTTACAAAATCTACAGATTCCTTATACTTAGTTAAAAATTCATTTATTTCTGATTCTCTCTTGTCTAAAAAGTCTTTTCTAAACACCATAGCTCCCATTATCAATTGACTTTTGTTATTTGATACCTTTTCCCATTCTTTAGTTAAGTCAACAGCTACTCTTAAATCCTTGTCCTTCATTTGAGTAGTTGTTACAAATGGTTCAGGTAAAACAGCAATAGAAGCCTCTTTTGATGCTAGTAATGAAGCTACATCAGCATGCTGTCCCTTAAATTCAATTTTAACATCCTTGTTTGGGTCTAACCCATTCTTCTCTAATATATAATTTAGAACAAATTCTGGAGTAGCCCCTTTTCCACTTATATAAATTGTTTTACCTTTTAAATCTTCTACATTCTTTATAGTATTACCATTTTCAACAATGTGCAAAACTCCTAAGGTGTTAACTCCAACTAATTGAACTTCTCCATTAGTTTTATTATATAAAATTGGTGCTAAATTAGAAGCTATTGCTGCTCCATCCACATCTCCATTTACAATTTTTGACACTATCTGATCTGGTGAATCATATAAGGAAATATCATACTTGTCCTTATTCTCCTCCATAAGCTTTACTATTCCCATGCCCGTAGGACCTTTTAATACAGCAATTTTAATCTTTTCTTTTGCATTTTTCTCTGAAGTTTTTTCATTTGCTGTGTTTACATGCTCTTTAGTATTCTCTGCCTTATTTGAACAACCAGCAGTAAACAGTGCAGAAACTACAAACATTAATACAATAATTAATGTACTTAATTTTCTTTTCATAATACCATCTCCATATAATATAAATTGTATATTATGTAACCGTTTATTATTATATCATATTCCACCAAAACTTGTATTTTTATTAGACTATTCTAAATAAAAAAAGCCTTAGCAATCTATGATGAAAATTGCTAAGGCAATTCTTATAATCCTCTAAGTATAAAATACCTTACCACTGTCAGTAAAGGCTTTAACTTTTTCTAAAATATACTTCAGTAATCTTTCCTTACTCTTCCACCTATAAGCATATCCCTTTGGGTCTGGAGCATAAGCTTTTATTATACTTTTAAGTTCTTGGTTAGAAAAATAGTTTAGCTTTTCTCTTAATCTTTTTTCTCCTTCTTTCATATAGAAAGCAATAGGATTAAAAAAAGGACCTTCTTCTATTATTTCTTCATTTTTCTTTGTCTCTGAACTATCCCAATCAATTATAAATTTAACTTTAAAACTCCTTATATTGGCTATGTTTTTTTTAATATTTTTTATAAAATTTTCTACCTCTTCTATATTTAATAAAATTCTCTCTTCATTTTTACTTTTTTCTCTATCTTTATCTACAATCTCATCAAACATTATCTTAAGTTTATCTATTTCAAACTGCATGTCCTTTATATTCTCATATATAGCAGTAAATTCATTGTTCTTGGATAAGCTTTTTTCTTTTGCTTTTTTATCTACATTCTTACTATATTTTCTTATAACTTCTTTTATATACTTTAAATTAAATTGTGTTCTATCTCTGATCTCTTCTGCACTAAACCCTTCTTTAAACAGCCTAATAATTTCTTCCTTTTTACTCATACTCCTCATCCCATTCCTTATAATTTAAATAGCTCTATCTATAAATTCCTTTGCAATATTTTTTAAGGAATCATAGATTTCATTATCGTAGCCATACTTTTGTTTTAAATTTATATAGCTTGTATTTAAATCAGCAATTCGGGAAACCCTACTTGTTTCTTTGATTTTATTATTAAACACCTTAGGCAGAGCACCGTTTTGTCCTTTTTCTATCAAATATTTTAATATAGTTCTATGCATTTCATCTTGTACTCTATACTTGGTAATAAGCATTCCTAAAGGCTTTATATTAAATCTTCTATTTAGTCTTTTTATGTCTAAAGCACATTTATTTATCCTGTCTATTATTTGATCAATTCCATAAGTTGAAAGAATATCCGGTATTACTGGTATTAAATAATAATCGCTTATATATATTCCATTTAAAGTTATTGTTCCTAAATTAGGTGGACAGTCAATTAATATATAATCATAAAAATTCACTATATCTTCCGTCAAATTGGAAGCAAGTACCATTATGGAAGTTTCCGGAAATTCAGCTTTTTCCCCTATAGATGGTAACTTATCTTGTATTGATATAAGATCAACACTAGATGGCAATAAATCCAACCTTTCTATTCCATTTCCTATGTTTGAAACATTTCTTATTGTAGATGACTTAATATCAAATTTTTTCTCTTTATTAAGTTTATCTAAGAACATTTGCTTTAATGTCTTATTGCTATCATTTGCAATTTTCCATCTGTCTTGTTTTATAAGCATTACTGTAGCATTTGTCTGTGGATCTAAGTCAATAACCAAAACCTTTTTATTATATTCTAAAGAGAGAAACTCTGCCAATAATACAGTAGTTGTTGTTTTACCTACTCCTCCTTTAAGATTAATTATACTAACAACTTTAGCCATGAAATCCTCCAATATTATTACTTTCATTATTATTTATATATATTGTGTTCACCACTAAACTATAACCTCTGAATATTAAAAAAAGGACATAGATTATAATTCTATATCCTTACTCAGCTTATTGATCATTAAACTCTCTAAACTTATCCACTTAGCTATTTAGTTTAGAGCTTATCTTCTTAAAATATCTACTGTATGAGCGCTTGCTCCTAATAGTTCTGGTCTTTCACAGGTAGAAAAGTGATATTTAAGGAAAAGTTGAAATGTATCTTCATCCATAGCGTTCAAAACAGGACGCATATAATTAGCTGGTCCATCTGCTGCAATTATTTTTATTCTCTGCAACCCAGCAGCTTCATTTAACTTATTAATATCTTCAATTCTTACATAATCATATAAATCTTTTGGTTCTGATATAACGTGAAAATCATCAGTAAGTCTTCCATCATCAATACACTTACGAATATTATTTTCCTTAAAACCATATGTTAATACGCTGTACTCATTCATACAATATGCAACTAAGATAACTCCGCCAATCTTAGTTACCCTTTTTGCCTCTAACATGGCTTTTAGCTTGTCCTCAAATGTGTATAAATGATACATTGGTCCAAATATCAACGTCATATCAAAAGTATTATCTGAGAATCTTGACAAATCTAATGCTGTACCCTGCATTGCTTTTACTGTACTTCCTTTTGATTTTAAAACACCTAGATTATGCTTTACAAGCTCAATTGCAGTAACATCATATCCTTCATTTGCTAATTGTACAGAATATCTTCCTGTTCCTGCCCCAACATCTAAAATTTTTGCGTTCTTATTCTCTCCTAAATACTCGTGAATATATTTCATAGAAGTAATATATTCAACTTGTCCATATCGTCTTGTTAATCTTTTATCTTCGCAAAATTTATTATAATATTTTATTAATTCCTGTGTCATTCTTTATCATCCTCATCTATATATTAAATCATCTTATTCTGAATATTTAACGAATTATATTATAACATATAATCAGTAATCAGTAAGCCACTTTATTCTTCATTATATTTTAAAGTTTATCAACTTTATGAAGCCATTGATGATGAAATATGCCTTCACAATCTATTCTTTTATAGGTATGGGCTCCAAAATAATCCCTTTGGCCTTGAATTAAATTTGCAGATGATTTTTCTGTTCTATATGCATCAAAATAGGCAAGAGCCTCCATAAAAGCAGGTACAGCTATACCATTATCAATAGCTACCTTAACTATCTCACGTAAGCCAATGGTTGTTTTATTTAGAATACTTGAAAAATATTCACTAACTATTATATTATCTAAATTGTTATTTTTTTCATATTCATCCATAATTGCATATAAAAGTTGTGATCGGATGATGCATCCTTCACGAAAAATAGAAGTAATTTCTCTATAATTAAATGACCATCCATAAACTTCAGCCGCTTTCCTTAGTAATGTAAAGCCTTGTGCATAGGCCATTATTTTACTTGCTAAAAGTGCATCTTCTAATGATTTTAAAATCTTCTCTTTGCTATATTTCTCATCATATGCATCATAGTGTAATATATTGGATGCTTTCTTTCTCTCAATCAATAGTGAAGAATTCACTCTACTGTTTATCCCTGCCTGTAGTATAGATGCGTTAACTCCAAGATCAACAGCTTCAATATTTGCCCATCTACCAGTTCCTTTTTGCTGTGCTGAATCTAAAATTTTATCTATTAAATACCCTTCACCAATATCATCCTTTTCTAAAAGAACATGTGTTGTTATTTCAATAAGATATGAATTTAAGAGACCTTTACTATAGCCTTCAAAAGCTTTTGCCATTTCCTCGTTAGACATATTAAGAACATTCTTCATAATGCTATATCCTTCAGCTATAATTTCCATGTAAGCATATTCGATACCATTATGCACCATCTTTACGTAATGACCAGCTCCATCTTTTGAGATATATTTACAACATGGTTCTCCATCTTTAGCCTTAGCAGATATATTCTCAAGAATTTCCTTTACCCTTTCATAATCACTTTTACTTCCACCTGGCATCAATGCAGGACCTAAACGTGCACCTACCTCACCACCAGAAACGCCCATTCCAATAAAATGTATTCCTTTTTTTTTGAGATATCTTGCACGAGCAATAGTATCTTTAAAATAAGAATTACCTCCATCTATAATAAGATCATCTTTACTAAGAAGTGGTATAAGCATTTCTATTATTTTATCAACTGGTTCTCCAGCCTTTACCATAAGGAGGATATTTCTTGGTTTTTCAATACTATTAACAAATTCATCAATAAAATAAGCTGCTTTTAAATTACCAGTCATGTCTTGAGAAATAGCTTCATCTATATAGTTACTTGCAATATCATATACAGAAACCTGATAGTTATGATCTGCCATATTAAGTGCAAGATTTCTTCCCATAACACCCATACCAATAACTCCAATTTTAGATTTAATCATTATACTCACCTCATTGTCAATTTGAGTTTTGGAAGATTAATATTTTCAGACATTTAACTGCCTTCTCTAGATTATTCATATCAAAATAATTTTTTATAGTCCTATCTTTTCTCACAAAAAAGATATCTCCCTCTTTTGATGCGGATACAAGATATAACTCATTCTCCTGAAAGAAGGTTAATGCTTTATTTAATTTACTAAAATCAAATAAACAAATATCATTTAGATTGTTATCTTCCTTTATAACATTAACTCTATTAGAAAAACTTTTAGGGTAAAATAAATATAAAGAATTAGTATTTCCAATACAATCAAGATGTATTATAGTACTTCTACCATTTACTCCAAAGGATAGTAACTTATCTCCTGCACAAGTTTTACAGCCATAATCAGTAAGAACAAATGCAATTTTCTTTCTTTCATCAGAAGAAAGTGAAGATGCCAAAGCTAATATGGCAATTATACTTGACGTGTTTCTAACAAAATTTGTTTGAGATCCAATGCCATCTCTGACACGATACATAATTGCAAATATGCATAGAAGAAAAAATGTATATATTATATCTAGCGCTCCAAAAATTCCGTCAGACCAGGTAGGTGATCCTAACTTTAAGATAAATAATGTCCCAAGTACAATAAGTACTAGTATAGGTAAAAAGCTTGATATAAAAATGGAAAGTCTTCTACTCTTTTCATCAAAAAGTTTGTACGGTAATATACCAAATGTTGACGGCGGTGTATCATAATAGGCAGCAACAATATACTTCGCCTTATTGATATTGCCTACATATAAGTTATAATTAGTATCTCGTCCTATCTTTGCTTCCTTAACGTCAACAACATACCCCATATTGTTAAATTCCTTACTTATACCATATAGAAATTTTAATTTTTCATTTCTAGTAAACCTTTTTCTTATTACAGCTCCATAACGAATAATCCAATCTTCATATTTCATTTTTAATCCCTATCCTAATTCTAAAATTTTTTCAATTAATTTCATTCCTTCTAAAAAGTTGTCTACTTTTGCAAATGTATTTAAGTCTACTTCACATTGCAAAATACTTGAATCAGGTATATGAACTATATAAGTAAAGCCTGCCTCCTTTGCCGCCTTTACTCCACTTACAGAATCCTCGAAAATAAGGCAATTTGATATATTTTCTTTACTAATTTCTAAAGCTTTTAAATATATATCCGGCGCAGGTTTTAATTTTTTTACCTGATCACCAAAGACCATAAAATCAAAAAAGTTGGATAATTTAAAATGTTCTAGTATCCTTAATGCTTTAAACTTATATGTTGAACTTGCAAGTCCTATCTTTATATTTCTTTCTCTTAAAAACAATAATATCTCCTTTGCATATAACTTTAATTCAACTTTCCCATCTTCTAAAAGTTGAAAAAATATATCTTCTCGAAGTTGCCTTATTTTTCGAGTACGATTTATATCATGTGTTAATCTATAAATTTCATCATTTATATAAGTTGCTCCCAAACCTGCCCAAGAATTAATTATATTATAGTCTATAGGAAATCCATCTATTTCAAAAGCGCGTCTCCAACTCTTCATATAAGCTGCTTCTGTATCTACAAGACAGCCATCCATATCAAAAATAACACATTTTAATTTCTCATTACTTTTCATTTAAATTACTCCTCTTTTCTTTAGCATATTTATAATGTTTTCACTAGCAATCATGCTCATTTTATCTACCGCACCAATGCTAGATGCAGCGCAATGAGAACCTACTATAACATTATTTAGTTCTAGAAGCTTGGAGTCTGCTGCAGGTTCATTTTCAAACACATCAATTCCTGCTCCATATATTTTTTTTGACTTTAATATTTGATATAAAGCTTTTTCATCAATTATACCACCTCTTGCAGTATTCACAATTACCAGATTGTTCTTTGCTAATTTAAGAAGACTTTCATCGATGAGATGATATGTTTTAGGTGTAAGAGGTAAATGAATACTGATAAAATCGCATTCTTTAAATATTTTATCTAGAGAAGTAAAGTTAATATTATATTTATTAATAATCTCTTCATCTTTGTATATATCATATCCATATAGCTTCATATTAAAGCCTACTGCACGCTCAGCTACAGCTTTACCTATAGCACCAAGCCCTAAAATCCCTAGTTTCTTGCCGTATATATCTAAACTAATTTTTTTGGACCAATCACCAGAGCGACATCCCTTATCTATTTCAACAATCCTCCTAGCAACTCCAAGCATCAATGTGAAAGCATAATCAGCAACAGCACTACTGTTAGCTCCAGTTGCAACACTAACATCAATACCATTAGCCTTACAATAATTCATATCTATATTATCTGTGCCTACACCATATTTTGATATAGCCTTTATCTTCCTTGCTTCTTTGAGTATCTCTTCATCCAGTTTATCTACACCAACTATAATTCCGTCTACATCTCTAATTAAATCTTTTAATTCACTTTTATCCAAAATATTTCCATTAGGATTACTAATGATTTCTATACCATTTTCCCTTAGTAAATCATAAGGCTTACTACTATACTTTCCAAAAGATCTAGGAGTCACCAAGACTTTAACCATAATTTCTCCCCCCATTACAAGCCCAATTCTTCCAGAGCTTCTTTAATTCCATCTCTACCTGAATCTAATGCAATATGATATAAATCATTAATACTGCTAATAGTAGCTCTTGAGGTTAAAACTTCTATAACCATTGGAAGATTCACTCCTGTTAGTAAACGAATAGGAATTTTCTTCTCATAAAAATTTGTGATATTATAAGCAACAGAATTGTATGGCGATGCTCCAAATAAATCAACTAATATAATTACACCATCACCAGTATTTAGTTCTTCAACAGTATCCTTAACTTTTAATTTAAATTTTTCGAAGTCTTCTCCTTCATATAACCCAATTGTTGAAAACTGTTCCTGCTTTCCAACAATCAAATCTACACTTGATTCAATACCTTTTGCCATATCACCATGTGTAATAATAAGAATTCCTATCATAAAAAGCCCCCAATCATGCTTCTTTAAATATAATTAAAATTTCTTCTCAGCACTTTTTAAATCAACAGCTTTATTAGATGGTATACTTTGAAAATAAATGTTTTTAACACCATATATATCTCTTAGTTCAACTAGCATAGCACATTCATCAGCAGTAATAGCAACCGAATTGATAATACTTGTTGTACCTGGCTTTTTAGCTATACCACCCAAATTTAATTCCTCTATAACACAGCCACCCTTGACTAATTCATACATGGTCTTTATAGTCCTTGTTAAAAGTATACAGCTATTATCTTCAAACTTATTTTCATTCCACTCCCTAATCGCATCACTAAGGGTTAATATTTTTACCTTAAGTCCTGTACGGCTTCCCGCGCTTTTAAAAATGCTTGTCATAAAGGCATCTTTTGCGACAACATCATCAACAATAAATATTGAATTTGCTCCTGACTTCTTAGATAAATTAGTCATAACCTGTCCATGTATCAATCTTTCATCTATTCTTGCTAATGATACTTTTCCCATATATAAAACTCCTTTGCTCTTAATTTAGTTATTAGAAAATGTATTATTTCATAATCATTTTATGGTTAAAAGACCCTTTGTAATTGTTATAAATGAGCCTTTTACCCATTAATTATTTATAAAATACCTACAGCAGCTAATAATCCCAAAATTACAGTTAAACCGATAAGAGCTCTTGTTACTTTCATACCCTTCTTTATGAAGTAGAAATATACTCCTGAAACAACACAAAGAGGTAGTAGTCCTGGTATTACTTTATCTATAATTTCTTGTAAAACGAATTCCTTACCAGAAAGCTTAAATGATAATGATGAGGAAACCTTTACATAATTGGCAGCCAAAACTCCCATCATAAATAAACCTAGGATTGATAAGAGCTCAATGAGAGACTGTACTTTACTTCCTTCTAATAGCTCAGATGCCTTAAGTCCCATTTTAAATCCTTGACGTGTGAAGAATAATCCAATAAATACTTGATATAATGAAAATGCTAAGAATGGAAATACAGCTCCAATAGCCAAACCTTGTTGTGCCCATGGAATAGCTATAGCAATAAATATATATTGCACAGTTCCTGAATCAATAGAATCACCTATTCCGGCTAAAGCTCCCATTAATCCAGCTTTTATATTGTAAATAAGATCATCAGTAACAGTTATCTCTTCTTTATTGTAAACCTGTTGAGCTCTTTCCTTTTCCATCGAAAGCATTAAACCTGTGATAATCCCACCACCCCATGAAATCTGAGTGTTAAAAAATAATAAATGACGCTGATATGCAGCTCTAAGCTCATCCTTATCCTTATATAATTTCTTTAAAGCTGGTATCAAAGCCCATAATAATGCTGGTGCAATATAGCGGTCAAAGGAATGGGGAATTTCATCTGCAAAATAAAAACGTAACCAAGCTATAAGAATGTCTTTAGATGTAATTTCTTCCGGCTTTAATTTAACAGAAACTTCTTTAACGTTATCAATATTAGTCATATTTTCAACCTCCCCTCATTATATAGTCTCTCTAGCTTCTTTTTTGCTAATAACATATATTGCAGCAATTAAGGATCCTAAGATTGCATACGTTACCATAGTAATATCCAAGCTCTTTAATATTGTTGTTAAAAAGTATGCCAGTAAAAAGAATATGATATAATCTTTTTTACCAATGACATATACCGTAACTGCAATACCTATAGCGGCAAGTCCACCACCAATAACTGTTAGTATGTGGAATAGTAACCCACCAGATACAGATTCAACAACGCTAGCTATAATTGGTGCTCCAAAGTAAAGTGCTATAAACATGAATGGTATAAATATAACAAATGATACTAGAGTTGGTAAGATAATTATGGAGAAAGTTAACATATTACTTTTCGCTTGCTCTGCATATTTATCAGTTAACTTAATAACAAATGTATTAACAAAAAATCTAAATTGATATAAATAGCTTCCAAGAAGACCGACAGGTACCGCTACAGCTACAGCTGCTTCTGGTTTCAAATTACTCATTAAAGCTACAGGAACCGCAATTCCAGCTGCAATAGCTGGTTCTGATGGCATTTGGCCACCTGGCGAAAATACCCCCATGTAAATAAGCTGAATTGCTGCAGAAACTTCCATAGCATTTTTTACATCTCCCATAACAATTCCACATATAAGACCCGTCATCATAGGAGTAAATCTAAGCGTTGTTGTTGCACCACCGAAAAACACTCTCGACATTACAAGACCAATCCAAATTGCAATTATTAAAGCTTGACCTACAGATAAGGAATCCATCCTTTTCCCCCCCTTATTTCTATAAGTTTTCTAATAGTATTATAAAAAATACCTCCTTTCTGATATAGATTAATAGTTTGCGCTAAGTGTATGTCTATAGTGCTATTAACTCCTTAACGCTTATACGTTTTATATGTTATAAATATATTTTCACTTTTGCGTTAATATTAATATTTTTTTGAAATTTATAAAATTTTTTTCTAATTTATCATATTAGCTTGCTTACAGCTTATAAATATATATCAGGAATTACATAAACAGATATGTAATTAATATTTTGAATTTGAAGGAGGATATAATGGAAAAATATGAAGTTTTAAAAAGAATTGATAAGTCTGGAATTATAGCTGTAGTAAGGGCTAAAGATTTTAATGAAGCAAAAAAGATATCATTAGCTTGTATGAATGGTGGTATAGATGCTATAGAAATTGCCTTTACTGTTCCAAATGCTCAATATGTTATTGAATCACTAGTAAAAGAATTTGGAGATAAGTTATTAGTAGGTGCTGGAACTGTGCTAGATAGCGAAACAGCTCGTATAGCCATCTTAGCTGGTGCAAAATATATAGTAAGTCCTGCTTTTAACCCTCAAACAGCAAAGCTGTGCAACAGGTATCAAATTCCATACATGGCAGGTTGTATGACCTTAACAGAAATACTAACTGCCTTAGAGGCTGGAACAGATATTATTAAAATATTTCCTGGAAACATATTAAATCCTTCCTTTGTTTCTGCAATAAAAGGTCCTCTTCCACAGGCTAAACTAATGCCTACAGGAGGAGTAAATTTAGAAAATGTAACTGAGTGGATTAAAAGTGGATGTATAGCTGTTGGAGTAGGGGGAAATCTTACAAAGGGTTCTAGTGATGACATTACAAATACAGCTAAAGCCTTTATAGCTAAGATCAAAGAGGCCAAAAGTATTTAAAAAAACAAAATAAATAGTAAGTGCGTTTTCTATTATAGATGCGCACTTTTTATATTTACACTCTTTTTTTAGCTATAGCTTTTCTTACTTTTTCTATATTATTATAATAGCTTTCCTTCTTTTTTAAGCATACCTGAACAAAAAGACAATCTAATAAAGTTAATGTAGATATCCTAGACTCTGCTGCCTCACTTTTATACTTCTGCTGCCGTCCATAGCAAATAAGATTAACATCAGCTAGTTTTGTAAGAGGAGCCTTGGACATAGAGCACAAGGTAATTATCTTAGCTCCATTTGCTTTTGCTAATTCCACATTTTCTATGAGCTCTTTATTGCTTCCTGTATTAGATATAGCCACAATTACGTCATTTTCTTTAACCATGGAAGCTGTTATTGCCTGAAGATGAGTATCCGTTTGATATTGGCATATAACTCCTGTTCTTATGAACTTATGCCATGCATCCATAGCTAAAGCTCCTGAACCTCCCATGCCAAAAAAACTAATTTGATTTGCATTTATAAGTAATTCTACTGCAGTTTCTATATCCTTAGCATTATTTCGCTTTAAAGTTTCTTGAAGTGAAACTATTGTAGATTTAAATACTTTATCCATTACTATAACATAATCATCATTGTCCTTTATATCTTCATGGATATTTTCAATAGGATCTATAAGTTCATGAGCTATATGTATTTTAAATTCCTGATATCCTTTGCATCCTACTTTTTTACACACCCTAAATATTGTTGCCTCCCCACAGTTACACCTTTCAGCTAATTCTGTTATAGAAAACTGAATTATTTCTTTTCCGTGTGTTATAATATATTCCGCTACTCGTCGCTCAGATCCTTTTAAATTTCCATATATCTCTTTTAGATTAGCAATAACACTTGACTTAACCATAAAAGACCTCCAATCTACAATTTCTCATATATTAATTATACAAGCATTTTTGGTATATATTAACATTAACTTAAATTATTATATACTTTTTTTATATTGATTAATTCATTTCCATAACCTAAAAAGTAACTAAAAAATTTCCCTTTAGAAATTTCTTAGTCACTTTTTTCTTACTCGGCTAAGGACTACTCTTTTACATAATCTCTGACGTTAAAGTTTTCTATACCTAAAGATAGCCTTTACCTTTGCAGTTATTTCAATTTCTCCACCTATAATTGGAGTTGAAACTGTTGAAGCCATAAGTTCTCTTCTTCCTTCAAATATATTTTTACTAGAACTCTCTTCTGAAATATCTATAGGAATTCTATCAACAATTATATTTAAGGTTTTTTCCATATTTATAGCTTTATCTACCGCGTCTATAACAGCTTTAGATAAAGCAATTTTATAATAATTAGATGATTTTGACACTAAAAAATTCACACTATTTACTACATTTGCACCATTTTCCACTGCAATATCTATTATCCTCCCAACTTCTTCTATATTACTAACTGTTATCTTTAAAGTATTTGTTACTCTATATCCTTTAAAAATTTGCTTTCCCTCAACATAATCATATTGTGGTACAATTGAGTATGATTCCGTTTCAATATTCCTCTTTTCTAATCCAGTCCTCATTAAGCTTTCAATAATTTGTTGTACTTTTTCCCCATTCTCTCTTTGGATAACTTCAACTCTATCCCCTTCAGTTGTTACGCCTAAGATTATAACAGCAATATCAGGATCAACTTTAATTGTTCCAATTCCTTCTAAAACCATCCTAGGCTTTTTAACTTTTACACTTCTGTCTCTATATTTTTGATTGTTGCTCCATAAATCATATGGAGAATTATACATATAAAACATAACTTTCTCCCCTCTACAATAAGTACTACACTGTATCATATGTAAAAACTAGAAAAGTTGATTATTTATATAAATGTAAAGCACAGTTGATAAAACCTTTTATCAACTGTGCTTTATTAAAACATATACTAAGCTAATGCTAATTGAAATTTAGAACTACTTTTTTCTGTTAATTTCTCCAAATATGCCACATAGCATTATTAGTGCCTCTTGCAAATACATCAGTTCTGTTTGGTCCCCAAGATACTGCGGCTGGAGCAGAGGTTATATTTCCTCCAATGTTACTCCAACTGCTCCATCGAGAGCCATTCCAAGACATGGTCATTAATTGATTATTTTGTCCTCTAGCAAACACTTCAAGCATATTAGCTCTTCTAGAGGAAACTGCAGGAGCAGAAGTTAATCTTCCTCCAAGGTCTTCCCATCTACTCCAACGTGAACCGTCCCACCATAGATGATATAGACGATTACCTTGACCACGAGCAAATACATCAATTCTATTTGGTCCCCAAGACACTGCAGCAGGGTCAGAAGTCAAGTTTCCACCAAGGCTTTCCCAGTCGCTCCATCGTGATCCATCCCACCATTTGTGCCAAAGTGCATTATCCGTTCCGCGCACAAAAGTGTCTAGTCTATTAGGTGCCCATGAGGAAACTGCAGGAGCAGAAGTTAACTGTCCACCAAGACTTTCCCAAGCACTCCAACGTGAACCGTTCCAAAATATATGCCACATAGCATTATCTGTGCCTCTTGCAAACACATCAATTCTGTTTGGTCCCCAAGATACTGCAGCAGGAGCAGATGTTATAACTCCGCCAAGGCTTTCCCAGTTACTCCATCGCGATCCATCCCACCATTTGTGCCAAAGTGCATTATCCGTTCCGCGCACAAAAGTGTCTAGTCTATTAGGTGCCCATGATGAGACTGCAGGAGCAGAAGCTAAAGTTCCTCCAAGATCCTCCCACTGACTCCATCTACCTCCAGTTCCTGGTGATGTAGAATCGCTTATATTTCTCAAAGTAAACTCTATTACATCTCTAAATGTTGAATCTACAACATTTCTAGGAACTCGTGCAACATTAAGAGCAGCAAATATCCAAGCATTATCCCTTCTAAAGGCGTTAAATATTGAATTTGTCCTCTGACTTATACTTCCACTATGATTTGGTGAATTATCTATTGTATAAGCTATTGCAGTTCTAAAATAAGTATCGATTAATACTGTGTTTACACCATAACGCTGAAAATTTCTCCTAAGATCAGGTCTATCTCTATTAAGTTGTATCAATATTCTATTTACCTCCTGCTGAGGTGCTCTACACATATCTAAATATTCTTCTTCATAGAATAAATTAGGATCATAAATTTCATTATATTCATCAAATCCATTAAACCTTGTCATTTCTCCGTTTATAAATGGGCATACATTCTGATTTAGACAATAGTCACAATAAAAAAATTCATTTCTATACATTATAAACCTCCTAAAATTTTGCTCAGGCTTAAACCTTCATCAATTACATTTTATGATTAAGTCTAAACTCCGTTACAAAATAAAAGAAGGTGACCAAAACTTTAATTGCTAAATACCGTTCTTCCTTCAACAATTGTATGTTTTATTTCAAACTCCTCATCAAATATAGTTATATCTGCATCTTTTCCTAATTCTATGCTTCCTTTTCTTTTATCAATTCCTATATTCCTTGCTGCATTTGATGAGGCCATTGCTACTACCTCATGAATTTTTAATTTTGTATTTTCTAATACTTTTTTTAAAGCTCTATTTAAAGTTAAAACGCTTCCCGCTAAAGTTCCATCTTCTAGCATAGCTAAGTTGTCTTTAACTATAACTTTTTGTCCGCCTAATTCAGATATTCCATTCTTCATACATCCAGCTCTCATAGAGTCCGTTACAAGAATAACCTTATTAGGCCCTTTAGCATTAATAATTAATTCAAAAACTCCTGGATGTATGTGTATCTTATCTGCTATAAACTCACAATTTATATCACTACTTAACACTGCTCCAACAACACCTGGTTTTCTGTGATGTAATGGACTCATTGCATTGAAAAGATGAGTTGCATGACTTATACCATTTTTTATTGCTTCAATTACTTCCTCATAAATTGCATCCGAATGTCCTATTGATAAAACTATACTTGTATTCTCTTTTACTTTTTTAATAAATTCAAAATTATAATCTTTTTCTGGAGCTAAGGTTATAATCTTGATTACTTTCTCATAACCATTAATAAAATCATAGCTGGGTTTTATTATATATTTTTCATCTTGTACACCTTTATATTTAGAATTTATGAATGGTCCTTCCATATGGGCACCAAGCACTTTAGCCCCACCTAAATCTAAATCCATTCCTTCCTTTATAGTATTCAAAGCTTTATAAATTTTCTCTTTGCTCATAGTCATAGTTGTTGGTAGAAAGCCTGTAACTCCTTTTTGTGCTATAACCTGACTTATTACTTTTAAATCTTTCAATGTTCCATCCATAGCATCACTTCCACCAGAGCCATGAATATGCAAGTCAATAAATCCAGGAGATACATAGCATCCATCAGCATCTATAATATCTAATTTTTCTAATATATTATTTATTTTATAAAAATCTTCTTTTTCTATAATGTGTTTGATTTTTTTATCAAATATAACTACTTTATTTTCTACTGTTTTATCTTTTAAAATAATCTTACCATTAATAATTGCTCGCAATATTTTTACTTCCCTTCTTAGCCTTTTCAATTTTTATTACTTTCAAAGATAATTTTATCATTAATTTTGACTTAACTTCACTTTTATATTTACTATTTTTTACAAAGTATTAATAGATGATGATATAAAAAACACCAAGAATTTCTATGAAAAAGAAATTCTTGGTGTTTTTTATATCATCTTACCTGGCAGCGACCTACTCTTCCACACCGTCTCCAGTGCAGTACCATCGGCGCTTTGAAGCTTAACCTTCGTGTTCGGAATGGGAACGGGTGTTACCTTCAAGCCATAACCACCAGATATTATTTTAAGAGAATTTTGTTCTCTCAAAATTGCACAGTGCATTATTTGATCAAGTCCTCGATCTATTAGTATCAGTCAGCTTAATGCATTACTGCACTTACACCTCTGACCT
>NZ_PVXN01000070.1 GCF_002995795.1 Clostridium thermopalmarium DSM 5974
CGGCTGGATCACCTCCTTTCTAGGGAGAAATGAAAGCTATGCTTTCATAGACTGGTACTTAATTCTGTTTAATTTTGAAAGACTAATGTCTTTCAAGTTTTGTTCTTTGAAAATTGCACAGTGTATATAGATAGTTTTGCGAAAGCAAAACCACATTAAGTAGCTGAGAATGAGTATATTTTCAATGACTAAGCCTTGAGCGAGTTTTAGAAGTTCTTAATGAGTGTAGTTGAAAATTTTGTAATCTTGTTACAGGATGTAACAAGGCTCTGAGCGCGTTAGGACGACGCATGCGAAGAGGTAGAAATTTCCAATGAAGGGAATTTAGAGATTCTTAACGAAGCGAAGGATTAGGAATGAAAATATACGAATGAAGATCAAGTAAAAAAGGGCGCACGGTGGATGCCCTGGCACTAGGAGCCGATGAAGGACGTGATAAGCTGCGATAAGCTGCGGGTAGATGCAAATAATCTGTGATCCGCAGATTTCCGAATGGGGAAA
>NZ_PVXN01000071.1 GCF_002995795.1 Clostridium thermopalmarium DSM 5974
AAGATGAACTTCTATAGCAATTCATAGAAGTTCATCCATAGTATAATATAGTTTAATCAGTTATTTTTCCCAACCTTGAGATCTTTCAACTGCTTTATGCCATCCCTTAATAATTTGTTCTCTCTTTTCTGATTCCATGCTTGGTGCAAAAGTTGTTGATGCTTTACAGCTTGAACATATATCATCTAAGTCCTTCCAATATCCTACTGCAAGACCTGCAAGATAAGCAGCTCCTAGTGCTGTTGTTTCTATAACTTCTGGTCTTTGTACTGGTGTATCTAATACATCAGCTTGGAATTGCATTAAGAAATTGTTAGCGCATGCTCCACCATCAACCTTTAATGCTTGTAGTTTTATTCCTGAATCTTGTTCCATAGCCTTTAATACATCATGAGTTTGATATGCCATAGATTCTAAAGCTGCTCTTACAAAATGCTCTTTTTTAGCTCCTCTTGTAAGACCTACAACAGTTCCTCTTGCATATGGATCCCAATATGGTGCTCCAAGTCCAACGAAAGCTGGTACTAAATAAACTCCATTTGAATCTTCAACAGCTGTTGCATATTTTTCAGACTCAGCAGCGTTGTTGAACATTCTTAATTCATCACGTAACCATTGAATAACTGCTCCACCTATAAATATACTTCCTTCAAGAGCATATTCAGGTTTTCCATTATAGCAAGCAGCCATAGTTGTAAGAAGACCATTCTTAGATTCTACTGGTTTATTTCCAGTATTCATAAGAAGGAAGCATCCTGTTCCATAAGTATTTTTAGCCATACCTTCTTGACAGCAAAGTTGTCCAAACAATGCTGCTTGTTGGTCTCCAGCATCTCCTGATATTGGAATTGGTGATCCAAATATAAGTTCATCAGTCTCTCCATAGATTTCGCTAGAAGGTTTAACTTCTGGAAGCATTGATTTTGGTATATTTAATTCTGCTAAAAGTTCATCATCCCATTTTAATTCATGGATATTATAAAGCATTGTTCTTGATGCATTTGTATAATCTGTAACGTGAACTCTTCCCTTAGTTAAATTCCAGATTAACCATGTATCTATATTACCGAAAAGTAATTCTCCCTTTTCAGCTTG
>NZ_PVXN01000072.1 GCF_002995795.1 Clostridium thermopalmarium DSM 5974
AAATAGCTCCACAAGCAATTGTTATAAATAACATTGGATATAATGGTAATCCTTTAGCATGCATATTGTAAAGATGAGTTGGTATTTCTGGTATATCATATCCGCCAAGTATTATAGCTCCTCCAACTCCAAAGCACATTATTAGCAAGCATATTCCAAATAGAGGATAAATCTTTCCTATAAGCTTGTCTATTGGTACAAGAGTTGCTATTACATAGTATGCAAATATAATATATAAGAAAGTTTGTGTGCTAACTGAAGGTATTAGTCCATTTAATATTCCTGCTGGTCCACTTACAAATACAACTCCTGTTAAAACTAGTAATATAACTGAGAACACTCTCATAAATTGTTTAAAGCCATTTCCTAAATACATACCAACAACTTCTGGTATACTAGCTCCGTCATGTCTTACTGATAACATTCCTGAGAAATAATCATGTACTCCTCCTGCGAAGATACATCCAAACACAATCCATAAGAAAGCTGCTGGTCCCCACATAGCCCCTGCTATAGCTCCAAATATAGGTCCAAGTCCTGCTATATTTAAAAATTGAATTAAGAATATCTTCCACTCTGGCATTGGAACAAAGTCAACGCCGTCTTCAAGCCTTACTGCTGGAGTTTCTATGCTGTCATCCGCTCCGAAAACCTTTTCAACGAACTTGCCATAAACAAAGAAGCCGATTACTAAAGCAATAATACATACTATAAATGATACCATTCGCCATACCTCCTAAAATTTATTATATTAACATTATATTATATTTTATAACATATTTTTCATGTTATTCATTAAAAATCAAAAAAAGTACATAAAATGCTTTTATGTATTCATGAAATGCTTAATAAATGTTGGCGTACGAAAAAAAGACTGCTGACAAAATTTATTTGTCAACAGTCTAAATATTTATAAAGTTTGCATTTATATTTTAGTAATCACTGCTTATTATGCTTCTGCTGCTACCCTCGCAGTAACCTTTTTAGCTGCTACTAAGAATCCTGTTATAGCTGCAACTGCTGCAACTATTCCTACAGGAAGACCTATGCTCATTGATAATTTAAATCCTTCTGGTGCTATTAATATATAAGTTGTACATACAGCTGTCATAAAGGTAGCTGGTATAGTCG
>NZ_PVXN01000073.1 GCF_002995795.1 Clostridium thermopalmarium DSM 5974
AGGTAGGTTGCCCACGTGTTACTCACCCGTCCGCCGCTAGAATTACTCCCGAAGGAGCTCTTCTCGCTCGACTTGCATGTGTTAGGCACGCCGCCAGCGTTCGTCCTGAGCCAGGATCAAACTCTCAAATTAAAAGTTTAATCTACTCATAAGTCATTGACTGGCTTTTATTTACCTTAATTCTGTTTAATTTTCAAAGACCAAATCTTTTATTTTTCGTCAAATCTTGCGACGACATGGATTATCTTATCACAAATATGAACTACGATCCACATAACTTGTCATTTTAACTTAAATTAGCTCTATATATCTATATATTTTTTTGTTTTTCTCAAATTTTATTATATTGATACGCTTGGCAAAGTATATTATGGACAACAACATTATTTTAATTAGTAGAGCTTGTAAAGAAATAGACATTTAGATTAATTCCTAAATGTCTATTTCTTATTGATAAAGTGTTGAAATACATGCCTATATTATTGTAGGCTACATATTATTACCATGCCTAGTGTCTATTTAATAATTGCAGTTATCATTCGAAGCAAAAGTTTCACTACCTCTTCATTCTTCATATTCTTATTCTCTGCATCATTATTATTGTCCATTTTTGATTCCTTATCTAATACTACTACTTTTATTGGCTTTGTCTGAGCTGGTATGCTTTTAGTTGCAATATCATATATTACTAATAGATTTTTGTTTTTAAGTTCTCCTTCATATTTCTCTCCATCTCGTGTAACAACTTCTACATCATTTGTAACTTTTATCTTTAATTGGTTATCTACGCTTATTAGATTTTCATCAAATAAGTCTACCTTTACTGATTCTTTTATATCTCCAACTACAACAGCTTCAACTGGATATTGAGGTGGATATATCATTATCATTGGTCTTGTTGCATCATAATATCCTGTTATTTTAACACCAATCTCTAACTTATTATTATTTATAAAGTAAGTGTCCTTGGATATTATAAAATTTGCTATTCCACCTTGATTATCTTCAACTTCCACAATTTTAGAATCTTCTATACCCTTATAATCTTCTATGCTCTTAATTATACCTGTATAACTTTTAAAATGAGATTGTTCCATTTTCTGTACAGGTGCACTTATAAGTCTAACATCTTCTACTATTTGAGCATCTTTATGCATTCCTTCTGCAGTTGTTGCTAATGCTATTGATGAAGAGAATAACAAAGTTCCTGCTACAATGCAACTCATTAATGTTTTTGATTTCATATTCATCCCTCTTTCCTAAATTTTTAAAAGTTGTATCTGTTTATACTTACGAAAGATTTTGGGAAAAAGTTTCCTAGGAACGTGTATTTTGTATATTTTATATTTCATTTACATTTTATAAAATGTAAAAATGAAGAGCAATCGCTCTTCATTTCTAGCAATTACCCTTCATTTTTATATCTTATTTATATCTTATGAAAAAAGTTCTCTAAAGAATGCTGTTATTGCACTCCAAAGCTTAGCGAAAAAACCTTGAGCTTCTTCACTTGTTAATACATTATTTAATTTACTTGTAACATCCTTTAATTGATCCTTTACTTCATTAAAATCTATATCTAAACTATTTATTTTATTCATTAAATTTGTTATTCTTTGAACATCCTCATCGCTTAATTTAACATTGTATTCATCAGCTACATCTGTTACTATTTTTTGTATTTCCTTCGCTCCCTTAGGCTTTTCTTTGATAACTTCTGTTTTTACTTCATTTATTAATTTAGCAGCCTCATCTTTTCCTACCTTTTCTCCTAAATCCCCTGTAACCACTATTTCTTCATTAGCAGCCTTCTTTTTATCCTCGTCTATTTTTTGTCCACCTTCACTACTTTCAAATCCCTTTAGTATTCCTGTAAGAGCTGCTGTCCCAGATACATTAAATGGAGCTGATGCCTTTACAACAGCATTTTCTATGCCTGCAGTAATTAGAGCATTTCTTATCATGCTTTCACTAACCCAATACATATTATTTATGGATATAACCAACCCACCTTTTTCTGTAGGTTCCACATATGAAGATGATATAGCCTTTGTCCCTATTTGCTTGGCATCTGCTACATCACCTAAATATTTTCTTTCTTCTTCATTTGTTACCTCTATTACATTAGCTTCTTCTTTAGTAACCCCAAAATATTTTAGCATGTCTTCTTTTTGTTTAGGAGTTAAGTTCGCTCCGAGAGTAACAACCTTATAAGCATCAGCATAAACTTGCTTTACTGGTATAGATACTATTAATGATGTAAAAAGCAAAAATGATGATATAATTCCCATAAGTCTTTTAGATTTCATACCCAAAGTCTCCTTTGCTTACTAGTATAATACTTAATGGAGTTGTATTCTCCACTTAATTAATATATTATACCATATATACAACTATGAAACCAAAAATTCCTAATCATTATCTTTTTCACTCATGGCCTTTTCTATTTGTTTAATCCCTCTATCAGCCGAAGAAACATACCCAGAATTAGGATACTCTTCTTTTACCTTGTGGAAAAATATGAGAGCATTCACATTGTCGCCGGTTTCCTTATAAGCATTCCCTATTTGATAAGTAATCCAAGGCATAAGATCCTCACTTGGCCTAATTTCATAAGCTTTCTTCAATTTCGGAAGTGCTTGTTTATACTTTCCTTGCTTATATAATCTGTTTCCTTCATTGTATATATCCCACATACTCTTTATATCTGTATAAGACTTTGATTTATCATCGGATTTTACTTTTCCTGTATTATCTTTTGATTTATAATTAGAATTTGTATTTTTCATGTTTTGTGCATTGTTAATATTCTCATCTTCATAAGACTTTTTAGTTGTATCTGATAATGATGAACTGTCATTATCATCTTCTTGGGAGCTTGTATTATCTAGTTGTTCAGTAGTTTCTGTTGTATTATTTTTTGTTATATCGCTTGATACAGTATTACTCATATCTTCGTTATTATTTTCATCCGAAGACTTATTTGTCTTTTTATCAGCCAAGTTCTTAGTCTTATTAGCAGCCAACTCTTGTTTTGAAGCACTTGGAATGTTTATTCCAATTATAAAACTTATAGTAAAAATAGCTATGAGAACACTTAGAACGGAAACTCCTATAACAATTTTCTTATTTCGGTTTCCATCAATATCATTGCTTGAATTATCTTCAGTAGACTTTACAGTTTTAGTTATATCTCCCTCAACCATCAAATTTCTTATATATTTTTTTGCCAAATCACTATATTCTTCATATTCAGCAAGTTCTTTAAATATATTTTCTGCCTTTTTATATTTTTGGTTATTAACATAGCATAATCCTAAAAGTCTCATTCCTTCAGCAAAATCTTCATTATAGGATAAAGCTTTTTTTAAATCCTTTATTGCAGAATTTAAATCATTTATTTTTATCTCTGCAATAGCCTTATTGTATAAAATAATAGATTTTTTAATATCCATATCAACATTATCCTTATTTAATTCTATATCCTCTATAGGCTTTATATTTTTCATTTCTAAAGTAAAATCAATCAAACAAATCCCTCCTTAAGATTATGTATGACCGTTTCTTCAATATTACTAGCTTAACTCACACATAACTTATAATTATATAAAAGTTTTATTTAAATATAATCTTACTAACATATTATATCTACCTTTTAATAAAAAGTCATAAGTCTATATATAAAATTAACTAAATAGTTACATCTACATTTCTACTCCTCATAGCAAATAATCGGTGTTCCATCTTCTATATTCTCATAAATTTTTTTAGCTAAATACAATGGAGCATTTACACATCCATGACTCCCATTTGTTTTATATATATCTCCTCCAAAGGAATGTCTCCAAGTTGCATCATGTATTCCTATATTCCCAAAAAACGGCATCCAATAAGTTACTTCTGCTTCATAACCAGGGCCTGTCAACGTTGCCCCCTTTTGTTTATAATTTAGCATATATGTGCCCAGCACAGTAGAGTGCCCTCTATTAGGATTGCCTGTTACTACAGCTCCATGAGTTATAAGCTTTCCATTTTTATAAAACCATAAATGTTGCCTTGTGATATTGATTTCTACATATGTATTACCTATCTCATTTCCCTCTCTTGACAAGGCCTTTTGAGTATATATAGGTTCCTTTTCAATTATTTCACCAGACTTTATATTTTCAATTAATGCCTCAGACTCATCATGAAGGTTAATCTTCCATCCATAAAGCCCTCCTTTAACTTCCACTGTTTTGCCTACAGAAGTTTTAAATTTCCTTGATATACCAACCGTATCATATTTTCTACCTAAGTCTCTAATATACTTCATTACTGCCATTTTATTTATTACTACATCTAAGTTTTCATCAACAATAAGCCATTGATTTATTGTGTTTCCATCTAATCTTTCTTTTTTATTTCCGAATAAATATGTAATATCTGCTTTTACATATTTATTTAATAATTTTTTAGTTTTAGGGGTCTTATTAGAATTTAGAGTATACTTTGGATTTTCATAACAAAGTTTTTTATCTAGATCTAAATCTCTTTCTCCTTTCATTATGCTCATTTCTATGGCAGCCTTTAGTTTATCTTTATTTACTTTATTTCCATACACCTCTTTAATCACTTCATAGGATCCATTAGAATACTTAAAGCTTACGTTCTTAGGTTCCACAATATTTTTGTTTAAGCATTTTAGTTCATCTATCTTATTATTTAAATTATTCTTATTATAAGTAACTAAACCATCTACATAGTATCTTGACTTTCCAAATAATGAACCTATCCACTTAAGTGAATTTTGATCATAATAAACCTTATCAATATCAGCTTTTTCATTAATATGTATTCCTATATCTTCTCCCAGTATTTCTTCTGATTCCCCATCTCTTTCTATTAATCTCAGCTTGTAATCCTCAAAATTTATTTTAATTGTATGTATTATATCATCACGTGTCTTTAATGACACATTAACTCCATTTATTTCTGTGTTAAAAAATAAATGAGTAGCAAAATATAAAGAAACGAGCAAATATACTAATATAATTAGACCTGTTGAAATAATAATTTTTTCTTTTACACCACTTTTAGAAATTCCTTTTATATCAAACTTCTTCATTCTAATTATACCTTTCATTAAAAATACTTTTTTAATCATAATGCCTATTTTATAAATATGTTAGTATTTTTAACTTTAAAACTTATATAATCTTCTAATTTATTTTTAATTAAAAATAGAAAATTTAAAGAGTGCAAAAACTTCTCCGGATTTTGCACTCTTTAATATTTATAAATATTTTTTACTATTGTCCCATGAATAATTTAATATCATCTTCTACTGTTCCAATTCCAGCAATACCAAAGTTATCAACTAAAACTTTAGCTACATTTGGTGATAAAAATGCTGGTAGAGTTGGTCCTAAATGAATGTTTTTAACTCCTAAGTGTAATAATGCAAGTAATACTATTACAGCCTTTTGTTCATACCATGCAATGTTAAATGAAATTGGTAATTCATTTATATCATCAAGTCCAAATACTTCTTTTAATTTAAGAGCTATTACTGCTAATGAGTATGAGTCGTTACATTGTCCAGCGTCTAGTACTCTTGGAATTCCACCGATATCTCCTAAATCAAGCTTATTGTATTTATATTTAGCACATCCTGCTGTAAGAATTACTGTGTCTTTTGGTAGAGCCTTTGCAAATTCTGTATAGTAATTTCTGCTCTTCATTCTTCCATCACATCCTGCCATTACGAAGAATCTCTTGATTGCTCCGCTCTTAACTGCTTCAACTACTTTATCAGCTAAAGCTAATACCTGATTATGAGCAAATCCGCCTATGATTTCTCCCTTTTCTATTTCTACAGGTGGCTTACACTTTTTAGCATGAGCTATTACTTCTGAGAAGTCTTTAGCCTTACCATTTTTGCCATCTGCTATGTGTTTAACACCTTCAACTGATGTAGCTCCTGTTGTATACATTCTATCTTTATAAGAAGCCTTTGGAGGAACTATACAGTTTGTTGTCATGATTATTGGTCCATTAAAGCTTTCAAATTCCTTATCTTGTAGCCACCATGCATTCCCATAGTTTCCTACAAAGTGTTTATACTTTTTGAATGCTGGATAATAGTTCGCAGGAAGCATTTCGCTGTGAGTATAAACATCTACTCCAGTTCCTTCTGTTTGCTTTAATAATTCTTCCATATCCTTTAAATCATGTCCACTAATTAGAATACCAGGATTATTTCTAACCCCTATATTAACTTTTGTAATTTCAGGATTTCCATAAGTAGATGTATTAGCCTTATCAAGTAGGGCCATAGCATCTACTCCATATTTACCAGCTTCTAATACTAAAGCTGTTAATTCATCTACTGTTAGCTTATCATTTAAAGTTTCAGCTAAAGCTCTTTGCATAAATCCATATAAATTTTCATCTTCAAAACCTAAGTTATATGCATGCTTCATGTATGCTGCCATACCTTTTAATCCGTAAGTTAAAAGTTCTCTTAAAGATCTTATATCTTCATTTTCTGTATTTAAAACTCCAACTTCCTCTGATTTTTTCTTTAATTCAGCTTCATTGCTTCCAAACCATAAAGCTGCATCATGTAGATTGTCTCCCTGTTCTTTAGGTATTATTCCTAAAATCTTCTTTATCTTTCCAAATAGTGTTATTTCTTCATTTGAAGCACCATTAATTTTACCACCAGCTTTTTCTAATTGCATTTTTATTTTTTCACGTAAAGCTAGTCCTTCTTTTATTCTTTCAACTAAATCTTTTCTATTAAAATTAGCATTAGTTATAGTTGTGAAAAGACTTTCTACTATATATCTATCTACTTTTTTATTTGTAACTCCAATTTCTCTTGCTTTTGTACTGTATATTGAAATACCTTTTACAACATAGATTAAAAGGTCTTGTAAATTAGCAACATCTGCAGTCTTGCCGCATACTCCTTTAACTGTACAGCCCTTTCCTCCAGCAGCCTCTTGGCATTGATAACAAAACATACTCATATTTTAAAACCTCCGTTATAATCTAATTTATATAATTAATTTACAATGAATTTCCTTCTCAATCACAGGTTAGATTATAACTAAAGGAAAAATCATAATCTGTATCTTTTGTTACCAAATAATAAAAACGCGCAGCATTTTTTATTAATAAGTACTATAGTTTTTTACCAAAACGTATTATATAATTATATAAGGGACAACTATATAATATGCGAGGGGGACTCTGTATGTTAGATGGTAAAAAAGTCAGAGAGTTTAGAATAAATTTAGGTTACACTTCTCGGGATATTGAGACTCTTACTAAAAATCCTAAATATGAAACATCTATTTCTAAATCTTATTTAGAAGAACTAGAAAGAGGAGATAAAAAGAATCCCAGTCTTAAAAAAGTAGCTGTTCTTGCAAATGTTTTACGCTGTAAAATAGACGATCTGCTAGTAAATACAGAGTACTAATCCTTTTTTAAGAAAACATTTTTATTGTGACAAAAATCATGGTTTTTCCATAAAAATTAGAATAAAATAATTATCATAATGGGAGTTAATTATTATATTTAATTCCCCTCATGTTTTTAATAACTTTTTGCTTTGCAATAAATTCAAAAATTTAGTAGTCTAAAAAACCACCAGAAAACTGGTGGCTTTTTTAGCTTATATTATATTTAGTTATTATTATAAGAACTATCCTTGCATACATAATATTTTAACCAATTTGAGAATAATAAATTTGCATGAGCTCTCCACCTTACTAATGGTTCACCATTTGGATCATCTTTTAAAAAATAATTCTTCGGAATATCTATATTAAGCCCCCTTGATATATCTCTCTCATATTCTTCCTTTAAAGTACAAGCATCATACTCTGAATGTCCTGTAACAAAAATTTGTTTTCCATTATTAGCGTAGGCAAGATATACTCCAGCTTCTTCTGACTCTGATAATATGGTGAGCTCTGGAACTTTCTCTATATCCTCTTTTAAAACCTCTGTATATCTTGAATGAGGAGCATAAAACTCATCATCAAAGCCCCTTAAAAGCTTTATGCCCTTATCATTTATTCTATGCGAAAAAATGCCAAATAATTTTTTATCTAAAGAATATTTAGGAATTCCAAAATGATAATATAACCCTGCCTGCGCTCCCCAACATATGTGAAGAGTTGATGTAACATTTTTAACTGAAAAATCCATTATCTCCTTTAACTCTTCCCAATAATCCACCTCTTCAAATTCTAAATGTTCAATAGGTGCCCCTGTTATTATGAATCCATCAAACTTTTTATTTTTTATTTCTTTAAAAGTGCTGTAAAAGTTAAGTAAATGCTCCTTAGGAGTATTTTTACACTTATGTTCTTTAACATAAATAAGCTTCACCTCAACATTTAGTTGGGTACTTCCAAGTAATCTTAACAGTTGAGTTTCTGTCTGAACTTTTGTAGGCATCAAATTTAAAATTCCTATTTGTATGGTATTTAACTCTTCATGCAATGTTTCTTTATATATTATTGGAACATTTTCCCTCATGAGAATTTTAGCCGCTGGAAGATTTCCCGGAATAATTACTGGCATAGTTTCTACCCTTTCCTTTTACTGCTTAAGGATTTAAGCTAAATTTTCTAAAGCCTGTTCAAAATCCTTTATTATATCTTCTATATCTTCAATTCCTACAGATACTCTTATTAAATCTGGAGCAACTCCTGCTGCTATTTGTTCTTCTTCCGTAAGCTGTCTATGGGTTGTGCTTGCTGGATGAATTACTGAAGTTCTAGCATCTCCTAAGTGAACAACTAAAGCAGCTAATTTTAGATTTCTTATAAATTGCTTTCCAGCTTCGACTCCACCTTTAACTCCAAAGGTTAAAATACCACTCGCACCATTAGGCAAATATTTTTTAGCTGATTCATAAGTAGGATGACTTTCTAGTAGCGGATAGCTTACCCAGCTTACTTTTTTATTCTTTTCTAGATACTTAGCTAACTTTAATGCATTCTCGCTGTGTCTTTCCATTCTTAAATGAAGAGTTTCAAGACCGAGATTAAACAAATATGCATTGAAAGCACTTGTGCAAACCCCTAAATCTCTTAAAAGCTGTACTCTAGCCTTTACTATATATGCTGCATTTCCAAATTTCTCAGTATATACAATGCCATGGTAAGTTGGATCTGGTTCTGTGAGTTCAGGATATTTTCCATTATTCCAATTAAAGTTTCCTCCGTCTACGATAATTCCTCCTATGCTTGATGCATGCCCGTCGATATACTTTGTAGCAGAATGGGTAACTATGTTAGCTCCTAACTTTAACGGATTGCAAAGATATGGAGTTGCTATAGTATTGTCTACGATAAAAGGTACTTGCTTCTTCTTTGCAATTTTTGAGAACTTTTCAAAATCCAATACATTCAACCCTGGATTTCCTATAGTCTCCCCAAAGATTGCCTTAGTGTTATCTCTAAATGCCTTCAATATTTCTTCTTCATCTGCATCTGGATCTACAAAACTCACTTCTATTCCAAACTTCTTTAAAGTAGACGATAAAAGAGTAAATGTTCCTCCGTATAAAGTTGATGCAGCTACTATATGTTCACCACTTTTGCAAATATTTAAAATTGCTAAAGTCGTTGCTGTTTGCCCTGCTGATACAGCAACAGATCCAACTCCACCTTCTAGTTGTGCTACCTTCTCTTCAAAAGCAGCTACAGTAGGATTGCTTATTCTTGAATACATATGTCCATCTGCCTCTAAATCGAATAAAGCTGCAACCTCGTCTGGATCATTATACTTATAAGTTGTGCTCTGATATATAGGAAGTACTCTCGGCTCCCCTGATTTTGGAGTATATCCTCCTTGTATACATATAGTTCCCTTTTTCCAATCATTACTCATTATTGTTTCCCCCTTTTTATTTAAGTTGAATTCAATTATCTAGTTTTATAAACTTCTTTACATCTAAAATAGAATTTTGGTTATTAAGCTTATTGAGCATAGAATCTAAAATCTCTTCGCTTTCACTTTCAACAAAAGCAACCACTTCATCACCATCTTTACCCTTTGCATTAGAGAAACAGCACTTGCTAAAAAGCTCCCCTAAAGCGCACATTGTTTCTACTCTATTTTTGCACTTAATCCTAAGCATCCATTCAGACTTTTGTTTCCATAGTCCATAAACTTCTGCTTTTTCTCTAACTGGGAATAACATTTTCCTGCCTTTATTTTCTATAATATCTACTATATCTCCAAATACTGCACTAGCTGTAGGAAGTTTTCCTGCCCCTTTGCCATAGAAAAACATATCACCAACAGCATCTCCTTCAACAGATATTCCATTAAATTCATCCTCAACCTTGGCAATTTGACTTCCTCTGCTAACCAATACTGGCCTTACTGCTGCATATATCCCTTTATCATCTTTACTGCTCATAGCTAGCAGTTTTATATTACAATTTGCCTCTTTTGCACACTGTATATCTGTTTCATCAATTTCAGTTATTCCAATAGTTTTAATTTCCTGCCAATCAACCTTTTTCCCATATGCAATTGTAGACAATATAGACAACTTTCTAGCAGCATCATAACCCATTACATCAGATTCAGGATTAGCTTCTGCAAAGCCTAATTCTTGAGCAATCTTAAGCGCTTTATCATACCCCATGTTCTCGTTGTACATTTTAGAGAGAATAAAATTGGTAGTACCATTTAATATTCCTTTGACACATCGTATTTCATTTCCAGCTAAACACTCGCTTAAAGGTTTCAGTATTGGTATTCCACCTCCCACACTAGCCTCAAAGTGTAGCTTAACTTGATTTTTGTTAGCTAAACTTAAAAGTTCTTCTCCATGTTTAGCTATTAAATCTTTATTAGCAGTTACCACATGCTTTTTCATATTAAGAAACTTTTTTATATACTCATAAGCAGGGTTAATTCCACCCATAACCTCCACAACTATGTCTATATCTTCATTAAATAACTCTTCAATCTTATCTGTTAACAAGCTTGCATCACTTTGTCCTAAGTGTTTATTTATATCCCTTACCAGTATTTTTGCTATCCTTATTTCTTCTCCAGTTCTGTCCTTTATCTTTTTAATATTCTTATTTATAAGTTCCTCTACCCCAGAGCCTACAGTTCCATTTCCTAATATAGCTATACCAGTCATAAGAACGCCCCCTATATTTTATTAGATTACGTTATTAAAGTTTTAATAAGATATCATACTAAAGTAAAATATTTAACTTAATAAATGCTTTACTAGATAAAAGCCTATTCTAAGATTTACAGAAGTTTTTTTCAATAAAAAAACCACTTCTAAAATAAGAAGTGGCATAAAACAATTTTCAAATCCACAATAAAAGATTCTGTCACTTCTTATCTTTCAGGAAAACTCCTGCAGGAATTAGCACATTTCTATCTTAATGAATTAAGATAGCTGTTGCCGGGTTTCATAGGGCCAGTCCCTCAACCACTCTTGATAAGATTTTTATGCTATTTAATTTTTAATTTAGAATTTATTTTACTCGACTGTAAATATTTTGTCAAGAGTTATTTTCAGATATAATTAATCAAAATTAATTATTTTAAATAGTGACCCTTTTAAGCTTGTCCATATTATAAAATATGACAAACTTTTATTAACAATTTTAAAAGAGGAATTGGATATGACAAAGGCAGGCATATATACTTTGTTTACGGTACAACTAGTCTAAATACTGGGCACACTCATCAATTTATTTTTTGCTACACTAATTGATACCTCTATTGTTAATCGATGATATGGTTCAATATAAAAAAGCAGCCTAAATAGGCTGCTTGGTGGAGATAAAGAGATTCGAACTCTTGACCCCCTGCGTGCAAGGCAGGTGCTCTCCCAGCTGAGCTATACCCCCACATGGTGGACCTTCAGGGACTCGAACCCCGGGCCAACCGGTTATGAGCCGGTTGCTCTAACCAACTGAGCTAAAGATCCATGTTTTACCTGGCAGCGACCTACTCTTCCACACCGTCTCCAGTGCAGTACCATCGGCGCTTTGAAGCTTAACCTTCGTGTTCGGAATGGGAACGGGTGTTACCTTCAAGCTATAACCACCAGATATTATTT
>NZ_PVXN01000074.1 GCF_002995795.1 Clostridium thermopalmarium DSM 5974
CGTCCTGAGCCAGGATCAAACTCTCATATTAAAAGTTTAATCTACTCATAAGTCATTGACTGGCTTTTATTTACCTTAATTCTGTTTAATTTTCAAAGACCAAATCTTTTATTTTTCGCTGTCATCTAACAGCTTATTCAGTATAACAAACTTGTTTTAGTTTGTCAACATTTTTTAACTTAATCTTTAATTTCTTAAAAACACATATAATTGTGAGTTGTTAACCACTTTCTGCCGTCTTTCGTGACGACATGGACTATATTATCACAAATATAAGTGTTAATCTAAAGAATTTACCTCTCTAATTCAAATTAAATCTATATATTTATATATTTCTTTATTTTTCTCAAATTTTATTATGTTGATACGCTTGGAGTAGTATACGACAAAATATTCATAGTTACTAATGGAGAGTGTTGATTGATAATTTTATAATTAAGCCTTCCTAATTATCTTGTTTATTCTTAATTATCCACTCTCCACTTATTCTTTATCAATTACAACTAAGCATTTTATAATATTTTTACTGTTAAATACATAACTTTATAAATTTAAAAGACATTAGAACTTGTTTATTTCTACAGTATATTTTTCTTTTAATTCATCAAGAACACTCATATATCTAAAGTTTTGCCTTTCCTGTGTCAAGTTTGCTTTAATCATATCCTTAACTTTATCAAATGGCTGTATTTCTGCTTCTTGTTTACTTTGAACTTCTATAATATGATAACCAAATTGAGTTTTAACTGGCTCACTCAATACCCCTATGTTTAATTCAAATGCTGCTTTTTCAAATTCAGGAACCATTTGTCCTCTTCCAAATCTACCTAAGTTTCCACCTGCAGCTTTTGAAGGACATGTTGAATATTTATTAGCAGCTTCTTCAAAAAGCATACCATTCTTTATCTTTTCCACTACTTCATTAGCTAACTCTTCTGAATCAACAAGAATGTGTCTTGCTTCTACTGTTTCTCCTGTTTTAAACATTTGCTTATTAGCTTCATAATAGTCTTCTACCTCTTTATCTGTAACCTTTACCTCAGAAAGCACATTATCTATAGCCATTTGAGTTAAAATTTCTTTCTTTGCTATTTCCATTGCTTGAATAAACTTTTCTGAATTCTCTATTTCAGTATCCTTTGCATGGTTATAGTATAATTCAAATGCAATGAATTGATCTAATAATTGTTGTTTTCCCTGCTCTGTAGCAAAAAAAGCTTGCCTTTCTCTTGGAAATCTTGCAATTGCAGATTGGATATCTGCTTCTGTTATCTCTTTTCCATTAACTTTAGCTAAAACTTTATTCTCCATTTTTAAGCTCCTTTAAATTTATTTGTAAGTTAGAAACTTACCTATCTATAATACCATATAAAAACATAAAAAAATAGATTTCCTATGAATATAGCAGTCAAAACTTATAAAAAAAAAGCACTTCATTTGTATTATGAAGTGCTTTTTGGTGATCCACCGGGGAATCGAACCCCGGACAACTTGATTAAAAGTCAAGTGCTCTACCGACTGAGCTAGTGAATCATATATTGGTGGCTGGACCAGGAATCGAACCAGGGACACGAGGATTTTCAGTCCTCTGCTCTACCGACTGAGCTATCCAGCCATATTTACCTGGCAACGACCTACTCTTCCACACCGTCTCCAGTGCAGTACCATCGGCGCTTTGAAGCTTAACCTTCGTGTTCGGAATGGGAACGGGTGTTACCTTCAAGCCATAATCACCAGATATATGTTTTTTACTTTAATTTTTTAGTATTTGGTGGCTGGACCAGGAATCGAACCAGGGACACGAGGATTTTCAGTCCTCTGCTCTACCGACTGAGCTATCCAGCCACATTTACCTGGCAGCGACCTACTCTTCCACACCGTCTCCAGTGCAGTACCATCGGCGCTTTGAAGCTTAACCTTCGTGTTCGGAATGGGAACGGGTGTTACCTTCAAGCCATAACCACCAGATATTATTT